>JAHEKC010000045.1 GCA_024638565.1 Bacteroidota bacterium
ATCAAAACTTTCGACGAAGCAAAGGCTTTCTTCCGCCCCTCGCTGGACATGCTCCACGACCCGTTCCTGATGAAGGATATGGATAAAGCTGTCTCGCGGATTGAACAGGCCGTTCAGCAACGGGAAAAGATACTCGTGTACGGTGACTACGATGTGGACGGTACGTCTGCCGTAGCGCTTGTGTACCTTTTTCTGAAAGGCATCCATGACCGGCTCGACTATTACATTCCTGACCGGTACGCGGAGGGATACGGCATATCCAGAAAGGGAATCGACCATGCGGCAGCCAGCAATGTCACGCTGATCATCGCGCTCGATTGCGGCATCAAGGCTGCCGATATGATAGATTATGCGGCAACCAAAGGCATCGATTTTATTGTTTGTGACCACCACCTGCCGGGCAAAGTGATTCCGGATGCCGTGGCAGTGCTGGATCCCAAGCGACCTGACTGCCCTTACCCGTTCAAGGAGCTGCCGGGCTGCGGGATCGGGTTCAAGCTGGTACAGGCCATGGCACAGGAACGGAAAATCCCGTTCGGGGAAGTGGAGCCGCTGCTTGACCTGGCCGCGATTGCCATTGGGGCTGATATCGTGCCCATCACCGGGGAAAACCGGGTACTGGCATGGTATGGGATGAAGCACCTGAATAGCGCTCCGAGGCCCGGCATCAAGGCCATCCTGGATGTGGCAGGTGTAACCAAGGAGCTGAGCATCACGGATGTCGTATTTGTCATCGCACCGCGCATCAACGCGGCCGGCAGGATCAAGTCCGGACGCCAGGCGGTGGAACTGATGGTCACCGAATGTCCGGATCAAGCCAAGGATAATGGTACCGGGATTAACAACTACAACATGGAACGCAAGAAACTGGACGAATCCATTACGGAGGAGGCCATGGCCATGATCGGGCGGGACGAAGGATTCGAAAACCGGAAATCAGTTGTGTTGTATCACCCTGACTGGCACAAGGGCGTCATTGGTATCGTGGCATCCCGGATCGCCGATCGCTTTCACCGACCCACCGTGGTCCTGACCCGGTCCGGGGCGCAGGCCTGCGGATCGGCACGCTCGGTAAAGGGATTTGATGTTTACCAGGCCATCAGCAGTTGCGAGTACCTGCTTTCACAATTCGGCGGGCATATGTATGCCGCCGGCATGACACTTGATCCAGAAAAGGTGGATGCATTCCGTGACCGGTTTGAACAGGCCGTCAGCGAAACGATCCCGGAGTCGTGCATGACACGGCAGATCGAAATCGATGCGGAAATCAGGTTGGGTGACATTACCGATAAGTTTTTCAGTATCCTGAAGCAGTTCGAGCCTTTCGGACCAGGAAACGATCTGCCCGTATTCCGCACGGATAAAGTCAGGGATAGCGGATTCGCACGCGTGGTGGGCAAGAACCATTTGAAGGTGTCAATCTATGAACAGGGGATAGCGCGAAAGTTCAACGGAATTGCATTCCGGCAGGGCGAGGTGTTCGATGACCTCCGGGATCACAGCGATATCGATGTATGCTATCACATCGAGGAAAACACTTTTCGCGAGCATACCAGCCTGCAGCTGAATATCAAGGATATCAGGGTAAAACAGAAAGCCTCCTAGTACCCATATTTTTCCTTCCAGTTTTTTCGCAGAAATTTTCTGAGTTCTTCCTCCCGGGGATTGGCCCCCGGGTCATAGAGCTTGCGCCCGCTGAGCGGCTCCGGGAGGAATTCCTGGGTTGCAAAGTTATCCTTGTAAATGTGGGCGTATGCGTATTCCTTCCCGTAACCCAGCTCCTTCATCAGTTTGGTGGGCGCATTTCTTAAATGAAGCGGAACAGGCAGCGAGCCGTGCTTATGCGCCAGCGACTGTGCCTCCCCGATCGCCTTGTATGAGGCATTGCTCTTGGGTGAGCAAGCCAGGTACACGGCAGCCTGGGACAGGATAATTCTGCACTCCGGATAACCGGTTACCTCTACTGCCTGGAAACAACTGGTGGCAAGCACCAGTGCATTCGGATTGGCATTGCCGATGTCTTCTGAAGCGAGGATCAGCATGCGGCGAGCAATAAACTTCGGATCCTCACCTCCTTCGATCATCCGCGCAAGCCAGTATACGGCTGCATTGGGATCGCTTCCGCGTATCGACTTGATAAAGGCTGAAATAATATCGTAATGCTGTTCGCCGCCCTTGTCGTAAGCCGCCAGCTGCCGCTGTGCCACCGACCGGACCAGGTTGTCTGTGATTACGGCCTCGTCGCCTTCGGCGGACATGGCGCAAAGCTCCAGCAGGTTGAGGAGTTTTCGTGCATCGCCGCCCGAAAATAACAGCAGGGACTCCTCTTCCCGGATCACGACCTTTCGGGTCCGGAGCCATTCATCGTGTTCCAGGGCCCTGCGGACGATTTCCATCAACTCATCACGCCCCAGGCTTTCAAGTACGTATACCTGGCATCGTGACAGCAACGGTCGGATTACCTCGAAAGACGGATTTTCCGTCGTAGCCCCGATGAGGGTGATGGTTCCGCGTTCCACGGCACCAAGGAGGGAATCCTGCTGTGATTTTGAAAACCGGTGGATCTCGTCGATAAACAGGACGGCATGTCCTTCCTGCTCCGCTTTCCGGATCACATCGCGTACTTCGCGAACGCCTGCACTCACGGCACTCAGGGTGAAGAATCCGAGGCCAGCACGGGAAGCGATCAAGTGAGCCAGTGTGGTCTTGCCAGTCCCGGGAGGACCCCAGAAGATCATGGACGGCAATTGGCCCGAATTCATCAGCCGGTGAAGGACCTTTCCTTCACCCACCAGGTGCCGCTGGCCGGAAAAATCATCCAGCGCAACCGGTCGCATGCGTTCCGCAAGGGGCTTCTGCATTGAAGCGAAAGTACGAATAGGCGCATAAAGCCGATGTATATTTTGCTAAATTCGCTTTGCACAAACCCAGTCTTTATTTCATTGGTATGATTCGATTCAACCTGCCCGCCATCCTGCTAGCCGGAAGCATGGCCGCCGGTATGCTGCTGCTCTCGTGCGGCAGGGAGGGCAACGAGGCACCGTCGCTTAAGCAGTTCACACTCATGCCCCCGGATTCCACAGGTATTTTTTTCGCGAACAGGTTACATGACACTAGGGAAGTCAACTATACTTTCGAATACAGGTACAACGGGAGCGGCGTAGCCGTGGGTGACATCAACAACGACGGGCTGCAGGACCTGTTCTTTGCCGCCAACGACGAAAAGTGCAGGCTGTACCTGAACAACGGGAATCTGAAATTTCAGGATATCACGGAGACAGCCGGAATATTGCCCCGCCAGTCGCTGAGTTCAGGTGTGCAGATGGTCGATATTAATGCCGACGGCTTCATGGATATTTACGTTTGCAGGACCGGCCTGTTCCGTGACCCGAACCTGAGGGCCAACCAGCTGTACATCAACAACGGGAATCTCACCTTTACCGAGAAAGCGGCGGCATACGGGCTGGATGACAGGAGCTTCTCGAACCACACGGCGTTTTTCGATTATGACCGTGACCATGACCTTGACATGTACCTGGTCAATGGCCCGCTGGACTACATGACGGCAAACAACATCAAGATGAGGCCGGACACGGACCGCGTGGGGGTGAGCGACAGGCTGTACCGGAATAACGGCGATGGCTCCTTTACCGAAGTGACATTCGAGGCCGGCGTGGATAATAAGGCACACGGCTTCAACCCGCTTGCGCTCGACATCAACAGGGACAACTGGCCGGACATCTATGTAACCAATGACTTTCTGCAGCCCGACTACCTCTATATCAACAACGGTGACGGAACCTTTACGGAAAGCATGGAAAAGTATTTTATGCATATGTCGGCTTCGAGCATGGGATCTTTCGCGGGCGATATTGACAATGACGGCATGCTGGATATCGTGGAGGTGGACATGATGGCGGAGGACAATAAGCGCCAGAAACTGCTCATGGGCCCGATGAACTACGACCACTATCACCTGGCCGTGAAGCACGGGTACCAGCATCAAATCATGCGCAACCAGTTGCACCTTAACAACGGTGACGGTACGTTCAGCGAGATTGCCCACCTGGCAGGTATCGCACATACCGACTGGAGCTGGACGCCCCTGATGTGCGACTTTGACAACGACGGTTGGAATGACCTGTTCGTGTCGAACGGGTACAGAAGGGATCTGACGGACATGGATTACCGGCTTTTCCTGCTGGACTCCATTAACCGCCACGGGGGTATCCGGCAGTTCAAGAATATCTATGAGTTGCTGAACCTCCTGCCCGGCACGCCACTCAGGAATTACTTTTACCGGAACAGTGGCGACCTGCGTTTCAAGGATGTCTCAGCTTCATGGGTGGATGACGAATCAGGCTTCTCGAATGGAGCGGTATATGCCGATCTTGACAATGACGGTGACCTAGACATCGTGGTTAACAATATTGACGGGTATGCGAGCATCTACCGGAATAACACGATGCAGCTGGATGAAGCACATTATATCCGGTTCTCCTTCAAGGGCCCGGGCGCCAATGTACGCGGGATAGGCTCGTGTGTGGAGATTACAATCAGTTCAGGCATTGTACGCAACTGCAACTACAAGGCCCAGGGCTATCACTCCTCACCGGAGGACCAGGTTCATTTCGGCCTTGGAAGTCAAAAGACGATTGACAGGGTTATCGTGACCTGGCCCGATGGCCGTACACAGGAACTCGCAAACGTAGAAGGAGATCGCGTGGTCGAACTTGACTATAACGACGCGGCTCCGCCTTCCGCCGAACCGGCATCCGAACCGGTACGTCCGTTTATTGACATCACGCGGACGGGAGGGCTGCACTTTACGCATGTCGAGAACGAATTTGTCGATTTCAAACGCGAACCGCTGCTGCTGCAGAAGCATTCTGTAAGCGGACCGTGCCTGGCGCGCGGCGATGTGAACGGAGACGGGCTCGACGACTTGTTTGTTGGAAACGCGGCTGGTGGTGCGGCCGCCTTGTTCGTGCAGACAGCCGGCGGTACATTCCGTACCTCGAACAGTGCACTCTGGAACCGGGAGAAGGGATTTGAAGATACGGGTGCACTGTTTTTTGATTCTGATGATGACGGAGACCAGGACCTGCTCGTGTGCGGGGGTGGCAGTGAACAGCCGCCACAGGACCCGTATTACATGGTCAGGCTTTACGAGAACAACGGAAAAGGTGAATTTACGCCGGTGCCTGGACGGATTCCTGCCATCCACACCAGCTGTAATGCCGTGGCTGCTGCTGATTTGGATGGTGACGGCGATAAGGACCTGTTCATCGGCGGACGGATCGTTCCGGGCCGTTACCCGGAGTCGCCCCGCAGCTACATCCTGCGAAACGAAAATGGCCGTTTTACCGATGTCACACAAGAGGTGTGCAGTGACCTGGTGACCCCCGGGCTGATCACCGATGCACTGTGGACAGACCTTGATGATAACGGCCGCCCCGACCTGGTGGTCGCCGGGCACTGGATGCCAGTCAGGATTTTCATGAACAACGGGAATGAATTGGAGGCAACAAGCGGGGGAGCGGCCATGGACAATGCGACAGGCTGGTGGAACTGCGTGAAAGCTGCAGATATGGATGGCGACGGAGATATGGATCTGGTGGCCGGGAACCTGGGACTCAACACACGCATCAAGGGGACACCGGAGGAGCCGGTGGTGCTGCATGCCGGCGACTTTGACGAAAATGGTACGATTGACGCCGTCATGACTATGTATTATATGGGCACGAGCTACCCGGTGCATCGCAGGGAAGCACTCCTGGACCAGGTGCGTATGCTGCAGCCCAGGTTCACCCGGTTTGCGCAGTATGCCGAGGCTACCATATATGACATCTTCCCGAAAGAACAGGTGGACCAGGCGGACACCTACCGTGCCACCCATTTCGCGTCCACCTATTTTGAGAACAGGGGGGATGGCACATTCAGTGTAAATGCGCTACCGCTGAAAGCACAGGTGGCTCCGGTTAACGCTATCCTGACAGGCGATTACAACGGTGATGGCAAGCACGATTTCCTGATGACCGGAAACTGCTTCTGGTTTGACGTGGAAACAGGCCGCTGCGATGCTTTTACAGGCTTGCTGCTCAAGGGTGACGGGGCAGGGATTTTCCACGCCGTGCCGTCGAAGGAAACGGGTTTTTATAACCAGCTCGATGCACGCAGCCTGACAGAGTTGCGTGTAAAAGGGGAAAGGTGGATAGTGGCCGGCAATAACAACGACGCGATGAAGGTCTTCAGGCTGCCCGGTCCCCCGCTGTGAGGTTATGCAGAGCCAGATGATGGCTTGTCAAACCGCAGTTTCTGCAGGGAAGGCGCAAGTTTGAACGTGGCGGCTACAACCGCAAGGGTCATGGCGCCGCCGAAAATGACTGACGGGATCAATCCCATGATCCTGGCAGCGAGCCCTGATTCGAATGCACCTATTTCATTGGATGCCCCGATGAATATCGAGTTGACGGAGGAAACCCGTCCGCGCATTTCATCGGGTGTGAGTGTCTGGACAATCGTATGGCGAATCACCACGCTGACGTTGTCGAACATCCCGCTCAGCAGCAGCAGCACAAAGGACAACCAGAAATGCTTTGACACCGCAAAGGCGATCATGCTCACCCCAAACAGGGCCACATTTACCAGCAGGGTGCGACCCGGGTTGCGCAGGGGCGGGTGGTAAGCCAGCCATGCGGCCATGATCACAGCACCAAGCGCTGGTGCTGCACGGAGGTAACCCAGTCCATCAGGGCCCACATGAAGCACCTGGTCCGCGAAGACAGGCAGCATGGCTACCGCCCCACCGAACAACACGGCAAACATGTCCAGAGTTATGGCCGACAGGATAGGCGGATTGCGGAAAACGAAACGGATTCCCGAGGCAATCCGGGACAACATTGTTTCCGGTTTTATGGCCGCCCGCGGCCGTGGCCGGATAAACAGGTAGAAGACCATGGCCAGTGCCATCATGGCGCAGGCAATGACGGAGGTGACGGACGGACCCCACCATGCATAGCATAGCCCCCCGATTGCCGGACCAGCCACGGCGCCCAGCTGCCAGACACTGCTGTTCCAGGTAGCGGCATTCGTGTACAAGGGCTTCGGGATGAGCTGGGCGGCCAAGGATATGACAGCAGGTGAAAGGAAGCCCCTGGAGAACCCGATCACGAACACGAGTGCGAAGATGGGTGCCATGCCCAGTGCCAAGATGCGGTCCAGCCCTCCATGCGTGATCCAGGCCATGGACAAGGCTCCTGCCATCAGGATGGCCGTGAAGAGCAGGATGATGTTTCGCCTGTTATACTTATCAGCATAGTGACCTCCGAAAAGCGAAACGATAATGATAGGCAGGGCCTCGATAAGTCCCATGATACCCAGGATCCATGGATCACGCGTTAGGTCGTAAGCCAGCCAGTTGATGACGATGGCCTGGATCTGAAATCCAAGCGTAAGCGTCAGCCGTGCCCCGATGAAAAACCGGAATTCCTTGTACCGGAGTGCGGAATACGGATCGTGAGATGAACCGGCCATGTACGGGGATGAAAAATAAAAAAGGCCTGTTTCCGATGCGAAACAAGCCTTTTAAGTTGTCAACCGTGTGCGCTAATACTCGTCTTCATTAAAGAAGAAATCGTCCTTGGTTGGATAATCTGGCCAAATCTCCTCGATATTTTCGTAGGCCTCTCCCTCATCCTCCAGTTCCTGCAGGTTTTCAATCACTTCCAGCGGAGCGCCCGAACGGATCGCGTAATCGATCAACTCGTCCTTCGTGGCGGGCCACGGGGCGTCTTCGAGGTGCTGCGCTAATTCCAGGGTCCAGTACATATTCCCGATTTTGGGTGGCATCCCGGTGAAGGGAAACCGCTATTTCCGAAGGCGTGCAAAAGTATAAAAAACGATTTTGAAAAAACAAATGAGGGAAATGAATAGATGGCATGCCGGCTGCGGCCCCCAAATCGTCATCCGCCGGGCATTCGCGGCTTCCATTCAACGGCTGGTGCCCCATAGTGCTCCAACAGGTGGCGGGCCAGCGTAAACAGGAAATCGGAAAGGCGGTTCAGGTAGCGGATGACCAATTCATCGACCGGTTCGGATGCGGCTAACGTGATCGTATGCCTTTCAGCACGCCTGCAAACGCACCTGGCTATATGGCAGTACGATGCCACCGGGTGCCCGCCAGGGAGGATAAATGCTTTCAATACCGGCAGTTTTTCCGTCATGGCATCGATCTCGCGTTCCAGCCCGGAAAGGTCATCATCCGTCAGCCGGGGGGTCTTCACACCCGGCTTGGAAGGATCGGCGGCCAGAATGCTGCCCACAGAGAACAGCTGATCCTGGATGCCTCGCAGAAAACTGCGGGATGGCTCGGGAATTTCCTGGTCATGGATCAGCCCGATCCACGAGTTGAGTTCATCTACCGTCCCGTACGCCCTGATGCGCAAGTGGTCTTTCGGAACGCGGGTACCACCCAGCAGCGCGGTCTCGCCACGGTCGCCGGTTTTCGTGTATATCTTTGCCAAACTGGTTCTGTCTTCTTTGGTTTCTGTCAGCCTGCCGTGCTTTTGGCCATACGTTCATTCGCCGCGTCAGATTCTATCAGTCCGTCGCGCAGGTATATGATCCGGTGTGCATGTTCGGCAATGTCGGCCTCATGCGTCACCACGATAATCGTATTGCCCTTGTCATGGATCTCCTGGAACAGATCCATGATCTCCTTCGAGGTTTTGGAGTCCAGGTTGCCCGTGGGTTCATCGGCGAGAATAATAGACGGCTTGTTGACCAGTGCCCGCGCCACCGCCACGCGCTGGCGCTGTCCGCCGGATAATTCATTGGGCTTATGCTGTACGCGGTCCGCGAGGCCGACATCAGACAGTGCCTTCATGGCACGTTCTTCCCGCTCTTCTTTTGCCACACCCGCGTAAACGAGGGGCAGCGCCACGTTATCCAGTGCAGTGGAGCGCGGAAGCAGGTTAAACGTCTGGAAGATAAATCCGATTTCCTTGTTCCGCACCTCCGCCAGCTCATTGTCGGTCATCCTGGCTACCTGGCGGTTATTCAGGTAATAGGCCCCACCGGAAGGTGAATCGAGGCATCCGATGATATTCATCAGGGTGGACTTGCCGCTGCCGGAAGCCCCCATGAGAGCCACATACTCGTTCCTGGAGATCTCTGCTGTAATGGATCGCAAGGCGTGAATCTCCTCCGTGCCCATACGGTACATTCTCGAGATATCCTCGAGTTTGATAATTGGTTCACTCATGGCTACCGGTAAGGGTAAAGATAATACTATTAGTGATCAGCAAGGAGAAGTCAGCGAACGGAAGTTGGTATGTCGTTATCCAGTTTGAAATGTTCCTCCGCCATTTTATTTACGGCTTCCCCGATGGCGAGACATGCGGTCGCGGCCGGGGATGGCGCATTAAGCACATGCAGTGCACGGTCATGCGATATAATTTTAAAGTCATCTATCATGTTGCCATCGGGCCCCAATGCCATGGCACGCACACCTGCGCGTCCGGTAACAATGTCATCCATTTCAAGGGAAGGGATGAGCTTTCTGAGCCGCTGCAGGAATAACCGTTTGGAAAAAGCGCGCTTATATTCGTCTAGTCCAAAACGCCAGTGGCGCATCATGAGTCTCCATGTGCCGATGTATCCAAGCGCCTGCAAGGTATCCCTTAGGTTAAAATCCGTTTTTCCATATCCTTCACGCTTGAAAGTGAATACGGCATTGGGCCCGCATTCCACACCCCCGTGGATCATGCGGGTGAAATGCACCCCCAGGAACGGAAATGCGGGATTGGGTACGGGGTAGATAAGGTTGCGCACCCTGTCCAGGGCGGATTCGGCAAGTTCGTAATAGTCGCCCCGAAACCCTACAATCTGCAGGCCGGGCTGGACCCCTTCGCGTACCGCGATCCGGTCACTGAACAACCCGGTGCAGTTCACGATATGCCTGGCCCGGATGGTTTCACGGTTGGTGAGGATGTCGATCCCACCCTCCACATGCCTGAATCCCCTGGCCTCCCGGTGCAACAAGACCACTGCATGTTCATCCATGGACGCGGTAAGTTCAGCAAGCTTCCGGGTCAGCGCCACAAAATCGATGATGCCCGTGCAGGGCACCCAGATGCCTGCAATGCCCGCGCATGCAGGCTCTATCTCGCGGATCCTGTCCGGCCCGATCTTCTCGATGCCCTCCACGCCGTTGGCCCTTCCGTTCGCAAACGCTTTTTCCATATGAGGAATCTCGGATGGATCCGTGGCCACGATGACCTTGCCGCATATGTCATGTGGTATGCGGTGTTCCCGGGCGAAGGCCACCAGTTCGCGCCTGCCGTCAACGCAATTGCGTGCTTTGTAAGAGCCGGGCTTGTAGTACAGTCCGGAATGAATCACCCCGCTGTTTCGACCCGTTTGGTGTGCCGCCAGCTGGCCCTCTTTTTCCAGGATCACTACCCGCAATCCCGGGTGACGCATCTTGATCTTGTACGCCGAGGCCACGCCTACGCATCCGCCACCAATCACCGCTATGTCATACCTGGAATCTTCCATAACCTTGACAATCAATAATAAATGCAAGGGCCGCAAATATAACAAGCCGTGCATTTACCCTGTCAACAGGGCATTTTACCATTTATCTGCACCTATGTCACGAACTTTAATTAAAATTCGGAATCTTTGAGTACCAGCAACCAAATGGCCACACCGGAATCCAATCCCGGCACGGGTTTCAGCGGTTGCGCTAATTTGATCAACCCAACTAACCCCATGCATAAGCTCATTATGCTGCTTCTCCTTTGTCCCTTCACAGGGCTCGGGGGAGGGTTTGAATACAGGTTACACGGACAGCGTGCCGGCAATATGGCCGGCGCCTTTACTGCCGTTTCCTCGGATGCCTCCGCAATATATTATAACCCGGGAGCGATGGTGCGCCTGGAGCAGGCTTTCAATATTTCAGCCGGCGGTTATTTCAACAGTACTTCTTCTTCATTCCTCAGCGGATTCAACAACCAGGTTGATGCCGAAACGGTGTCCTCCGCCATGTTCAGTTTTTTCGGCAGCGTGCAGGTGGGTGAAAAATGGTCAGGGGGCCTCGGATTCTATTCCCCTTACGGCTTTCATTTTAACTGGGGCGACGAGTGGGAGGGAAGGTTTGTTGCCCAGGAGTCCGAGCTTGCCATGTCGTCCATCCAGCCCACGGTATCGTATGCACTTGGTGAAAAACTGGGTGCAGGTGCGGGATTCATCTATTCGTATGGCACCTGGGACCAGCGCAGGGCTGTTCCTGCCGGGAATGACTACGGAGAAGCCATGCTCACGGGCGATGGCACCGCCATGGGATTCACGGTTGGCCTTTTCTACGCATTCGACGAGGACCTGAACTTCGGACTTACCTACCGGTCAGCACAAACTTTCAGCATGGATGATGGCAGCTTTAGCTATTCTTCCCTGCCTGCCTCCGTTGCAACAGAATATCCCGCGGCCGGCGCTTATCATGCGGACCTCAGCCTTCCCTATTCCCTGACCGCGGCCGTCGCCTATAAGTTCACGGATGAACTGCTGACCACGGCAGAACTTACATATACCGGCTGGTCCGCATTGGACTCCGTAACCTTCAGCTCGGATTCGGATCCGGCATTCGGGCATACACGCATCTTTGACCTTGACAACAGCCTGACCGGCCGGGTTGGCGCTTCCTATGATTTTTCAGAACAGTTTACGCTCAGTGGCGGATTCGCTTACGGTATATCGCCATTTGACGGGAGTCACCTCCTGCCCGAGGTGCCAGACGCGAACAAGATCCTGTTTACATTCGGCGCCACTTACAGGATCACGGATAGGTTCCAGGTGAATGCGGGTGCCGGTGTAGAGAATTTTTTCGAACGACAGGGTGAAGATATCGGCACGGGACTGGCCGGCACCTACAAAACGATTCGCTACATGGGCGGCCTGTCCCTCAACCTGGCCTTCTGATCATGCTATTCCGCCGACGAAATATCGCCCTTGCTATCCTCGCACTTTCATCCAGCGGCTGTAAGACCACTATTGAAGAAGCAGTTCCTGCACAGGGAAATGCGGACTTCAGCGCCTACGTGGCCATGGGTGGATCCTTTACCGCGGGCATGGCAGACGGTGCACTTTATAATGAGGGGCAGCAACATTCCTATCCTGCCATCCTGTCGCAACTGTTCGCCGCTGCGGGCGGGAGCGCGTTCAACCAACCCGATGTCAATTCGGACATCGGCACCAACCTCCAGGGTAACGCAAGACTCGAACTGTTCCTGGGAACCCTGTGCGGGAACCCCGGGCGGCTGAAAACGCGGTTCGCTGCTTCCATGGGTGATCCGGCCATTTTTACAAAAAACATATCAGCCGGCGGGCCATACCGGAACCTGGGTATTCCCGGGATCAGGTCCACCCAATTCAATGACCAGTTTTTCGTCAATCCGTTCTATGCACGATTTGCGACCACCCCGGGTGCTTCTTCTATCCTCAGTGAAGCCATCCTGGTGTCGCCCACTTTCTTTACCCTGTTGATCGGCATGGAAGACATTTACGATTATGCGCGCCTGGGTGGAGACGACCTTGCGAGTATACCTATAACGGACCCGCAACCGTTCAGCGAGGGCGCGGAAGAAATCATCAATACGCTGGTGGCTGCAGGTGCCGGTGGTGCAGTGGGTAATATTCCGGACCCGGGCGACATGCCGTTTTTCACGGCTATACCGTATGACGGGCTGGTACTAACCACGGCGGAAGCACAGCAGTTGAACCAGTTTTATATCAGTGATTCCAATATCGTTTTCAGCGCCGGGATGAACCCATACCTGGTCAGGGACCTCAGCGTACCCAGCAAGATCCGGATGCTCAAGAGTGGGGAGCTGGTATTGCTCAGCGCCTCCCGGGACAGCATCTGCGCGGGATACGGTTCCTGGAACCCGGCCACGAATGAGGCCTGGCCTTTCAGCGATGCGCATGTGCTGGACGCAAGCGAACTTTCCCTGGTCCGTAACCGCATTTTCACCTTTAATAATGAGTTGCGTGACCTGGCAGTCGCCAACGGTTTGGCTTATGCCGATGTTTATGGCCTTTTCAGGAAACTGAATACCGGCGTAGTGGTCAACGGGGTTTCCTATGACAATACATACATCTACGGCAGGTTCTTTTCAACAGACGGATTCCATCCCACCCCACAGGGCTATGCGCATATTGCCAACCTGTTCATTGAAGCGGTAAATGCGCGTTACGGTGCCACCCTCAGACAGGCAGACCCCAACGGATTCCCCGGAATCCGCATGCCCTGAAGATCCGAAGGCCCTTCGGGCCAATCGCTTAACTTTGTGTTTTTGCACATGGGAAAAGAATACCTGGGTAATATCGATTCCGCGGCTATCGAAACCCTTTACGGGCAGTACCTCGAGAACCCTGACGCCGTTGATGAAAGCTGGCGAAAGTTTTTCGAGGGATTCGAGTTCGCCAGGTCGTCCTTCAGTGATGAGAAGGGCATTATTCCGGTCCTGCTGCAAAAGGAATTTCGGGTTATAAACCTGATCAACGGGTACAGGCTGAGGGGGCATTTGTTTACCGATACCAACCCGGTACGCAAAAGACGGAAGTACACACCCACTTTGGACCTGGAAAATTTTGATCTCTCAGACGATGATCTGAAAACCGTATTCCAGGCGGGCACGGAAATCGGGATCGGTCCTGCCGCGCTGGAGGACATTGTCGCACACCTCAGGCAGACTTATTGTATGTCTATTGGGGCCGAATACAAGTACATCCGGAGCCCGGAAGCAGTTGACTGGCTGGAAAAGCGCATGGAATCCGGACGTAACACTCCTGAATTTCCGGCCGCTCAAAAGCGGAGGATACTGCAGAAGCTCAATGAAGCGGTTGCATTTGAGTCATTCCTGCATTCGCGGTTCACCGGCCAGAAACGGTTCTCCCTGCAGGGTTGCGAAACGCTGATCCCCGCATTGGATGCCATCCTGGAAAAGGGTTCCGGACTCGGCATCAGGGAATTCGTGATCGGTATGTCGCATCGTGGCAGGCTGAACGTGCTGGCCAACATCCTGGGTAAGGAATACGAGGAGATATTTACCGAATTCGAGGGCGCGGAATATGAAGACAATGTATTCGCCGGCGATGTAAAATACCATTTGGGTTTTTCGGGCGACATCACCACGTCCGGCGGCAGGAAGGTACACCTGAGCGTCTCGCCCAACCCCTCACATCTGGAAGCGGTCGACCCGGTTGTGCAGGGCATGACACGGGCAAAGATCGACCTGACAAAAGGAGGTACGCAGGATATGATCGCCCCCATCCTGATCCACGGCGACGCCGCCATTGCCGGGCAGGGTATCGTGTATGAAGTGATACAAATGTCCAGGCTGAAGGGTTACAAGACAGGAGGTACGGTGCACCTGGTCATCAACAACCAGGTGGGATTTACCACCGACTATATTGACGGACGGTCCAGCACGTATTGCACGGATGTAGCCAAGGTCACCCTGTCACCGGTTTTTCATGTAAATGCCGATGACGCAGAAGCGCTGGTTTACACCATCCAGCTGTGCATGGAATTCAGGCAGAAGTTCAACCGGGATGTGTTCATCGATATTCTGGGGTATCGCAAATACGGGCATAACGAGGGCGATGAACCGCGATTCACGCAGCCGTTGCTTTACAAATCCATCGCCGCTCATCCGGACCCGCGTGAGATCTATGTGCAAAAACTCAAGCAACAGGGCGAGATCGAACAGAAGCTGGCGGATGAGCTGGAACAGGAATACAAACAGCTGCTGCAGAAAAGGCTTGATACAGTCAAGGGACAATCAAAGAAGCAACAGGTGCTTGACTACAGGGAAGGAACATGGAAGGGGCTGCGTTCATCCCAGCCAGGTGACTTCGACCGTTCACCAGGCACCGGCGTGGACCCGGAGGAGCTGACCAGGCTGGGCAGGCAGCTGAATGCCCTTCCGGCTGACAAGCCGTTTTTCCGAAAGGTGGAACGGCTGCTCGGGGAGCGTGTGCGCATGCTCGGGGAAGGCAAGGTGGACTGGGCCATGGGTGAGTTGCTGGCGTATGCCTCCCTGCTGAATGAGGGCTTCGCGGTACGCATCAGCGGTCAGGATGTTGAGCGGGGTACCTTTTCACATCGCCATGCCGTGCTCACGATTGAGGATTCAGAAGAGAAGTACATTCCGTTGCAGCACCTGGGGAAAAAGCAGGGGCCGTTTGAAATTTATAATTCCAACCTGAGCGAATATGGTGTGCTGGGGTTTGAATACGGCTACGGCCTTTCGGCGCCGAATGCACTTGTAGTCTGGGAAGCACAGTTTGGCGATTTCAACAATGGAGCGCAGATTGTCATTGACCAGTACATCGCCAGCGCGGAAGACAAGTGGAATCGCATGAATGGGCTCGTGCTCCTGCTGCCACATGGCTACGAGGGGCAGGGCGCGGAACACAGCAGTGGACGCATGGAACGTTTCCTGGACCTCTCCGCGGAAGACAACATGCAGGTGGTAAACTGCTCCACACCCGCTAGTTTTTTCCATGTGCTGCGCCGGCAGTTGCACAGGCCGTTCCGGAAGCCGCTGGTGGTGTTTACGCCGAAAAGCCTGCTCAGGCACCGGGAATGCATGTCATCCATCAGGGACCTGTCGGATCGCTTTCAGGAAACACTGGATGATCCTGTTGTTTCCCGTTCGCTGGTAAAGAAGGTCATCATCTGTACAGGCAAGGTTTATTATGACCTTGCGGCATACCGGCAGGAGCATCGCGTAAGAGATACCGCCATCGTCAGGCTGGAACAACTGTATCCGCTGCCGATGGCCCAGATCGAAACGATTTTAGGCGGCTACCCCGGGACGGAGCGGGTCCTGTGGGTGCAGGAGGAGCCTGAGAACATGGGTGCCTGGGGTTACGTGTTGCGTAAGCTCGGCGCACTGAAGCCGGAGCTGGTTGCCAGGCCAGAGAGCGCAAGTCCCGCCACGGGATCGCATCAGCAGCATGAAAAGGAGCAGTCTGCGCTGATCAGGGCTGCGTTTTCCTGAATTTTTCGTTAATTGTATTTCGAAACGCCAACCTGTAAACCCGCGTTATGAAAATTCTCGTTCCAATTGACTTCACCGACGTAACGGAGAACGCGCTGAAATATGCCATCGGCCTTGCCGGAAGCCTTTCGGTAGAAAGCATTATCCTGTTTCACGTGGTGCCATCCGAGAAGGACGTATCAAAGGCCCAGGCCAGCCTGGACAACCTTGAAGGGAAGTACAAAGATGCGGGGGTGACCATTGAAACGCACATCCGCCCAGGCAACATCTTCGACCTGATCGGGAAGTCGGCAGGCGACCTGGAAGCTTCCCTTATCGTGATGGGCACCCACGGCATCAAGGGTATGCAGCGGATCATTGGCAGCAAGGCCATGCGTGTGATTACCAATTCGGAGACACCGTATATTGTCGTTCAGCACAAACCATACCATGAGATCCGTAAAATTCTGATTCCCGTGGACTATACACGGGAGGCCAAGCAGATGCTGCCGCTGCTGCTGTCGCTCAATGAAAGGTTCAGGGCAGAGATCTGCCTGGTACCCCAGCAGGCCAGCGATGAATTCATCGACGACAAGATCCGGAATAACATGGGATACTTCAAATCCTTCCTTGATGATAACGGGATCCGGTTTGCCGTTGCAGGGTCATTCAACACTAAAACAAAATATAAGGATGTCCTGCGTGAAGCCGGGACGCTTGATGCCGACATGGTGGTGACGGCCATCGACCCGGAAACGGATATAACGGATTACATTATGGGTGTGGAAGAGCAGAAACTTGTAGCAAACGAATCTCAGATCCCGGTCATGTGCGTCAACATCAAGCATTTCATGAGTAGGAAGGGAAACGTGTTCGATATCATGTCCTGATGAGATGCGAACAGGCCGGCTACAGGACAGAGAACCGTATCGTCTCGTTTTTCCCGGCCGTTTCCACTGTAAACAGGTAGGTGCCCGCGCGCAGTCCTGCCGTGGGGATTCGCAGGGTAGTGCCAGGTTGACGGTTATGCCCCGACAGCATTGTCCCCCCTGCCAGGTCCGTAATCTTCCATTTGGCTGTTCCGGGTAAGTCGACGAAAAGCATCTCGCGGGCAGGGTTCGGGTAAACCTGCAAAGACCGGTGGACTGCCGGCAAATCCATCCCTGTAGTACTGTAAATCCCTTTGCGGTACCAAAGGTTTCCGCCATTGCCCTGCCATACGACGTGAACGGCAACGGGGGATACGGCCACATCGGCATTTGCCAGGCTGCCTGCCGACCCTAATGCCACCGTATCATATGGTGCCGGGAAACCGTTTTCCACGTTGACTGCGAACCGGGCCAGGACCTGGTCGGTGCCGCCCGAATTTTGTTTCCACACTATAGCCACGGCTGTTCCGTCGCCGGCAATACGCGGGTAGTTTTGTGTAAGCAGGCCCGGCACGGGTCCGGTAATGTTGCCACCAGCCACAAAACTAAGTCCGGGTAAGACTGATTTGCTCCAGTATACACGCGTATTGCCGCTTGCCTCACTCATAAAAACGGAAATAAGGGTATCCCCGACCAGCACGCCGTCCGGTCCGCTGGAAGGACAGCTGTTGATGACCCAGTTGGTCTGATCCACCTGGATGCCGCCGGGAAAGGAGGCGCCGCCGTCCGTGGAAATGCCGGCCCAGCTGTTACGCAGGTTGTTCAGGTTGTCGCGGTATAAGACCGCGATGTCATCTCCTGATGCTGCAAATGAACCGGGGCAGCAGTCGCAAACAATACCGCCGGAATAACCGCTGGCAGGAATGTCAGGCTGGAATGTCAACCCATAATCATTCGAACGTGTCACATTCCATCTTGGATTCCCGAACCCCGGGTCGAACTTCATGAATGACACCACGGGGTGGCCGGCCGCATTTGTGGTCACCGCCGGGAAACGTGAAAGGCTGTCGGCTATATAGTCGACCCGGACAGGTGGATCGAAGGACAATCCGCCATCGAACGACCGCCGGATGAACACATGGTTCGTATCGACATTTTCGGGCTTCTTTTTGAAGACCACATATACCGTGTCACCATGTGTCGCCAACTGTGGGCCGGCCCATGATGCCGTAAATACAGGCAGGGAGGAAGGGTTTAATGACACGGGGCTTGTAAAGCCGGTGCCGTTCCAGGCAGCGAACCAGCCACGGTCTGCCTGGGCGTCTCCCCATATGACCAGCGGATCGCCCTTGCCATCAAGGGCAATACGCGGATGGAGGTTGCTGTTGTTTGGAGTTCCAATCGTCATCGGCGGAAGCCAGCTCAGTATGGGCTGTGCCCCTGCGCCTAACGGCAGGAAGAAAGCGATAAGCAGCAAGCGGAACATGGCAATAGGTAAGATTGAAATCTAAAGGTAATGAAATACTAAATCACCTCGAATGCCGGACATGAATCGTTTGAAGCCGATGCATTGCCAGAATCTCAATCAGCCATCTTCGTTTAACGCTGACTAATGCGTCAATTCACGCAACACTTCGGTTGCGATCCTTTTCGCTGAACGGTCACCCTTTTGGGTGAGTTTCAGCGCCAGCGCTATGGCCTTTGTGCGCAAGGTATCATTGCGCTTGCCGGTTTGACGCAATGCCCAGCTGACGGACTTCCAGACGTAATGCCTGTCATCTGAAGCATGCTGCGCTGCCAGCCTGAAGACCTGTTGGAAGCTGCTGTCCTGCGCTTGCTTGTCATGCACCGCCAGGCATGCCAAAAGTGCAAAGCCAGCCCGTTTCTGGTACTCGCCCTTCCGGGCGGTCCACTGTACCGCCTTCTTCCATGCCAGGGGTGATTTCCGGATCAGGTGCATGCAGGCACCGTCCACGATATCCCATGTATCGAAATCTCTCATCCACCGATCCATCAGGCGTGAAGTCATCTGTTCCGGCACGGCAACCTGTATGGCTACATGCCGGGCTTCATGAATGCCCGTTTCCCACAATGCCAGAGCCAGCGCTTGATTCTTTCCCGCCCATTTTGCAATGGTCCTGATCTGTGGCTGGGTGAGCCCGTATCTTTTTGTATTCCTGATCCCGAAAAACTCCTGTCGCTGCCTGGACTTTTCACTGCTTGCATCCCTGATGGCCTTCAGGACGTCGGCTTTGGAGACCATGCCTCAAAGATAGGTGCCTGTTCCGATTCACAGGCTGAGTCCTAGTGGCTTAGAATGGAATCCGGACAGCAGGTAAATACCGTATTCGGCATGGCGTTTTATTTCGGAACTTTGCAGGAGCAATGGCAACGATAGAAATCAAGGTTCCCAGTCCGGGCGAGTCCGTTACCGAGGTTGAGGTGTCCCAGTGGCTGAAGTCGGACGGCGATTATGTGACGGCGGATGAGGTGATTGCAGAGATCGATACCGATAAGGCCACGATGTCCATCGTGGCGGAGAAATCCGGCAAACTAGGCATTAAGGTTTCAGAAGGCGAGGCGGTAAAGGTGGGTGCTGTATTATGCACGATAGACACTTCTGTTAAAGCACCTGCAAGTACCGCAAAGCCATCGGCGCAAGCCGTTAAAAAGGCGGGCCCGGCAAAACGAAATGCTGATGTGGTTACGGCAGCTGCACCGGCCAGTCGTGTCAGGGAACCGGAAACCAACGCTCCTGAAGCTGATGCCGGTTCATCCCCGGTGGCCGGGCGAATGATGAAAGCGAACAAGATCAAGCCGGCATCGGTCAAGGGTACCGGGCAGGGAGGACGTATCACCAAGTCAGATGTACTTGCAACCATGCAAGGGCAGGAGGAAGGAGATGTGTTTCCAGGCAGGGACGGTTCACGAACCGAGCGACGGGAAAAAATGTCCACACTCAGGCGCAAGGTTTCGGAACGCCTGGTGGCAGCCAAGAAAGAGACCGCCATGCTCACCACGTTCAACGAGGTGGACATGAGCGCCATCATCCGGATCCGGAAAAAATACAAGGATACCTTCAAGGAACATTTTGGTGTGGGCCTGGGATACATGTCCTTTTTCATAAAGGCCGTTAGTGAAGCCTTGCGCAGCTTCCCGGCTATCAATGCACGAATTGACGGGCAGGAGATCGTTTACCACGATTTCTGCGACGTGGGGATAGCGGTGAGTGCACCAAAGGGACTAATGGTACCGGTGATCCGAAACGCGGAATCCCTTTCGATGGCTGAAATAGAAGCGCAAGTCCTCACCCTGGCCAAAAAGGCGCGTGAAGGAAAGATTTCCATAGGGGAAATGACGGGAGGCACCTTTACCATTACCAATGGCGGTGTTTTCGGGAGCATGCTTTCAACACCCATCATCAACCCGCCGCAGTCTGCCATCCTGGGCATGCATAACATCGTGGACCGGCCGGTGGCGATCGACGGCCGCGTGGTGGTACGCCCGGTAATGTATGTGGCTTTGTCCTACGACCACCGGATCATCGACGGAAGGGAATCAGTCAGCTTCCTGGTCAAGGCAAGAGAATTACTCGAAAACCCGGTTACCATGCTGTTGCACGGCGGTGACCCGGAAAAGCGGTTACTGGGGCTGTGAGTTTTTAGATCAGCGTCTGCAGTTCAGCCCGCTAGAAAACAAGTGTCAACCTGCCCATCACATGTCGCCCGGCCTGCGGGTAGTAGAAATTTTCCGTGATCGTTTCACCGCCATAGATATAACTATAGGTATAGCCGTTGGACTCATAAAGCCGGTCGAATATATTTTTGACCTGCAGACCCAGGCGTACCTCGTCGACAAATTTGGTTTTGAAGGTATAGCCCAGCCGTACGCCCGAATACCAGTAGGCATCGATGCTGCGTGACTCATCCGATGTATTGTCCAGGAATTGCCTGCCTACATACTTGGCATTCAAGGCCAGCTCCAGCCTTTTAATCGGTGACCATGCCACCTCGGTGAAGGCAATGACATCGGGAGAGTAGGCGATAGAAGTGTTGGCATATGTGATGGTGTCATTCACGAAAGTGTCATAGTCAGCCACGATCTCGTTATAGCTTTTGATGTTCGTGCGGCCCAGCGTCACGGAACCGGACATCCTGACCTTGCGTACAGGCTTCCAGGCCCATTCCGCCTCAATACCCTGGCGATAGCTCTCCTTCACGTTCACACGAATAGGTTCACCCACATCGTTGAGGCTGCCGTTGAGGACAAGCTGGTTATCATAGCGCATATGATAAAAGTTCAGCGCTCCGGTAAACCGGGCAATCCGAAACCGGTAACCGGCTTCAAAGTCATACAACCTTTCGGCCACGGGTCGCCGGTCATAGGGGCTGTCGGTATAGTCGTTCCGGGAAGGTTCCTTGTTGCCCATGGCCAGCGAGGCATGCCAGGTCTGCCTGTCATCAGGGCGGACCGTGATCCCTGCTTTAGGGTTGAAGAACGTGAGAGCCTCGCCCTGTGCAGACGCACCGCCGCCGGGTCCCGGCCCGGTGAAGAGGTAACTTACCCTTCTGCCCTGCAGGTCGGCATAAAGGGATACGTTGCTGTGCACATCGATAACGGTGCGGACAAACGCGTTGAAATCAGTTTTGTCCCCTGTATCGAAGGCATACCCGAAAGGGATGGCATCCACGGGGAGAAACTCCGCCCAGATGACCTCGTCATAGTGATCCCCCAGGTACTTGTTCCACGCGCCGCCGGCAATGAGTGATACCGGACCCGAAGGCGTGACATGCAGTGAAAAGGTGGCGCCGTAAAAATCGTTGTCCAGCCATTTCCGCCTGACCAGGCTCACCGGCCCGAATACGAAGCCTGGCACTGAATCCACCACACCATAGTCTGAAAGCAACTGGTTTTTCCTGTATTCTTCGAAAAACCCCCGCCCGCGCGTATAGTGCAGCGAGCTATTGATGACCACCTTTTCGGCCGGCTCGAATGACATGTGCAGTTGGTAATGGTCTTGCTGGTAGTCGTCCACCTGGTTATGATACTGGTAATAATTATAAGTGCGCCCGGAGGTAAGAAGGTTAAGCGAATCCTCGCTGTCAAGTCCGTTCCTGACGCTATAGTCGATCATACCCTGCACATCGCCCTCTATCACCGCCTGTGGTGTGCCGTACCAGCTCTGGTAGGTGACCTCCTTCCCAGTGATAATATTCAGCCGGATCATCGCCTTGTCTGCATAGTAGCCCTGGGAGATGAAAAGGGATTTAAGGTCTGCACCCGCCCGGTCGACATACCCGTCTGAATTGAGCCTGGACAACCGGATGTCGAACGTCCAGTGGTCATGTAATAGCCCGGTACCGGCCGATATGCTGTTCTTGATGGTTCCGAAGGCACCGGCCGTATGATCTGTCCGCAGGTAGGGCTCCGGGATGAGCTTATTGGTTTGCACGTGAATGCTGCCGCCGAATGCACCCGCCCCGTTGGTGGAAGTACCCACGCCCCGCTGCACCTGGATATTATCCGTCGAGGCTGCGAGATCGGGAAGATCGACCCAGTACACGAGTTGCGACTCTGCATCGTTCAGCGGCACCCCGTTGATAGTGACATTAATACGGGAAGCATCCGTGCCGCGGATACGGATACCGGTATACCCGATGCCAGTGCCGGCATCGGAAGTGACAACGGCCGATGGTGAAGCAGCCAGCATATAAGGCATATCCTGGCCGTAGTTCTCCCGGTCTATCTCCTCCCGGCTATATTCAGTGTAAGCCATGCCGGAATGCGCGGTGGCGCGTGTGGCGGAGATCACCACCTCATCGGCCATGACCGAGGATCGTGCCAGCGCCACTGACAATTCCCCCGTCACACCAGGCAGCGCTTCCACAAGCTGTGAACGGTACCCTATGAATGATATCCGGATCGCGACTTTTTCCTTTCCGAGACCACTTAGCGAAAACCGTCCCCTGCCATCAGTATACGTGCCCTTGAAAGTCCCGGGGATGGTGATGTTCGCGTAAGAAAGGGGATCTCCCGTGCGGCTGTCCTTGACCACGCCGGTCACCACCTGGCCGGCCAGGTGGAGTGGCGTCAGGATACACAGAACAATAATCAGTATTCTCATGTTGTCAGAACATGCACCGGGGTCGCAATAAACCTTTGATCAACACTTGTTTCCTACGCAGGCATTACCCTGATCAGGTTTTGGTCCGGGATGAAGGACGCCGGGTGTAATCTCAGGCAACCATTAAGGCAGCCACCCCTTGTGCTTGTGTGTTGAACAAATGTAAAAAGAAATACCCTTCAGGGCAACGCCTTTATGGCGGAATCCACGTGGGAGGCGGCCAATGCCATCCGGCTGTCGCCGGAACCCCGGACCAGACCGTAAGGTAATCCCCGTTCTTCAAGGGCTTTACGGTAGCGCTCGAAAAGGTATTCCCTCCGGTGGGGGTTCTCCCTGACGGGATCCGGCTCCCAGGGCAGGTCGGGCGCTGTGAGCAGGTAAAGGTCGTAGGGATGCCGTTCCTGTAGTTCCAGGATCACATCAGGCACATGCCCGAACTTCTCTTCCGCCCAAACGATGGATACTATGAACTCTGTATCCGTGAAAAGAAGCCTGCGGGCTTTTTGCATGACCCGTTTTTCATTTTCGAAGTGCGCCTTCGTGATTTCGGCTATATCAGTTTCACGGTACGGGCGATTAAGCTGCTCCATGTACGTACGGGCATGTTCGGGCACCCATACGGTGCCATACCGTTCGGCAAGCTGGCGTGACAGTGTCGTCTTGCCCGTGGATTCGGGACCGATCAGCGCCACCCGAAAGATATCATGCGTGGGCATCGGGTTGTCGTTTCAGGTACCCGTTCCATTGCCGCCAGCCTAATATCGCCATGATGAAATAGACAAGTGAAAGCAATGCATATAATTCGAGGTCCTTGAGCAGGTATAGTGTAATGTAAACCGGATTCGCGATCATCCACAGGATCCAGTTTTCGATCTTCCGCCGGGCGATCAGCCACTGGGCTATAAAACATAAAACCGTGGCGCCTGAGTCCCACCAGGGGAAGGATGCACGGGTAAAGGTGTCGAACAGGTACCCCATAACCGCCGTGCCGGCAAGCCACACCGCGGCAAGCGAAAACGATTCCCTGGCCCCGAGGGTGGTAACGCGTACCGGCGAATGGCCGGAAGCACGGCTCCATTTCATCCAGCCTGCCACCAGCAGCACGAAATATACGAGCTGCTGGAGTACATCAGCGAACAGTGCCTGGTGGTATACCAGCCAGGCGGTGATCAGCACATTTACGATGCCGACGGGAAAGCACCAAATATGCTTTCGAATCGTAAGCCATACCCCCCCGATGCCGAAAATAAACCCGATGATCTCGAGGGTTTGCATGGATGTAAAGGTATGATTGGTGAGATAAATGGTAGGCGTTCGCGGTTACCGGTTCATAGTTGTTGATTAAGTTGAACTGTTGCGTGGTTGAGCGGTTGAGGATCGTGGCCGGGGACCTTCCATGTGCCCGCCCGAATGACCGCGTTACAGGCGGGGATACTACTTACAACCATCAGTAAAACAAAAAGCGATTGCTACAGGATTGCCCGGACGAAGCAATGCATCCCTGCAAATAAAGGACACGCCGGTTACGGAACAAGACATTTTGTGCCACGCGTCACTAAAAGCAAATCCTTCCCTGAGATATAATTTGGATAAAA
>JAHEKC010000046.1:0-1470 GCA_024638565.1 Bacteroidota bacterium
CAGAGGATCTCGACCATTATGCCAACGAGTACAAAAAGTACTTTGATGAATTCAATACCGGGGATCTTATATCCCTGGATCCCGCTCCAAGGTGGGCCATATGGCCCGGGCACGGCATACTTTCCTTCGGACCGGGCATGAAAAACAATATCGTTATCCAGGACATTGCCAGGCATACCATGAAGGCTGTTTCCCAGGCGCAACAACTTAGCGGATGGCACACACTTTGCAAAAGTGATTTGTTTGAAATGGAGTATTGGGTTCTTGAACAGGAAAAACTCAAAAAAGACAGCGCTTCAAAATCCATGCAGGGAAAAATTGCTTTGGTTACAGGAGCAGCCAACGGTATTGGAAAAGCCTGTGTCAAAAGGCTGGTAAAAGAAGGTGCTGTTGTATCGGCTATTGATATTAATCCAGCTATAAATACATGCTTCAATCAAAATGAAGTCCTGAACGTACAATGTGATGTGACTGATGGAGAACAATTAAGGCGTGCGATAGAGAAAACGATAGCACACTTTGGTGGGTTGGATATGTTGGTATCCAATGCCGGCACGTTCCCTAAAAGTTCTTCTATTGAAGAAATGGATGATGAGACCTGGAGAAAAAGCATGCACATTAATGTTACCAGCCACCAGCAATTGCTCAAACTATGCCTGCCTTATTTGTCCCTTGGAATTGATTCAGCAATTGTGATAATCGGATCCAAAAACGTTGCAGCTCCGGGGCCGGGGGCCTCTGCCTATTCAGTAGCAAAGGCCGGGCTTACCCAGCTTGCCCGGATTGCCGCCCTGGAGCTTGGAGCCAAAGGCATCAGGGTAAATGTAATTCATCCAAATGGCGTATTCGACACCGGTATTTGGACAGACGAAATATTGGAATCACGGGCCGGTCATTACGGATTAACGGTTGAAGAATACAAAACCAATAATATTCTAAAAGTTGAGGTTACCTCTGAAGACGTGGCAGAAATAGCTGTAAAAATGCTGGGTGATACTTTTTCGAAGATTACAGGGGCTCAAATTCCGATCGACGGCGGCAATGAGCGCGCCATTTGATGTAAAGGGCATTCGCTTTTTACCTGTGGGCCTACCTGTCCTTCCCGACGTATGTCGGGATTTTTCTGCTTCAGGGCTTGGCCTCATTAATCATAAGAAAATTCAATATCCCTGGCCTTCAGTCCGCCCTTGTACCCAAGTGCGCTCAGCGTGTCACACAACATCAATTTAATAGCCTTCTTGCCCATGCTCGTTTTAAAATATCCTTCCCGCTTGCGTGCATCTTCTTTAAACAGATATTGCTCGCAGAATATCAACTCCAGCGGCCTTCTGCCATTGGTGCTTCTAACGCTTCCTGAATTGTGCTTTCTAATTCTTTCGGACAGGTTTGTCGAATATCCGATGTACAAGAAGGCGTCCTTTTGACTAAAAAGTACATATACACAGTACGGGAGTTCCATGACCTTAAAGG
>JAHEKC010000046.1:1570-24512 GCA_024638565.1 Bacteroidota bacterium
CTTCCTGAATTGTGCTTTCTAATTCTTTCGGACAGGTTTGTCGAATATCCGATGTACAAGAAGGCGTCCTTTTGACTAAAAAGTACATATACACAGTACGGGAGTTCCATGACCTTAAAGGTATAAGGTAACCTGTGAAGCAGAAAATTCCCTCCTCCCGGAGGAAAATTTGCGCTTCACAGCCCTGAAGCGTAAAATCCCGACATATGTCGGGATTTTTCTGCTTCAGGGGTGGGCCTACCTGGGCTCGAACCAGGGACCACCTGATTATGAGTCAGGTGCTCTAACCAACTGAGCTATAGGCCCTTGCCGATATATGACTGTTCGGCATGGTGGCACGAAATTATATATTTGCCGCCTTCCATCCAACGAAATCCATGACAAGAAATATCATTCTCGACCTCGGCGGTGTGCTGATCGATGTGGATTACCACGAAACCACCCGTGCTTTCAGGGCGCTCGGGCTGGACCAAATCGATGACCTGTACAACAAACAGGAACAGCAAACCCTGTTCGACGACATGAACACCGGCCGGATTTCCAATGAAGAATTCCGGAATGTCCTGCTCACTCACCTGCCCGCCGGTACGACCGGCGACCAGGTTGACATCGCCTGGAATGCCATGCTGGGCAAAATCCCGCCACACCGCATCCGGCTGCTTGAAAGACTGAAGCCGCAATACCGGCTTTTCCTGCTCAGCAATACAAACAGAATCCATATCCCGAAGTTCATGCAGATCGTTCAGGCCGACTACGGCCGCGATGTGCTCGATGCGTACTTTGAGAAAATTTATTTCAGCTGCGATATCGGCATGCGCAAACCGGACCGTGAGATTTTCGACCTGGTGCTCGGCGAAAACAAACTCAACGCGCAAGAAACAGTGTTCATCGACGACTCTCCCCAGCACGTCGAAGGAGCGAAGACCACCGGGCTTTCCTCCCATTACCTGGACCTGGAGAATGATACGTTGGAGGAATTGCTTGATCGGATCTTGACAAGCGGCTACCGCTAACCGTCATTGCGAGGAGCGCAGCAACGAAGCAATCCCACTATTCAAGATAAAATACTCCTGTAAGACATCCAAAAAATCTTCAGGAGTTTGCCGCTTCGGTGCGTATCCTCCCGGTTGCGCCCCTCCTTGCAATGACGAATTTATGAACCGGCGAGCGCCGGGATATCCCACTTCCGGAACCGCCAGTTCTCCTTCACCCATTTCCAGAAACTGCCGATCCCGCCCAGGTGCTGGTAGTCATCCATCGTGAGGATGATAAAAAACAGGTAGATCAGCTTCGGGTTATTGGTCCTGTTGAGTACGATGAGCGTGAACATCGTTATTCCAAGGTCGCCGAAATGGTTAAAGTCGAGCACGTCGCGCAATGCCTGCCGGGGAATGATAAGTGAAAAATGACCTTTCACTTTTTCGTTCTCCTCCATCTTCCTGATCTTCCCAGACCACGGCGTATAGTACAGGAACAGGTTGCCCAAGTCAAAACTGAAGCCCCCGGGAAACAACAGGCAGAAGAACAGCCGGCCGCGGTTCATCTTTTTGCGCAGCTTGTCCATGTACACGTCAGAGATCACCGCTGCCTGGTCGCGCTCCTCGTATTCCTTCGCCTTTGCAAGGTACTCCTCCGGATGGTGGTTATACCTGGCAGGGTCACGCGAGGATACCTCAAAGTTATCCAGGTCGATCGTGGAATACGGCTGCAGCAATTGTGCGCCGCTCTTCCAGTACTGCTTCGCGTCGTCGTACGACACCTTGAATGAGTTGGCCCAGTTGGAATCGGAACGGTAAAATATCACCTGGCTGGCAAACGGCATAAAATAATCGATGTCGAGCAGGTTGCAGTTGCGGCAGATGTATTCGATATAGTCCTTCTTCTGCTTCATGCTTACGCGCTTCGAGTTCTTCAGAAAGCTGTTCACGATGCTTGCCGGTGAATAGCTGCTCATGAGGATCCGCTTCTTACCTTTTGGGCAATGCCTGGCCATGAAATTCCGCAGCTGCTTCCACTGCCGGAATGCCGGTTTGGAGTCGTTCTGGTTTACGATGAATGCCGTGGGCGTGTCGATGAGCAGCACGCTGTCATCGTTATACAGCGGAATGCTCAGCACCCGTATGCCTGGCGCCATGTCGTGCCATTCGAGGTACTCGAGCACGCGCGCCTTCTTCCCGATGCTCTGCAGGAACGTGCCTATATTCTCGACCGGAAGACGCGGGGCCATAAACTGGATGCTGTCACTCATCTTCCGGATGGTGTAGGTATGGAAATGGTCAGGATGCTCGTGGGTGATATAACAGTACTTCACCTTGTTGATCTCCGCCCACTCCCCGTCGGTGGGGTAGTTCTGCAGCCACCAGCTCCGCCAGTAGCAGGAGCCCTTCAGCCAGGGGTCGGTCAGCAGGACCGCCTGCCCGGCATCGTCACGCAGCATCATGGAGGCATGACCCAGGGTTTCGAGTTTCATTTGTGTATGTATGTCTTTTCGCCTGTGGAGGCCGCACGCAGGCATGCCATAAGGACCCCAAAATTATGGGTTTCGGAACCGGAAACGATGACGTGGCTCATTCCTTTTCCAACCGCGGCTCAGAACAGGTAGCCGACAAACAGCTGCAGGTATGCATTCCTGGATTTCAACGCGTCCGCATGTGTGGCGCGGGCCAGCTCCTTGCCGATGATGAACAGGCCATGGTTGTACCGCAGTCCCACGTCAAACCGTTTCAGCTCATAGGTAGCACCGTATATGAATCCCAGGTTGACATCGTTAAAGTTTTCCCGGTCGAAAATATTCATGCCGGTGCTGTCAGGCCACCCGCCGGTGGCCTTGTAATGAGCCAGGTACCCCACGAACGGACCCACATGCAGGCACAGGCTTTCGGCGGGATAGTATGCCGCCATGAAGGTGCATTCCGCGTAAATAAACTTCAGCTCGACGATGCCACCGGAAACATTGGGATCCGTGATCTCCGTTTTCTCGAAGGTGCCATACAGTTCGGGTTGGATATAAAAGTCCCCGTCGATGGGTCCGCGGCTGAAAAAGCCCACCGAAGCACCGGGCGATGTCGTGGCTTCCAGGCCCGGGAAACTGAAGAATGAAAATACAGCACCCGCCCGTACCCCGAGTGAAGCACCTTCGTCACGCTGCGCGCTGGACTGCTGCAAAGCGTAGACCTGCAAGAGAAGAAGGAACCACAATTTTTTCATGTCAGAATATGGTCTGCGGTTTTAGTCCGGGAACTGTGAACAGGGGCTGGTATTCGATATACGTCTCCCCGGGGCCAGGTTCACAAACCTGCTGCTGGATCTGCTTTCTCCGTCAACCATTAGCCGTTTACCGGAATCCTTGTGACAAGATCAACGGGATAAAAATCTTTCGATCATCTCGAAATAGGAATTCTTGTCAGTCTCGAAATTCTTGTCGTTGGACGGGCTGTTCTTGACCACGTAGGTTTGCGTAACCGCCTTGAGCTGCTTGATATCCGTGGGCGTGATGAGCGGGTCATTGGGCGACACGATGGCCATCAGGCCCTTGAGTTTGCCCTTGGGCTTGCGAAAAGCATACAGGGGTTCGTAGTTCTTGTCGAAAGCAAAGGGTACGATGATCTCCTTTCCAAGCTTTTGCTTGATTTTAGCCTGCATGTCTTCCAGGGCCAGCCAGGGGCCGTCGGCGATGACCTTGCGTGTCTCGGGCCGCTGGGCGCCCACGCCAATGCTGAGTCCGGCACCGATGTTCTGCCCGTACAGGTCGAACTTGGTGATGGCCCTGCTTTTCCGGAGGTAATCCAGCACGGCGTTCAGGTCCTTGATGAACTGGGGGTAGATATACAACTCCGGATCGATGGCGAAGTCGCTGCTTGCGCCATAGCCGCGGTAGTCGTAGGTGCATACGTTATAGCCTGCGCTCATGAAAGAATTCACGATCTCCAGGTAATCGGCCATATTGCCGTCGCCGCTGCCGCTGATGACGACCCAGTTGGTGGTCTTGCTCTCCAGCTCGAAGAACCATGAATTGAGTACGGCGCCGTCCTTCGTTTCGATCTTCTCCTCCTCGTAGGGCATGCCGTACTTGGAAGGCAACACCCTGTATTCACGGACCGGCTTGAGACCGAAAGCGGATGTGGCGATAATGGAACAAAGAATGAGCGACAGGTATTTCTTCATGATGAACGGTTTGTAGCCGCAAAATAAAAGAATGCACCTTTAAGTTCGGTGTGGATTTATTCACATACCCCGTTGAAAAACTATTTTAATTGAGCGGCGGCCGGCATTGTCATTGGCGCCCCATTCCGGTCACTGGGCCATCCCCCTGACGCTCACCTGACCGGGGTAGAAGAAAGCCGAAATGCAGGTGAATCGTAATCGGTAAACCGTGATCCGTGAATGGTTTCCTGGCTCCATGCCATTAGGTGATGTTCTCCCCGGGTTTTCGAACCGTCATTGCCATTTTTTAGTTATTGATGGGTGAGCGGTTGAGGTGCAGCGCCTGGGATAGGAAAGCCCTTTCCACTCCACAACAATTCAACAGTTCAGCACCCGCAAACCACCTATCCCTGGCTTACCCGCCGCCAAGCGCCTCCGCGACATCATACCGGGTGATGATATACACATGGTCTGCCTTGAAATCCCTGATCAGGACGGCGCTGCGGTCGTGCATCATCCGTGCCAGCGCCTCGGCCGTGGTATCGATATCGACAAAGGGCATGGCATCCTGCATGACGGACTCCACCTTTTCGTTCCGGATGGCAGGGTCGGAAAGCAGCTTGTCGTATAGCTCATCCTCATACACGGTGCCCACTATTCGCTCGTCCGTGGTGACCGGAATCTGGGAATAGTTGTTTTCCGTGATCAGCTGAAACGCCTTGCCCGCCGTCTCGTTCCTGTCGATGGTGATGAGCTCCACGTTGTTCCGTGAGGCCAGCAGGTCGCGTGCCGTGGCGCCGGCCTTGTCCAGGTAGCCCATTTTACGCATCCAGTCATCGTTGAACATCTTGGCCACGTACCGTGAACCGTGGTCGTGGAAGATGAGCACCACCATATCCGTCGGTTTGAGCCTATCCTTCAGTTGCAGCAGCCCGGCCACCGCGGCGCCGGCCGAGTTGCCCACCCAGATGCCTTCCTGCCTCGTGATCTCGCGCGTCATCAGTGCGGCATCCTTGTCGGTCACCTGCTCAAAATGGTCGATCACACTGAAGTCGTAATTATCAGGGATGAAGTCCTCCCCGATGCCTTCCGTCACATACGGGTATATCTCGTTCTTGTCAAGCTTCCCGGTGCGGTGGTACTTCGTCAATGCGGAACCATAGGTGTCGATGCCCCAAATCTTAATGTCCTTGTTCTTCTCTTTGAGGAACATGGCCGTACCCGTGATGGTACCGCCCGTGCCCGCGCCCACGACGAGGTGGGTGATCCTGCCTTCCGTCTGCTCCCAGATCTCCGGGCCGGTGGTTTCGTAGTGCGCCTGCCGGTTGCTGAGGTTGTTGTACTGGTCGGGGTAGAACGAGTTTTCAATCTCCCTGTTCAGCCGGGCGGCGACTGAATAGTACGACCGGGGGTCGTCTGGCTCTACATTGGTGGGGCATACAATGACCTCCGCACCGAAGGCCCGCAGGGCATCCATCTTTTCGCTGGACTGCTTATCGGTAGTCGTAAAAACGCATTTATATCCTTTCAAGATGGCCACGATGGCCAGTCCCATGCCTGTATTTCCGCTGGTGCCCTCGATGATCGTACCACCGGGCTTGAGCTTTCCCGCCTTCTCGGCATCTTCGATCATCTTCATGGCCATCCGGTCCTTGATGGAGTTGCCAGGGTTGAAGGTTTCCACCTTGGCCAGCACGGTGGCATCCACCCCTTTCACCACGTTGTGCAACTGCACCAAAGGCGTGTTTCCGATGGTTTCCAGGATGTTCTTGAAATACATGTGTGATTTTTTGCAAAAGTAGGAAACGGGTTTTACAAGCAGCTGTTGCGCATCTTGTGAGGCTTTTCTGGCAGGGTCAAGCAGTTCCAGGAAACAAGCGGCAGGCAGCAGCAGCAGCAGTCGGCAGGCTTACACAAAAATCATATGCGATCTCCGTATCAATCCCCGGCTCCGACCGTCAGGGCTGGGTGGCCGGAAGCAACCGGCAAATGGTCCTTCCGGAAAAGGCCGCATATAGCATTATAATGTCCCGGAAACCAATTACGTATAATGAATTACGTATAACGAATAACAAATAACGTATACCGAATACCGTATTTTTGTACCATGTACGCCATGCGAAAACAGGGCATGTCGGCGCACCTGCGGGAGTTGCTGCGAAGCGGCGAGAGTGATACGCTGGATTACAAGCATGAGATCGCCAGCCCTGCGAAAATCGCCAAGACCATCGTCAGCTTCGCCAATCACCGCGGTGGCACCATGCTGGTAGGCGTGGGCGACGATGCTACCGTCAAGGGCGTCAATGCCGCTGAAGAGCAGTTCATGCTGACCGAAGCCACCACGCACTTCTGCCGTCCGGGGATCACGCCTGTGGTTCATGAGCATACCGTGGGCAGGAAGACCGTGCTGGAGGTACACATCCCCGAAGGTCCTGAAAAGCCTTACTGCGCCAGGGGAGATGATGGCAAATGGTGGGCCTTCGTACGGGTCAACGACAGCACCAAGCTCGCCTCCAAGGTCCAGGTGGAAGTGTTCAAAAGGAAAAGCCGGCAGCGGGCCACCAGGATCCGCTATTCCGACAACGAAAAGGCCCTGCTGAAATATCTTTCAGACCATGAACGCATCACCCTGGATGAATACCGTGACGTGGCGAAGGTCCCGCGGCGTACGGCCCAGAAAGTACTGGTAAACCTGATCGCCATCGGGTGCATTGCCCTGCATCACGAGGATGCCGGCGAATACTACTCCCTTATCTGATACACCATGCCTGCTGTCTCTTTCGGATATTCTCCCTGTCCTAACGACACATTCATGTTTGGCGCTATTGCCGGTGACATGATCGATCCCGCCGGGATCCGGTTCCGGCCCGCACTGGAGGATGTGGAGGCCCTTAACAGGAAGGCGGTGCAGGGCGTTTACGATGTCACCAAGATGAGCGTTTCCGCTTATGCGTTCGCCGCAGATACGTATGTGATGCTTGGCAGTGGTCATGCGCTGGGATACGGCTGCGGCCCGTTGCTGGTTGCCAGGCAGCACCAGGACATGAAATCGATCGCGAAGCTGCGCATCGCCATACCGGGCAGACATACCACCGCCAACCTGCTCATGGGCACCTTTTTTCCGGAAGCGGGCCACAAAACGGAAATGCTGTTTTCCGATATCGAAGATGCCGTGCTTTCCGGCGCCTTCGATGCCGGGGTCCTCATCCACGAAAGCAGGTTTACATACGCGGACAGGGGCCTGCACAAGCTCGCCGACCTGGGCCGGTTATGGGAAGAGAGAACGGGCATGCCGGTGCCGCTGGGCTGCATCGCCGCAAAGCGATCTCTCGGACCGGAGTTAATCAGGAGAATCGACAATGCCCTGCATGACAGCATCCGCTATGCGATGGACCATCCCGATGACCTGATGCCCTATGTACGCGAACACGCGGCAGAGCTGGACGATACCGTGATCAGGCAGCATATCGGGCTATATGTAAACGATCATTCGCTTGCCCTCGATACCGGTGCCCGGCGTGCCATCACCGGGCTGCTTGCCCACGGCCATGCCCAGGGGCTCCTGCCCGATGCCACCCCGTTTATCGAAATCCCGGACCGTACCATAAAGACAACACGATGATCATCATTACCGGCGCGGCGGGCTTCATAGGCAGCAACCTGGTGCGCAAACTGAACGACGAAGCCTTTTACGACCTGGTGCTCGTAGACGAGTTCGACGACACCGGAAAGGAAAAGAACCTAGAGGGTAAAAGGTATACGCGGAAGGTGGAACGCAGGGATTTCATTCCATGGCTCAGGGAGCACCATAAACTTGTGCAGTTCGTATTTCATATAGGGGCGCGTACGGATACCGCCGAGTTCGACCAGGCTGTCTTCGACGAGCTGAACCTTAATTATTCCAAAGACGTCTGGAAGACATGTGTCGAATTCGGCCTGCCGCTGGTCAACGCATCATCGGCGGCCACCTACGGAGACGGCAGCATGGGGTACAGCGACGCGCATGAAGTGACAGAGCGGCTCAGCCCCCTCAACCCCTACGGTCTATCGAAGAATGATTTTGACAAGTGGGCGCTCGCACAGGAACACAAGCCCTATTTCTGGGCAGGCCTGAAGTTCTTCAATGTGTACGGGCCCAATGAATACCACAAGGGGCGCATGGCCAGTGTGGTGTTTCATGCCTTCAACCAGGTAAAGGAATCGGGCAAGGTGAAGCTGTTCCGGTCGCACGACCCCGGCTTCCAGGATGGCTTCCAGATGCGGGATTTCATTTATGTCATGGACGTGGCGGATGTCTGCATGTTCTTCCTGAATGACCGCAGGCATTCCGGCATCTACAACCTGGGGACAGGCCAGGCGCGCGCATTCTACCACCTGGCTGCCGCGGTCTTCAAGGCCTTGCAGCAACCTGAAAACATCGAGTATATCGACATGCCACTGGACATCCGCGAGAAATACCAGTATTTCACGGAAGCGAAGATGGAAAAGCTTCGCAACGCCGGTTTCCGGAAGCCATTCCATACGCTGGAAGATGGTGTACTGGATTATGTCGTCAACTATCTTGAAAAAACGGCCTGCCACTAGATGCCACTCAGGAAATTGTTACGGCTTAAGCTGATCCGCTACGGTCTGTCGTCCGGTATTGCCACGGGCGTGGATGTGGCCGCCTATTTCATCGCGTTTAATTTCATTCTCATGAAACAGGATCTGGATTTGGCGGGCATGATCGTGGTTTCTGCCCCTACCATAGCGCTGTGTATCTCTTACAGTTGTGGCTTGCTGACCAACTTCACCATTACCAAGTATTTCGTGTTCACGGAGAGTGACCTGCGGGGCCACCACCAGCTGATGCGGTACGTACTCGTAGCCCTGCTGATCCTGCTGCTCAACTACGGGCTGATGTCATTCCTGATCAAGGTGCTGGAATGGTTTCCCACCATCTCCAGGGCCTTTTCCGCTGTCGTGATCGGCTTTGCCAGCTTTCTCATTCACCGGAGTTACTCTTTTCGTGTTTCCAAGAAAGGCGGGGAGTCCGTGGGACCGTTCCCTTAATAAAATCAATTTTCATGTGCGGTTATGCTGCCGGCCTTGACAAACAGGCATTGGGGAAAAGTGGCAGTTGCAGTGGCAGTGACAGGGATCGCCTTGCTGAACCATCCGGTCGGGCAATCGGACCTTGTTTTGGCAATCGTCCTTTGGAAAATGGTCCTATAAACGGATCACTGCCTGATCAGAAAGCATCCTATCCTGGGTTTATACAACGATATCCGTAACGAGCCCGGCCGCCTATGAGGTTTGGCCGTTCGGGCAGGCAACCGTACCACGTACGACGAAAATTTAAAATGGGGTGGCTAATCCAGGTGAAAGCCTACACGGTCTCCTTCAGCTCCACTAAAAAGTTCCGGACGCGCTGCAGGGAGTCGCGCAGACCGGTGGTACTGTCCATTTCCTCTTTGCGGAACTTGAGCATCTTGCGCGCGCCTTCCAGGGTATGGCCCTTGACTTTCACCAGGTGAAAAATGTGTTTGAAGTTCTCGATGTCCGACTTGGTGAACATGCGGTTGCCCTTCTTGTTGCGCACCGGCTTGATGATGTCAAACTCCTTGTCCCAAAAGCGGACGAGCGACTCGTTTACATCCAGCATTCTGGCTACCTCACTGACGGACCAGTACAGCTTGACGTCTTCGGTTTCCTTGTATGGCATGGCTTGGCTTGATTTGATTCGATTTCTGGCGGAGGAAAGGGTTTAGTCGAACGATTGTGTGACACGGGAAGAGAGCTCGAGCATCTGCTCGTATTCTTCCGGCGTAAGGTCGTTGTAAAAGAAGTTGGCAGGGTTTATCTTCCTGTTGTTCTTGATGACTTCGTAGTGCAGGTGGGGGGCCGTGCTTGTGCCTGTATTGCCCACCAGCCCGATCAGGTCGCCCCGCTGGACCTTCTGGCCCCGCCTTACTTCTATCTTGCTCAGGTGGGCGTAGAGGGTGCGGTACCCGTAGCCATGATTGATGATGATGCTGCGTCCGTAGCCGCGCCGGCTGTTCTCAACCTTGTAAACCGTACCGTTGCCGGTGGCATAAACCTCGGTGCCCACGGGCGCGGTGAAATCCTGCCCATAATGCATCTTGTAAGTCTTGTAGATGGGATGAATCCGGTACCCGTAGCCGGAGGCGATGCGTTTCAGATCCTTGTTGCTCACCGGCTGGATACCGGGAATGGATGCCAGCATCTGTGTTTTCTGCCTGGCAAGACCGAAGATCTCGTCGAACGACTTGGACTGGATGTAAAGCTGCTTCATCAGCTTGTCGACACGCATGGAGCTTTCGATCATGATCTCCGCGTTGTCATACCGTTCCAGCTCGCTGTACTTGTTGATTCCGCCGTACCCCGCTTTCCGAACACTTGCAGGAATGGGTTCCGCCTCGAAGATGATCCGGTAAATGTTATCGTCGTTGTAGTTCAGCTCCCGTAGCACCGCTTCAGACTGACTGACCCGCTGTTGCAGGATCTCGTACTGCAGCACCAGCTGGTTGATCTCGCGCCTGAGCTGCTTCTCCTTGGGACTGTCCACGTAGGAATACGCCACCAGCAGCACCACGGCGCCGAAGACGAACGCTGAAACGACCCATCCCGACACGCGCAGGATGCGCTTGCCCAGCGGTACCACCACCTTTTCATAGCGTAACGTGCTGGTATCGAAGTGATATTTGGCTTTGGGCATGCTTACGGCAGGCGAAGAAATAGTAATTTTGACAACTCGCACAAAAGTAACGATTCAGCATTTTACGTCTAAGAGGCTGATTCTAAGTTTTCAACATGGACGGCGCAACAATTCGCAAGGCTTATCTTGATTTCTTCCGTGACCGGAAGCATGCGATCGTTCCCTCGGCACCCATGGTGGTCCGCAATGATCCCACGCTGATGTTCACCAACGCGGGGATGAACCAGTTCAAGGATTATTTCCTGGGACATACCCGACCGAAAGATGTACGTGTATCCGATACGCAGAAATGCCTTCGGGTATCCGGCAAACACAACGACCTGGAAGAGGTGGGTGTCGATACGTACCACCACACCATGTTCGAAATGCTCGGCAACTGGTCGTTCGGCGATTATTTCAAGCCGGAAGCCATCGCCTGGGCCTGGGAGTTGCTGACGGAAGTATATAAGATCGAAAAGGACAGGATTTACGTGACCGTCTTTGGCGGCGACAGGAATGACGGCCTGCCGGCCGATGACGAAGCGGCCGCATGCTGGAAGGACCACGTGGCGGGGGACCGTATTCTCCCGTTCGGGAAAGGGGATAACTTCTGGGAGATGGGCGACACGGGACCGTGCGGACCTTGTACCGAGATCCATGTCGACCTCCGGCCTGCCGGCGAACGGAAAAAAGTCCCTGCGGCGGAACTTGTCAATGCGGGCCATCCGCAGGTCATTGAAGTATGGAACCTTGTATTCATCGAATTTGACCGGAAAGCGGGCGGGAAACTTGAAAACCTCCCGGCAAGGCATGTCGACACCGGGATGGGTTTCGAACGCCTGTGCATGGTACTGCAGGGCAAGACTTCCAATTATGACACCGATGTATTCCGCCCCCTGATCGCACGGATCGAAAAGGCGGCCGGCACCGTGTACGGGAAGGACGAGAAGAAAGACATCGCCATGCGTGTGATGGCCGACCATGTACGCGCGGTGGCATTTGCCGTGGCCGATGGCCAGCTGCCTTCCAATACGGGCGCGGGCTATGTCATCCGCCGCATCCTGCGCCGTGCGGTTCGGTATGCCTTTAGCTTCCTGGACCTGCATGAACCTTCTTTGTACAGGCTCGTGGGTACGCTGGCGGCGCAATTCAACGAAGTCTTTCCGGAACTGGCCTCGCAAAAGGAGCTGATTGAAAATGTCATCCGCGAGGAGGAATCCTCATTCCTGAAAACCCTTGAGCAGGGCATGAGTAAATTCGGGACCAACAAAGAGAAAACGATCAATGGGGATTTCGCCTTTGAACTGTATGACACCTTCGGGTTCCCCGTTGACCTTACCCAGCTGATGGCGCGTGAACAGGGACGCGAGGTGGACATGAAAGGATTTCATGCCGCGCTGGAGAAACAGAAAAATCGTTCACGCGCCGCCGGAGGCATGGATGCCGGCGACTGGGTGGACGTGCACGATGATGCGCCATCCGGCTTCGTGGGCTATGAACAGCTTGAATGCCCGGCACGCATCCTCAAGTACCGGAAGGTCACCCAAAAGAAAAAAACGCTTTACCAGTTTGTGCTCAACCGTACCCCGTTTTACGCTGAAAGCGGCGGCCAGGTGGGCGATACCGGTACGCTTTCACATGAAGGCGAAACGATAAGGATTGTGGATACCATAAAGGAAAACGACCTGTGGATCCACCTGGGTCCCGATCTGCCCGCGGACCCGGCCGCCACTTTTACCGCACGCGTGGATACAGGGCGCAGGGCGCGCATCACGGCCAACCACAGCGCCACGCACCTGATGCATTCAGGGCTCCGCCAGGTGCTGGGTACGCATGTGACGCAGAAGGGCTCATTGGTCAACGACCGTGTGACGCGATTCGACTTTTCGCACTTTGCAAAAGTCACCCATGAGCAGATACGAGAGATCGAAGCGGTGGTGAATGCAAGGATCACGGAAGACATAGCACTGGACGAAAGGCGGGAGGTTCCTGTACAAGACGCGCTGGAAATGGGTGCCATGGCGCTGTTCGGCGAGAAGTACGGTGAGACGGTAAGGGTTATCGCTTTCGATCCGAAGTTCTCCGTTGAGCTCTGTGGCGGCACGCATGTACCTTCCACGGGCAGGATCGGCCTGTTCAAGATCGTTTCGGAAAGCGCCGTGGCATCGGGCATCCGCCGCGTGGAAGCCGTCACCGGCGCCGGCGCCCTGGAATACGTGAACGCGCGACTGGACCAGCTTCATGAAACCACCGCAATGCTGGGCAACGTCCAGGACCCCGTGCAAGCCGTCCGGCAACTGCTTGATGAAAACCAGCAGCTCAAAAAGGAAGGCAGGCAGGCAGCCCTGCAGCAGGCGGATGCTGTCAAGCAAAAGATCAAAAGCGAGGTAAAGGAAGTGCAGGGTATAAAACTTTACGCCGGCAGGATTGATTTGGCATCAGCGGACGCGATCAAGCACCTTTCGTTCGAGCTGAAGAAGGAGATTCCAGGCGTGGTGGCATTGCTCGCCGCGGAGGTGAACGACAAGCCGCTTTTATCGCTGGTGATCGATGAGGGCCTCGTGAAGGTAAAAAACCTCGATGCGCGTGTTATCATCAAGGAGCTGGCCCGCGACATCCGGGGCGGCGGCGGCGGACAGCCTTTCTATGCCACAGCCGGCGGCAAGGACATGGCCGGGCTGGATAAGGCTGTTTCCCGGCTTGCGGAAGTCATCGCCGCACAGGCTTCCGTACAGGGGTAATCCGCTGACCCCTGGAAGGTCTGTTCCATTAACAATTCATTACCGGGTATGCGCCGGTCGCATAGGTGCCGGGCAACCACAATGCTCACAAAGGACGCACCGAGGTTTCTCAAATGCATCGCAAAGGGAATTGCCGTTGCAGTGATATCGATTAAGCGCGTGAATGGAGAACCGGGGCCTCAGGTCTTTCCGCTTGCTGCGAATGCGGTCACATCCTTTGCGGTAACCTTGTCGCCGGACAGGATCAAAAGCCGTTCGACCACGTTGCGCAGTTCACGGATATTACCCGTCCAGTTGATTTTTTTCATTTCCGCGTAAGCGGCGTCCTCGAACTCCTTGACCGCCATTCCATAGTCGTTGCAGATCTCCTTCATAAAGTAATCCGCGAGCAGTGAAATGTCGTCTCTGCGGTCGTTTAGGGAAGGCACATGGATGACGATTACACTCAGGCGGTGGTAGAGGTCTTCGCGGAAATCTCCCTTTTCGATCTCGGACTTCAGGTTCTTGTTGGTGGCGGCGATCACCCGCACATCGACACGGATCTCCTTCTCCCCGCCCACCCGCGTGATCTTGTTTTCCTGTAAGGCACGAAGCACCTTGGCCTGCGCGGACAGGCTCATATCGCCGATCTCGTCCATGAAAAGCGTTCCCTTGTTGGCCTGCTCGAACTTGCCTATCCGCTGCTTGATGGCGGACGTAAAGGATCCCTTTTCATGTCCGAAAAGCTCGCTTTCGATCAGCTCGGATGGAATGGCAGCGCAGTTCACCTCCACCAGGGGCGAGCCGTTGCGGTTGCTTTTCTCGTGAATCCAGCGAGCCACCAGCTCCTTGCCCGTGCCGTTGCTGCCCGTGATCAGCACGCGCGCATCGGTGGGGGCCACCCGGTCGATCATCTCCTTGACCTTGACGATGCCGTCCGTCTCCCCGATCATCTCCGTGGTCTTGTAGATCTTCCGCTTCAGCGTCTTGGTTTCGTTGATCAGCGTATGGCGTTCCTGTGCGTTCCGTATGGTAACCAGCATGCGGTTCAGGTCAAGCGGCTTTGAGATATAATCGAACGCCCCTTTCTTGATGGCCTCCACGGCCGTTTCAATATTTCCGTGACCCGAGATCATGATCACAGGCACCTCGGGGCTGGTCACCTGGACTTTTTCCAGCACTTCCAGCCCGTCCATCTTGGGCATCTTGATATCGCAGAGAATGATGTCGTACTTGTCCTTTTCCGCCAGCTTCAGTCCCTCGGCACCATCAGCAGCCTCCGCAACTTCGTACTTCTCGTATGCCAGGATTTCCTTGAGTGTATTCCTGATGCTTTTTTCGTCGTCGATGATCAGTATCCTCGCCATAATTCCGGAATTCGGTACCGGACAAATGTATATAATATGCCTTCATGCACATGCCGCGTTACCTGGCGCGGGCACATGGAATTCCTTTATTACTTTTGACCCCCGCCAGCATGAATATATATGAGTGACGAAGCAAACAGGGTGCGTGCCGCGATCAGCATAGGCGATGTAACAGGCATCGGCATGGAGGTTATACTCAAGACTTTCATGGACCATGCCATGTTGCAGGTTTGCGTTCCGGTCATCTACGGTTCATCCAAGACACTTTCATTTCATCGAAAGGCTTTGGGCATCAACGATTTTAATTATACTACCCTGAGAAACATTGACGAGCTCAACCGGAGAAAGGTCAATCTGCTGAACTTATGGGACGACGAGCTGAAGATTGAATTCGGGAAACCGGACGAGCAGTCGGGCAACTACGCCATGCAAAGCCTGGAAGCGGCATCCAGGGATCTCCAACAGGGAAAAACGGATGTGCTGATCACGGCACCCCTGGACAAGCATGCGGTCAGCAGGTCGCATACCGGCTTTTCGGGGCACACGGGTTACCTGGGTAAGTTTTTCGAGGCGCCCCGCCCGCTCATGCTCCTGGTGAGCGACCTCATGCGCGTGGCGCTCGTGACCGGTCATCTTCCGGTGCGGGATGTGGTTGCTGCTGTTACCACAGAAACCATCGGCGCAAGCCTGAAAACGCTGAACCAGTCGCTCCGCCGCGATTTCGCGATCCGCAAACCGCGCATCGCCGTGCTTGGCTTAAACCCGCATGCCGGTGACCACGGCGCCATTGGGAATGAAGAGCAGGAGGTCATCGAACCTGCCATTCGCAAGGCGGGCGACAACGGCATTCTCGCTTTTGGACCCTACCCTGCCGACGGGTTTTTCGGAGCCGGTACGTTTAAAAAGTTTGATGCCGTGCTGGCCATGTACCATGACCAGGGCCTGGTGCCTTTCAAGGCACTTTCGTTCGGCGGCGGGGTGAACTTCACCGCCGGCCTGCCCGTGGTGCGCACTTCCCCCGACCATGGTACGGGCTTCAATATTGCCGGCAAGAACGAGGCTTCCGAAGCGTCATTCCGGAAAGCGGTGTATATGGCCTGTGATATCCGGCGCAACCGCATGCGTAACGACGAGGCCGGCCGGAACCCGCTGCCACAGGCTTCCATGTCGTCAGACCGCTAAACACTTCCCCGGTTGCATAGACCGCGCGGAAACGTGGTGCCCCAGGTCATGCCATCCCGGGTTTCAGCCGCGGGCATGTCCAGCTGCTGAAAACAAAAAGCCCCGTGGAATCCCACAGGGCTTTTAGGCTTTTTAGATACCGGAACTTAGTTTCCGCCGCCTCCGGTGGCCTTACCGGCCATCTCCTCAGCAGCTTCTCCCATTTCGTCAGCAGCGCCTTCCACAGCAGCAGCAGTGGAATCAGCAGCTTCTTCCATGGTTTCGGCAGCGTCAGATACCGCATCAGCAGCGTCGTCAGCAATGTCGGCAGCCTGTTCTGTAACTTCGTCCAGCGTAGTGGCCTCTTCAGCAGGCTGTTCGCCTCCGCTACAGGCAACAATACCAAACAGTCCGGCAATCATGAATACAGCAAGTAACTTTTTCATTTTTCTGATTTTTTGTGATTCTACTAAGTTGGCAAAGGTAAAATAATATTCAAGTATCCCACCCGGGCCTATAATTTTTATTAACAATTAACTCCGTATCATATAGGCTTTTACGGTAACCGGAGGCCCCCCGGCAGGTTGAAAGTTTACCCCGCAGAATGTAAATACGGTAGAGTCCCCTTCATCTCCCGCGTAAAGGACGCCCCCCTGTGCCTCATAGATAGTGCCGGCCTCGTCTATCCGCATGCTCACCACGGTCGTATCAACGCCAGGCATGGGACTGATATTAAATGTGTTATAAGCTACCGGCGGGCTGAACCTGTTGAACTGGATATACAGGGTGCCATAGGAGCTCACAGCTGTAATGCCATAATATAGCTTGGGACCCTGCGGTCCGCCCGAAACATTATTGTAAAACAGCCATGTGGTGTTGCCTACCTTCGCCGTATTGGCACCCATGGCCGGACAGGGCACCTCCACCCCCACACGTGTGCTGTCGTACAAGCTTACACATGCCCCGTCGCGTACACGGGCCAGGTAGTACCCGCTTTGCCGGTACTGGATATCCGTTACCACGGGCATCTGGTCTGCTGAGGTGAAGCTGTCCGGCCCTGTCCATTCATAGGTTACGCCGGGAAGCGCAGATGACGCAAACAGCGTTACCGTATCTCCAATGAAGGTCGTGGCCGTCCCGCTCACCTGCGGGGGCACAAAACCTGCACATGGGTTGCTGCCGTCAACGCGTACCGGCGTTTCGTCCTTTCCGCACCCGGCACAAAGCAGCACCACATATAAAGCAGCAGACAGTGATATTCGTGATCGCATGAATTCCCGTGGTTACGTAAATTTGACGATTAATTTTTAAATGCGCTTCGGCGCGATGACCCGGTCACCGGTCATGTACATTCCATTGCAACCCTTTAAACCATAAAGAAAAACCATGGCATTCCAACTACCAGAATTACCCTACGACTTCAAAGCCCTTGAACCGCATATTGATGCCCGCACCATGGAGATCCACCATGACAAGCACCACCAGGCATATGTCAACAACCTGAACAAGGCCATCGAGGCTACTGATGCTGGCGACATGGACATCGAGGATCTGTGCAGGCAGATCGGTAAGTACCCCATGGGGGTACGCAACAACGGCGGTGGCCATTACAACCATTCGCTGTTCTGGTCCATCATGCAGCCGGGCGGCAGCGAGCCGGGCGGCGTACTGCTTGATGCCATCAACAGTGCCTTCGGGTCTGTCGGCAGTTTCAAGGAAAAGTTTGCCGCCGCCGGCGCGGGGCGCTTCGGTTCCGGCTGGGCATGGCTGATCAGGAACGAGGCCGGAAAGCTCGAAGTTTGCTCCACCCCCAACCAGGATAACCCGTTGATGGATATTGCCGAGGTCAAGGGTATGCCGGTGATCGGCCTCGACGTGTGGGAGCATGCCTATTACCTCAATTACCAGAACCGCCGGCCCGACTACATCAAGGCCTGGTGGAACGTGGTTAACTGGGACGAAGCGGCGAAGCGGTTCGCCACGTAAATTCAGGGTACCTGATTCCTTATCGTTTCATCTCCCGCCCGCCAGGCCATGAGCCATGATTACGATGTGGTCATTGTGGGCGCCGGTCCGGCCGGCACCACCTGCGCGCTGGCGCTGAAGGATACCGCGTTGCGTGTCCTGCTGCTGGAGCGGCATGCCTTCCCGCGGGACAAGGTCTGCGGCGATGCCATTCCGCACCGCGCCGTCCGGACCCTGGAAAAGGTTGCCCCGCATGCGCTCGCTTCCCTGCGCACCTTCCCCCATGCTCACCGGACACATGGCTGCCGCGTGGTAGCACCCGGCGGCAAGGTGGTCGATCTTGATTTCACCCTGGAAGGCTATACCTGTACACGTACCAACTTCGATCATTTCCTTTTCCGCCAGCTTCACGGGCTGCAAAACATACACGCCGAAACGGGTGTACCCGTTACCAGCGTGGCGCGCACGGGGGAAGGAATCCATGTGGAAACCGGGAACGGTCAGGTAACCACACGCATGGTGATCGGATGCGATGGTGCGCACTCGGTCGTCCGCAGGCTATCAGGCCCGGATCCCATGGACCCGCAACATCACAGCGCGGCTGTCCGGTGCTATTACCACCACATCGCAGGCCTCGAACCCGGGCGCATGGAGTTTCACCTTTTCCGGCAGCTGCCCGCGGCGTACTTCTGGATATTCCCGCTGGGTGACCACGCCGCCAACGTGGGCATCGGCATGCTGAGTGCCCGCATCGCCGCAACGAAAACACGGCTTTACGAATGCCTTTCACGCGTAACCGGGAAGTCCTTCCTCGGCGCGCGTTTTGCCAGCGCCACACCACTGGACCGGCCCCGCGGCTTCGGCCTTCCGATGGGTTCGCGCCGTGTTCCCCTTTCGGGCGATGGCTTCCTGTTGTGCGGGGACGCGGCATCACTCATCGATCCCGCCACGGGCGAGGGTATCGGGAACGCCATGCACAGCGGCATGCTGGCGGCCCGGCAGGCCATGGCCTGTTATAAAAAGAACGACTTTTCATCAGCCTTCAACAGGCATTACGACCAGGCCGTACACGATTCGCTGGGGCCGGAGCTGCGCAGGAAGTACCTGTTGCAGCGTGTACTGGCCAACAGGCCCTGGCTCGCCGATGTGGCCGTGGCGGCTGCGGCCCGCAGTCCCATGCTGAGGCGGCAAATGCAGCATCTTTTCTGATCCATAAATAAAGTCTTGCCAATATGCAGAGCACGTGTTGCGCGCCTCCATTGCGACGCACCGGGACACCAGGCACACCAATAGTTACCAGACTTCAGAATTTAGCGTTTGGCCGGTTGTTATGATTCCAATTGACCTCAAGACCACAAAGTCATACCTGTACACTGGTATCGCTGCGTAATCACCACACTACCCAAATTACGATTTGATCGAAAACGCGCTTCAGAAACCGGCAGGAGGATGCCGGCATTAAAAGCCTTCCGCAATGACTTCGAGCATCTTGACGTCCGCTACGACAATACGCCGGCCTACGCTTCCAATAATTCCGTGCTCTTCAAAAGACCGCAAAATACGCACCACCGTTTCCTCCGTCGTCTCACTGTAATTGCCAATGTCAGCCCTTGACATGCCGATCTCAGCCTGTTCCCCATTGGCCCCTTTGTACTTTTGGTTGAGGATTAGCAGCACCAGTGCCACCCGTTCCTTGGCCGATTTATGCGAAAGCGAGGTGATCAGGTTGATCCATACGTTGAATTCATAGCTGAGAATCTTCACCAGGTTGAAAGACAGGCCCGACGACTCGCGCGCGATTTCCAGAAAATTCCTTCCATTATAAAATTCAAGCTCGGTCTCTTCAATGGCGATTGCCGAAACCGGGTGTTTTTCATCGCTGAGTAAAGGCCTGAATCCGAAATACTCATCGGGCGTGTACACATAAACGATACGTACGTTAGCCTCGGCGTTGATCTGCTCGATCTTTACCTTACCCCGCTTAATATAGTAAGCCCCCTTGGGCAGGCTCCCCTCCATGTAGATACTCTCGCCCTTTTTGAAGGTCATGGGTCGCGCTATTGCCTCAAGCCGGTCGGTGTATTGCTTCATCACATCTTCAAGAAGCATGCTGCTTATGAAATGATAATCAGCGATTTTAAACTTCATACAAAGATTTTCATGTAAGTTGACGCACGTCAACTTTGGCTTGGCACAGATGGTTTTCTTTGCAATAGATTTGATGCTCGCGCCGGGCCTGCCCGGGAAATCGCCCGGATGACACCCCTGGCATCCCGTTATACAACCCCCGCCTGATCCACTATTTATGAGAACAAAATTAATCTTTTCCACACTGCTCGTCATGGTCTCCCTGCATACCAGCGGACAGTACGAGGCCGTCACATTCAACTACGATAAGTCATTTTTCAACGAAGGGCAAATGCTGCCGGCCGAGAGCAAATTTATGCTCAACGGCGAAGCAGCCCGTGATGTGCAAATGGTGGAGGTCCGGGTTTACGAAACGGCCGATTTTCAACGCAATCCGCTGTATACGGCCGTATGGAAAAGGCATGAGTCCAATTCCCGGAACACCTTCGCCATCCCGGTGAACTACCCGCTGCGGAGCAACGAGAAATACTCGTTTTTAATCAACTATTATATGCCTGCCTCCCCTCAACAACAGCAGCAGCTAATGAAGCAGCTCGAGGAGGCCTTGTGGTCGTACCTCGACCAGTCGATCCTGGTCTCCCGGTCGAGTTTCGAAATGCGCAAGCATCCCCGTAACATGGTCAGCGACATGAATGCCATCGTCGTGGAAGGGCTGTCGTTTTATACAAACCGCATTAATTACGAATTCACGGGATTCTCAGACATCGTCAGAGACAAGCTTTACCAGATCCGCAAGTTGAACCTGCGCAAGGCTAAATTCAATGTTTTCGATAAAACAGATGACGATACTCGTAATTTAAGACTCCAATTCGCCGGGCGTCAGATCGAAGCGATTAAGGTGCTTGTAAGCAAGGAAGTGGCCCAGTACGCCAATGCAAACCTTCTCATGGTTTATGACAGCCGGAAAGTGGTCAACTATTCCACCGAGAAGACTAAAAGCATACTCGCCGTGAACGTAGGCTATGCGGGCGTATACAACGAAGGGTCGTTCGATGACCTGTCGTCGGGTTCGGCAGCTTTCGCCGGGATCTCAATCCCATTCGGCAAAAAGGCCTTTTCAGCTCCATTCTGGTCCAAGGCCAGCATCTCAACCGGTGTGTTGCTCGAAAACATAGACTTCAGTGAGACTAATGTCGCCACGGGCCCTATCATCAAGCGGCCCATTTACTTCGGGCTCGGTTACCGCGCCCTGCCGTTCATCAGGCTCAACACTGGCCTCACGGTCCTGCAGAGCATGAACACGAGTACCGATTTGGCTGACCTGGATCTTGACAAGCTATACCTGAGGCCGTTCATCGGATTGAGCATCGAATTCGATTTCTGGCTCGGCATCAACAAATGATCATGAAACGCCTGGCAATCGCCTTGACCATTTGCCTGTTCTGGGCCCTGCCTGCCGCAAGCCAGCAGAACCTGTTTCACTGGCAGGCGCGCATTTACAGTGGCCTGGCGCATTATTACCTTGACACGAAAGGCCTGAATTATACCGACCCCGGACAGAACATTGTGTACCAGGGAGAGATCGGGCTGAATGTGGGCCGCACATTCACGTTTTCAGCCGGCATAGCCGCCGGACGCATTGCGGGCGTCGACGGAACTGGGTCAACGATTCTAACCGAAAAGAGAGCCGCCTTTGCACGCATTATCTTTTATTCAGACAACGGCTGGCTGCTCCGGCCTTCTTCACACATCGCGCCTTACCTTTTCGGGGGCTACGGCATGGGGCAGTACGAAACAGAATTCGCCGACTTAAACACCCGCGTCCGCCAAGCGGGTTACTGGCCTTTCGGCGTCGGATTCAAGGTACGCATCGGCGACAGGGTCCATGCCGATCTTCACGGTGAAGTCGTTTATCCCGAAAAAAACCCGTTGGCAGAAATCATCCCCAGGCAAAACGACCGCCGCAACGCCTATATGCATGCCGGTGTGGCTTTGGCCTGGTCATTCGGCTTTAAAAAGTCACGCTATAATGCACCCTCGTTCTACGTGGGGGATGCTGCCTTTTTCAACCGCCTTGATTCGCTGACCGTCATTCCGCAAAACCTAGCGGAAGCCCTTGTCAAAATGCCGCCCCGTGACATCGCTTCGCTTGACCAAGCCATTAAAGACACCCTCCTGTTCAAGAGACCCCTGGTGCGAAATGAGCCATTCGCAACCCTGCCAGCCGAGGCTGAAGGCTTCCCTGTCGATTCGCCGGCGACGCTCCTCCGTCATTGGATAATCACCGACTCGATCAACATTCAGGCCGATACCGTTTTCTCACCCGGTGGACGGGTGCTCAGTACCTCCACCATAGCCTTCGATTCCCTTCCCGGCGAAGTGCGTGCATTGCTCGATGCAGGTGCCTCGGACACGACGGACATCGCGCGGCACCAAGGCGCCGGCAACAGCGACTCCCTGGTCATCCGGCAGGTATTGCCAGCCAAACCGGGGCCGCTTTACTTGTCGGTCGATTCTCCTGCCGGTGTCGTACGCCACTGGATCGTTACCGACTCAACCGTCTTTCTGGCCGATACGGTGTTCTCCGCAACGGGAAAAACATTGAAAACAGTGCGGATTCAGGTCGATTCACTGCCGTACCCCGTGCAGACCCTGCTCGACTCAGCTTCAACTGATACGGTTTCAGTACGCCGACATCGGGATAGCACTGGACGCGATTCAGTGGTTATCCGGCAGTCCTTACCGGCCGAAACCATAACAGCCGGCGATTCGGTGCCGGCAAGGGAGCGCTTTGCCCCGGC
>JAHEKC010000124.1 GCA_024638565.1 Bacteroidota bacterium
GGCTTATGGGAACTCCGGTCGATAAATACCAGCGTGGTCGAAGCCCTGTTAAGCAGGACCTCATCCTGGTTGAATGTTTCATAGGTAAACCTGATCCTCGCTGCCGGGAGCTCGGGGATGACCGTCCGGATTCGCAATAAATCGTCATAAGTGGCCGGCTTGATGAATTTGACCTGGTAATCGATTACCGGCAGCAAGTAGCCCTCCTCTTCCAGGTCCCGGTAGGTTACCCCCATATTCCGGAGCGCTTCCACGCGTGCCACCTCAAAGTAGGCGGCATAGTGCCCGTAGTAGACGTAATCCATCCGGTCCGTCTCTGCGTACCGGACCCTGATCGTAGACTCGGAATTATACATTTATTTACCGGGAAGGTAGTGGTAAAAGTAGGCAGATTTTGCTATCCTTGTGAAGGAATTCCCGGACGCCTCCGCATACTGCCCTGCCAGGAAATGCACGCAGTTGCGGCCGGAGATGACGAGGACCGAACCCCGGCTTTCCCGTTTGAACGACCAGGCGCTTTCAGGAATACCCTGCCGGGGTCGATTCAAGGCTGGTGTACAGCGTTCATTCCGGGGCGGCAGAAAGGCCATCCGGGACCTCGCTCACCGCCGGGAAGGCCGATGCAGATACAGTAAAAATTTCCAGAAAGTCAAGTGAAAAAATATTTTTTTTTTAATTTTTTTTAAAGAAAATTTGCGTACGTTCTAAAACCAGTTATCAGGTCTAACCAAACTAAAAGGAAAGATATTTGAAAGCTAAAACCAAACCTACCTCGGCAAGGAAGACCAAAGCGAAGGAAGCGAAGATGCAAAAGAAGAATTATGAAAAGGTCTGGGAAAACTGCCTGAAGGTATTTCGCGACAATGTCAGCCCCCAGAATTTTAAAACCTGGTTTGAACCGATCAAACCCATCAAACTTGAAAATAACGTCCTCACGATAGAAGTACCCAGCCAGTTTGTTTACGAATGGCTTGAGGAACATTACATAGCCCTGCTGCGCAAGACCATTAAAAGTCAGCTCGGACGTGACGGGAAGCTGGAATACAGCATACTCATGGACAGCGTCGGCGCGCAGGGGAAGCCCTATACGATCAAGCTACCGGGGAAAACGGTTAACAAACTGAAGAATGCCCCGGTGATGGCGCCGCTTAATCTGAATGCGACCATCAAGAATCCATTCGTGATTCCCGGGCTCAAGAAAATCGACATCGATTCACAGCTAAACCCCTCCTATACTTTCGAGAATTTTATTGAAGGCGATTGCAACCGGCTTGCGCGGTCTGCGGGTTATGCCGTCAGCCAGAAGCCCGGCGGCACCTCGTTCAACCCCCTGCTGGTATACGGGGGTGTGGGACTCGGTAAAACCCATCTGGCGCACGCCATCGGTGTGGAGATCAAGGATAAAATCCCCCAGAAAACTGTACTGTACGTTCCCTCGGACCGGTTCATGAATCAGTTCGTGGATTCGGTCAAGAGCAATTCACAGAATGACTTCGTTCATTTTTACCAGATGCTGGATGTGCTCATCATCGACGACATCCAGTTCCTGGCGGGCAAGGAGCGCACCCAGGATGTGTTCTTTCACATCTTCAATCACCTCCACCAGAATAACAAGCAGATCATCCTCACCAGTGATAAGGCACCAGTCGACCTCCAGGGCATGGAGCACCGCCTTTTATCCCGATTCAAATGGGGGCTGTCAGCCGACCTTCAAAACCCGGATCTGGAAACACGTATCGCTATCCTCAAGAAGAAAATGTACATGGAAGGGATCGAGTTGCCCACTGATATCGTGGACTACATTGCCTATTCCATTACCAATAACATCCGTGAGCTGGAAGGGGCCCTGATTTCCATCGTAGCCCAGGCTTCACTTAATAACAAGCCGATTACACTCGAGCTCGCCAAGCAGATGATCGACAAGTTCGTTAAAAATACAGTTCACGAAATTTCGATCGACTACATACAAAAAGTGGTTTGCGATTATTTCGAGCTTCCCCTCGAATTGCTTAAGTCCAAAACACGAAAACGTGAAGTGGTGCAGGCGCGCCAACTGGCCATGTATTTTTCCAAGAACCTGACCAAGTCATCGCTTTCCAATATCGGGATTCATTGCGGTGGCAAGGACCATGCGACAGTGCTGCACGCCTGCCGGACCGTCGGCAACCTGATGGAAACGGATAAGAAATTCAAGTCCTACGTAACGGACATTCAAAAAAGGATCAACATATCCAGGGAAGGCTGACCCGCCTCTGGTCGCTTCCCGACACCACTGGCACGGGCCTTCGGCCTGATGTGGAAATGCACTGTACCACCACCATTGGTTTATGAAATTTCTCATGGTATGCCTGGGCAATATCTGCCGCTCCCCGCTGGCGGAAGGCGTGCTGGATCATAAGTTCGACGGGAAGACGGGCCACGAGGTCGACAGTGCCGGCATGATCGATTACCATGCCGGGAACCCCCCTGATCCGAGGAGTATAGAGGTAGCCAGCCGGCATGGCATCGATATTTCAGGCCAGCGCGCCAGGCGGATCAGGACTGATGATTTTGACGAATTCGACGTTATCCTGGCGATGGACCAGGAGGTGCTGCGGGATCTTCAGGCCCAGGCCGGGAGCTCCGGCCAGCGGCAAAAAATTCACCTTTTCATGGACTATGCCGGCTTCCCGGCCGGGGGTAACGTCCCCGACCCTTATTATGGCAATGCCGGGCATTTCAAGGACGTCTACCGGATGATCGATGAGGCGTGTGCGAGGATAGTCCGGAATACCGGGCCTTCCCCCTGATCGCCTTATTCGGCCATCCTGCTGAAGGTGGCCGCCCAGGAATTATTCCCTTCATCGAAACGTAACAGGTACATACCCGCGGGTATGCCGCCCAGGTCCAGGGATAGGGTACGGTTGCCGGATACCACATCCTGTTCCAGGACCTTCCTGCCATCCGTGGCAAATACGGTCACTTTTCCGTCAATGGGACGCTCCAGGTCCAGGTACAGCCAGGCACCTGCCGGATTCGGATACATCGAGATCCCGCTGCCTGCCAGTCCGCCTTGCTGGATGCCGGTAATCAGCACCGGTTGTGATTCAGATGTACAGCCGTTGGCCGGATCGGTCACCACCACGGTATAGGAACCCGGGCCGGTGGCCACATGAACCTGGCCTGTGGCACCCGCAATCGGGTTGCCATTCAGGTACCACTGGTTATTGGATGCAGACGAGGAGGTAAGCTGGTTCCCGGCCTGTGTAATGGAAGGCACGGCCGGCGGGTTGAGTACCACCCCGGTTACCGGAACCCGGTTGCTCACACAGCCGGGATTGACCACCCAGTCATAGAAATAATAGTAGTCGTCGCCCGTGGCTGACCCGGGATTCAGGAAACCGGTTATCGTTACCGGCGATCCGCTGATGGTATACGGATAGACGGCCCCTGTCGTATTGTAATACAGGTTCGGGCTTCCCGCGCCCAGTTCGATCCTGTAACCCGATCCGGCCGTGATGGTCCAGCCAAGGTTGATCGGGAAGTGCGCCACAAAAGCATTTACCGGAACCGTCACCGTGTTGATGATCGGACCAGCCTGTGAGGCACGAAGGTTGATCGTAAGGTTGCCGCCTGACTGTGTATAAACATACACCCTGTCGAGCGTGATTTGCTGGATGACGTCAAACTCCAGGCCAAAACCCGCCTGCGAGCCGTTGTTCTGGTTTCCGAATCCGTTGGTTGGCGGGCCCACAGAAATAGAACCTCCACCCGATATGGTTTCCACGTAAAAGGTGGTTGTGCCAGTGATATTGGTCGAAAGCACGGTGCCCGTATCGACCGGCTGTCCACCGGTGGGTGTGGTGAACCAATTCAGGAGGCCTCCGGCGGACGCCATGAGGTTAATCATTCCCGGGCCGCAAATGGTGTCATTCACGGTTATGGGATCTGCAACGTTTATGACCTCAACGACAAGGGTGACGGAAGTGTCCGGCGGACAGCCGCCGCTTTGAACCACGGCCTGGTACTGGGTGTTGACAGCTGGCGATACCAGGTATTGCACACTGTCACTTCCCTGCCCTGATTCGTTGTTCCATCCGCCCCCGGTATTGCTTTGCCATTGAATGTTCCCTACGGTACCGTTAAGAAACAGCGTGGTATTGGTACCCTGGCATATGGTATCCGAACTGACCGTTGCTGCACCGGCATTGGATAGTGGTCCCACGTCAATGAATATCGAATCCAGGGCGCCGCAAGTGCCGTCATCTGCCAAAACGGTATAGGTCACCGGCATGGTAGGGTTGGCCGTCACCATCGAACCCGTGGTGCCACTCAACCCCGTGGGGGGTGACCATGCAAAATTGTAGCTGGGGTTGGCTGTGGATATGGTGAGGGTAGCGGAATCACCCAGGCACAATGCAGGGGGTACCGCTGATATCGAAATTGAATCGGAAGGTGTTACGGTGGCGGTTACCGGGATGCGCGGGCTTTCACATGCGCCCTCTACCCCGATAATTATGCTGTCCACCTGCAGCCCAAGATCATTGTTCAGCACGCCGTCGATGGTTTGGAAGTTCCAGCGAATCTGGATAGACGAACCGATATAGGGTGCCAGATTGATGGATTCCTGCGTCCAAACCAGCGTAGGAGCCCCTCCGCCCGTGAGCGCAAGTACCGGGTTGAACGTGCCACCGTTCTGGCTGATCTGTACCGTTGCATTGTCATAACCCGTGGGAGGCGTGCCGTTCTCCCCGTCATAAATATACCAGAACCGCAGTTCAGCGTCCTGTGCCGCTGTGGGAATATTAATCATGGGAGAGGTCAGGTTACCGTCATTCGCCACGCCGGAAGGAAAGTCGAAGTCGCATTGCGCATCATTGCCGTAATAAGCCCAGTTGGATGGGTCCACCGGACTGCCAGCTGTACAGGAGGAAGTGACATGCCATAAGCCGGTTGCGGTCCAGCCTGCCGGTAGCGAGGTCCCCGCTTCGAAGTCTTCGGAAAACAGGATGGGCGTCACGCCGCCACTCAGCGACGAGGCATAATAGGTGGTCGTATTGGCTATCACCGGTGTCACAAAATTGTTGCCGGTGAATAAAGGCTGTCCCGGCCCTGTTGGCGCGTCATACCAGTTTACCGTCAGCCCGGCAGGGGGGGTCGCCTGTAGTGTCACCGTGCCTGCGCCACAACGGGTGGCCCCTGTCCCGGAAGGAACAGGCATGACACCTACCTCAATAATTACGACATTGGAGGTATCGTCCGCACAACCTACATCTCCAACAATGGCCCTGTATTGCATGTTGGCGCCGGGAACCACGGCGTAGGTGGGTGTGGTAGCTCCCGGTCCGGTTTCATTGGCCCATACCGCGCCGTTATAACCCTGCCACTGGAAAGTGGTTCCTGAATACGAGGAAAGGGAAAGGGTAATCGTATCCTCGAAACAAATTGAATCCCCGGTCGCTGAGGCCAGGCCTGCATCCGCACATCCTGATATATCGAATCCATAGGACATCCGGGATATTACCAGCAGGCATACTAATAGAATGGTTTTCCTTAAAGTCATTTCAGTGTATTTAAATATCTTGGTTTGGCTTATTTATGTTTTTTAGGGAAGAATGCTCAATGGAACCTGCCATGCACCTGAAGTGGTGCTGACCTGTACCGTATAGATGCCGGCTGCCAGGCCTGAAATTGAAATGGTCTTTTGCTCCAGCGACTGTAATTCCAAATGTTGGATGACACGTTGGCCGGAAAGGTCGAAGATGCTGATCCATGCGTGGTCCCTTGTTTCTATAGTCACCAGTTCCGTTGCCGGGTTGGGATAAATACTGATGCCGCTTCCGGCCAGGCTGCCCTCCTGCACCGAGGTGATCAGTACCGGCTGCGATTCCGCACTGCAGCCGTTCGGGTCTGTTACCACCACCGTGTACGATCCCGGGCCCGTGGCCGTGTATACCTGGCTGGTTGCTCCCGCGATCGGGTTGCCGTTCAGGTACCACTGGTTGTTCGTGGCCGACGACGAGGTCAGCTGGTTGCCTGCCTGGCTGATCGTCGGGACAGCAGGCGGCGTCAGCACCACGCCCGTCACCGGCACCCGGTTGCTCACGCATCCCGGGTTGATCACCCAGTCGTAGAAGTAATAGTAGTCATCACCCGTCTGCTGGCCGGGATTCAGGTAGC
>JAHEKC010000047.1 GCA_024638565.1 Bacteroidota bacterium
GCGCAGAATCACATCCGGCGCCTTGATTTCCACCAGCCGTTTCAGCCTGTTATTCCTGATGATGACACGGCGGTAAAGGTCATTGAGGTCGGACGTAGCGAAACGTCCGCCGTCAAGGGGAACCAGGGGTCGCAACTCCGGCGGTATGACCGGCACCACTTTAACGATCATCCATTCCGGGCGATTCTCCACATGCTTGTTCGCATTTCTGAATGCTTCCACCACCTGCAGGCGTTTGAGCGCTTCGTTCTTACGCTGCTGGCTGGTTTCGGTATTGGCCTGGTGACGCAGCTTGTAGGACAGCTCATCCAGGTCGAGACGGTTCAAAAGGTCAAAAAGCGCTTCCGCGCCCATCTTTGCGATGAACTTATTCGGATCATTGTCATCCATGTGCTGATTTTCCTTCGGCAGAGACTCCAGGTGCGTCAGGTATTCTTCCTCGGTGAGGAAATCAAGGTATTGCACGCCGTCCTGTGCCTTCGCACCGGCCTGAATGACAACATACCTTTCATAGTAAATGATGAGGTCGAGTTTCTTGGTGGGCAGCCCCAGCAGGTATCCGATTTTATTGGGCAATGAGCGGAAATACCAGATGTGTGCCACCGGGACCACCAGCTGGATGTGTCCCATCCGCTCGCGTCTTACCTTCTTTTCCGTCACCTCCACACCGCAACGGTCGCAAACGATTCCCTTGTAGCGGATACGCTTGTATTTACCGCAATGGCATTCCCAGTCCTTGACCGGCCCGAATATGCGTTCGCAGAACAGGCCGTCGCGTTCGGGCTTGTAAGTCCGGTAATTGATCGTCTCCGGCTTGAGCACTTCACCGCTCGATTGCTCGAGAATATGCTCCGGCGAGGCCAGGCTTATCGTGATCCTGGAGAAATTGCTTTTTACCTTTATATCTTTTTTAGCTGCCATATCTTTTTTGAATCCTTCCGGTTTTCGGGTAAATATGAATGACGATTAAGGCTTTATCCTTAGTCGAGCGTGACCTTTAAACACAGGCCCTGCAGTTCGTGCAACAGCACGTTGAATGATTCCGGTACACCCGGCGTGCCCAGGTTCTCACCCTTAACAATCGATTCATATGCCTTGGCCCTGCCTATCACATCGTCAGACTTGACGGTAAGCAGCTCCTGCAGCACGTTCGCCGCGCCGAAAGCCTCGATCGCCCAAACTTCCATTTCCCCGAAACGCTGCCCACCGAATTGCGCCTTTCCGCCAAGGGGCTGCTGGGTAATGAGCGAGTAGGGTCCTATGGAACGGGCATGCATCTTGTCGTCCACCATGTGGCCCAGCTTCATCATGTAAATGATGCCCACTGTTGCCGGCTGGTGGAACCGGTCACCGGTCCCGCCGTCATACAGGTAAGTGCTGCCGAACTTGGGCAAATCCGCTTTGCTCACATACTGGTCTATCTCACTTATGCTCGCCCCGTCGAATATAGGAGTGGCGAACTTAACGCCCAGCTTTTTACCGGCCCAGCCCAGGATAGTCTCGTAAATCTGTCCCAGGTTCATCCGGGAAGGAACCCCGAGGGGGTTCAGCACGATATCCACCGGTGTGCCGTCTTCCAGGTAAGGCATGTCCTCGTCGCGAACGATCTTGGCTACAATACCCTTGTTCCCGTGGCGACCGGCCATCTTGTCACCAACCTTCAGCTTCCGCTTCTTTGCGATGTAAACCTTGGCAAGCCTGACGATGCCTGCCGGCAGCTCGTCCCCAATGGTCAGCGCGAATTTCTTGCGTTTGTAAGCGCCAATGATATCATTAACCTTGATGTTGTAGTTATGCAACAGCTGGTTGATCTGCTCGTTCTTCTCCTTGTCAGTGGTCCACTTCGTGGGATTGATATTGGTGAAGTCTAATTCGTTCAGCATCTTGAGCGTAAACTTGCTGCCCTTTGGGATCAGTACTTCCTTGTACAGGTCTGTTACGCCCTGGGAGGTCTTGCCGCTGACCAGGATAAACAGCTTATCCACGAGTTTTCCTTTAAGCTCAGCAAGGTCCTTGTGCTGGTCCTCATCAAGCTTGGCAAGGAGGGTCTTCTCATCGACCTTGTTCATCTTCTCCCTGACCGCCCGTGAAAAAAGCTTCTTGGTGATCACGATACCGTTCACGGAAGGAGGAACCTTTAGCGAGGCGTCCTTGACATCCCCGGCCTTATCACCAAAAATGGCCCGAAGCAGCTTCTCTTCCGGGGAAGGATCCGTTTCACCCTTGGGTGTGATCTTCCCGATGAGGATATCCCCTTCATTCACTTCGGCACCCACGCGGATTAATCCGTTTTCGTCCAGTTCACGGGTAGCTTCTTCGGAAACGTTCGGAATATCAGCCGTCAGCTCTTCCAAACCGCGTTTGGTGTCTCGTACTTCGAGGCTGTATTCATCGATATGGATCGAGGTAAAGATATCATCGCGCACCACACGTTCGCTGATGACGATGGCATCCTCGAAGTTGTATCCTTTCCATGGCATGAATGCCACCATGAGGTTCCGGCCCAGTGCAAGCTCTCCATCCTGTGTGGCGTATCCCTCGCAAAGCACCTGTCCTGACTTTACTTTTTCGCCCTTTTTGACAATGGGCTTCAGGTTGATACAGGTGCTCTGGTTCGTTTTCTGGAATTTGGTCAGCTGGTAAATGCGCAGGTCATCCTCGAAACTGATCAGTTTCTGCTGTTCGCTTCGCGTACTCCTGATATGAATCTCGTTGGCGTCCACGTATTCTACCACGCCGTCGTATTCGGAATTGACCAGCACCCGTGAATCTTTAACCACCTGGCCTTCGAGACCGGTACCCACCACTGGTGCTTCAGGCCGCAGCAGCGGAACTGCCTGGCGTTGCATGTTCGATCCCATCAGTGCACGGTTGGCGTCATCGTGCTCCAGGAATGGAATCAGCGAAGCCGCAATGGAGGCGATCTGGTTCGGCGCCACGTCCATCAGGTTCACCTTATCAGGTTCCACAATGGGGAAGTCCCCCTCGAACCTGGCTTTCACCTTGTCATCCGTGAACTTGCCGTTCTTGTCAATGGTGGCGTTGGCCTGTGCAATCACTTTTGCATCTTCTTCTTCAGCGGTCAGGTAAACCACTTTCTTGTCAACATCAACCTTTCCCTTGTTCACGTTCCGGTACGGCGTTGCGATAAATCCAAGCGTGTTGACTTTCGCGTACACGCAAAGCGAGGAAATAAGCCCGATGTTGGGCCCTTCCGGTGTCTCGATGGTGCACAAACGTCCATAGTGCGTATAATGCACGTCCCTGACCTCGAAGCCCGCCCGTTCACGCGACAGGCCACCTGGTCCGAGTGCGGACAGCCGGCGCTTGTGGGTGATTTCCGCCAGTGGATTGGTCTGGTCCATGAACTGGGACAGCTGGTTCGTACCGAAGAATGAGTTGATCACGGACGACAGCGTCTTGGCGTTAATAAGATCCGCTGGGGTGAAAACCTCGTTGTCACGCACGTTCATCCGTTCCCGGATCGTGCGCGCCATTCTTGAAAGTCCCACACCAAACTGGGTGAAAAGCTGTTCACCAACGGTCCTTACGCGCCGGTTGCTGAGGTGATCGATATCGTCCACATCGGCTTTTGAATTAATAAGCGAGATCAGGTACCGGATAATGGAGATGATATCCTCCTTGGTGAGCACTTTCGTGTCCTCCGGGATCTGGAGGCCCAGCTTGCGGTTGATCCGGTATCTTCCCACCTCGCCAAGGTCGTACCGTTTATCGGAAAAGAAAAGCTTGTCTATAATGCCGCGAGCCGTTTCCTCGTCCGGTGGCTCGGCATTCCGGAGCTGCCGGTAGATATGTTCCACCGCTTCCTTTTCGGAATTGGAAGTATCCTTTTGAAGCGTGTTGTATATAATGGCGTAATCGTTGGCACTGGCCTCACTTTTGTGAAAAATGACCGATTTCACCCCTGCTTCGGTGATGAGGTCTATATGCTGGTCCTCCAGCACGGTTTCCCGCTCGAGTATCACCTCGTTCCGCTCGATCGACACCACTTCCCCGGTATCCTCATCCACGAAATCCTCCACCCAGGTTTTCAATACGCGCGCGGCAAGCCTGCGGCCCACGAGTTTCTTAAGGGCGGCCTTGCTGACCTTTACCTCGTCAGCCAGACCGAAAATTCCCAGGATATCCTTGTCGTTCTGGAAGCCTATCGCACGCAGCAGCGTGGTTACCGGAAACTTCTTCTTCCGGTCGATATAGGCGTACATGACATTATTGATATCCGTGGCGAATTCGATCCACGATCCCTTGAATGGGATAACCCTGGCGCTGTAAAGCTTGGTCCCGTTCGCATGCCTGCTTTGCCCGAAAAACACGCCGGGTGAGCGGTGAAGCTGGGAGACCACCACCCGCTCGGCCCCATTGATGACAAAGGTGCCCTTGGGTGTCATATAAGGAATGGTACCCAGGTATACATCCTGCACAATGGTTTCGAAGTCCTCGTGCTCAGGGTCCGTGCAATACAGTTTCAGCTTGGCCTTGAGTGGCACGCTGTAGGTAAGCCCGCGCTCGATACATTCCATGAGGGAATACCTTGGCGGGTCTATGAAATAATCAATAAACTCCAGTACGAAGTTATTCCGCGAATCGGTAATCGGGAAATTCTCGTTGAATACCTTGAAAAGCCCTTCCTTTTGCCGGTTATCGGATGTCGTTTCGAGCTGGAAAAAATCCTGGAACGACTTAAGTTGAAGTTCGAGAAAATCCGGGTAATCCAGCGCTCTTTGTATGGAGGCGAAGTTTACGCGCTTGGGGATGATCTTGTGCGGAGATGAATGGATAGCAGCCAACGTAGATTCGGTTTTGATCTGTTTAACTAAATAAGAACGCCACCGGGCGTAACCCGGTTAATTCCAATAGGAAACCGTTCCCGGTGTTTTCGTAACCGGGAACGGGTAAGAATTTTCGGAATCCGGGTTACTTAACTTCAACCTCGGCTCCTGCTTCTTCGAGCTGTTGCTTGACGGAATTTGCCTCTTCCTTGGATACGCCTTCCTTGATTGCCTTCGGGGCGCCATCCACGAGTTCCTTGGCTTCTTTCAGCCCGAGACCCGAAATCTCCTTGACAAGTTTCACGACGGCAAGCTTCGCGTTTCCGGCGCCTTTGAGGACGACATCGAATGAAGTCTTTTCCTCCTCGCCGCCTTCAGCGCCGCCACCACCACCGCCAGCCATCATTACAGGGGCTGCGGCTGCGGGTTCTATTCCATGCGTTTCTTTAAGGTATTCAGCCAGTTCGGTTACCTCTTTAACGGTGAGCTCCACCAGTTGATCTCCAAGTGCTTTAACGTCTGCCATTTTTGTATGATTTACTTTGTTTGTTTTAACGAATTGCTAATTGAGTTGAAATATTTCGGGAGGTCCGTCAGGAAGCATTTTCCGAACCCCGTTGTTCTAATGTTTCTAGGATACCTGAAATCTTGCCACCGGCTGAATTCAGTGCGCTGATCACATTCTTCGCGGGCGACTGCAACAGGCCAACGATGTCCCCGATAAGCTCCAGCCGCGACTTCATCGCCACGAGGGTTTCGAGGTGCTCTTCACCAACAAATACCGCAGTGTCTATATAGGCTCCTTTCAGCACGGGCTTGTCATTGTCCTTGCGGAAGCTCTTGATCAGCCTGGCAGGCGAATTGGGCGCCTCACAAAACATGATCGCACTCGTACCCTTGAGTGTCACGAACAACTCCTGGTACGTTTCCGGGCCAATTTTTTCCAGTGCCTTTTTGATCAGCGTGTTCTTGGCCATGCGGAGTTTTACCTGCTTGCCGAAACACTGGCGCCGAAGCTGGTTGGATTTCTCAACGGTCAGCTCCGAAATGTCGGTAATGTAAAAGTTGTCATGCTGGCTGAATTCATCCGCCAGGCTGTCTATGATCTGATTCTTTTCTTCTCTGGTCATGGTACGTTCGTTTTACCCCGTAATGGATTTCATATCGACCCGTACACCCGGGCTCATGCTGCTTGAAATGGCCACGCTTCGGAAATAGGTTCCCTTCGCGGCTGCAGGCTTAAGCTTTGAAATCGTCGTGAGCACCTCATTCGCGTTCTCGTACAGCTTGTTCGCCTCGAACGAGGCCTTTCCAACGGATGTATGGATAATCCCTGCCTTGTCGACTTTGAAATCGATCTTGCCCCCTTTCACATCCTGTACAGCCTTGCCAATATCGTTTGTCACCGTGCCGGTTTTCGGGTTCGGCATCAGGTTACGTGGTCCGAGAATCTTACCCAGCCGACCTACCTTGGCCATCACGGCAGGCATGGTAATGACGACATCCATATCCAACCATCCGTCCTGGATCTTCTTGATATACTCATCCAACCCGATGAAATCCGCACCCGCTGCCTTGGCCTCCTCTTCCTTGTCAGGCGTGCATAGCACCAGCACCAGTACCGTTTTTCCGGTTCCATGCGGAAGAGTCACCACGCCGCGGACCATTTGGTTCGCCTGGCGGGGGTCAACGCCCAGCCGGATGCTCAGATCCACCGATGCGTCAAACTTCGTAAACGTGATGTCTTTAACGATTTTCGCCGCTTCCTCGAGCGGGTAAGTCTTGGCTGCGTCGTACTTTACGCGTACGATCTTTCTGTTTTTTGTTTCCTTCATTATGCTGGAATTATGTTGTGCCAGCGGCCCACCGGGGCGAGCCTCCAACTACCAATTTACTTGTATACTTCACTCGGGCCTTGCGCCCTCCACCGTAATACCCATGCTCCGTGCGGTACCTGCCACCATATTCATGGCTGAATTCACGGTAAAGCAGTTCAGGTCGGGCATTTTGGCTTCCGCAATTTGCTTTACCTGGTTCCAGGACACCTGTGCCACTTTCTGGCGGTTGGGCTCCGGTGAGCCACTTTTCTTCTTTGCGGCTTCCAGCAACTGTACGGCAACGGGGGGTGTCTTTACAATAAAATCGAAAGACTTGTCCTTGTATACCGTCAGAATCACTGGCAGCACTTTGCCGGCCCTTTCCTTCGTACGTGCGTTGAACTGCTTGCAGAAGTCCATGATGTTCACGCCCTTCGCACCCAGTGCGGGTCCGATCGGCGGTGCGGGATTCGCCGCTCCACCCTTGATCTGCAGTTTTACGATGGCTCCTATTTCCTTTGCCATAGCTTGTTAGCTTTTCCTCTTAACGTTTTATTCCTTCTCGACCTGCATGTAACTCAGCTCGAGTGGTGTTTTCCTTCCGAAGATCTTAACCATCACCTTCAGCTTTTTCTTTTCCTCGTTTATATCCTCGATCACTCCCGAGAAATTATTGAATGGCCCGTCAATTACCTTTACGCTTTCGCCGATGACGTAAGGAATGTTTATGACTTCCTCCGCATCGGACAGCTCGTCCATTTTCCCCAGCAGCCTGTTCACCTCGGATGTGCGAAGCGGCTGCGGTGCTTCCCCTTTCGAACCCAGGAAACTGATCACCCCGGTCACGTTCGAGATGATATGCGGAATCTCCCCCACCAGGTTGGCTTCTATCAGGATATATCCAGGCAGGTAACTGCGTTCCTTGCTTATCTTCTTCCCGTCCTTGAACTGGAATACCTTTTCGGTAGGGATCAGCACCTGTCCCACGAAATCACCCAGGTTCAGTCGCTTGATCTCCGATTCGATATACTGCTTGACCCTCTTCTCCTTGCCGCTGATCGCCCGGATCACATACCAGGGCTTTTCCGTCCCGGTTTTGACCGTTGCCTTCGTTTCCTCTCCCATGATTATTCGAATAAGGAATAAATAATATTCATTGTTCCCTGGAATACCGAATCCATGAAGAAAACGATCAGGCTGATGATCAGCGCAGCCACCAATACAACGATGGCGCTGCTTTGCAATTCAGCCCACGTGGGCCACGATACCTTGGTGGCCAGCTCATTATAGCAGTCTGATATGTATGCTTTTACCTTACTCATAATGCATTGGCACGGGTGGAGAGATTCGAACTCCCATCAACGGTTTTGGAGACCGCTATTCTACCCTTGAACTACACCCGTTTAGTCGGGTCAATCCCCCCGTTTGCTTGATTCGGTTTATATAAAAGGACCGCCGGTCATCCGCCGGCCTCTTTGGGTTGTTTATTCTACAATTTCTGTCACCTGGCCGGCGCCCACAGTCCTGCCGCCCTCACGGATGGCGAACCGAAGCCCCTTATCCATGGCAACAGGCACGATAAGCTTAACCGTGATCGTGACGTTGTCCCCGGGCATGACCATCTCCCGGCCCTCCGGCAGGGTGATCTCACCGGTCACGTCCGTGGTCCGCAGGTAAAATTGCGGGCGGTATTTGTTGTGGAATGGCGTATGACGGCCACCCTCTTCCTTCTTCAATACATAGATCTCCGCCTTGAACTCCGTATGGGGCGTAATGGACCCGGGCTTGGCAATGACCATGCCCCGACGAATGTCTGTCTTTTCAATACCCCTGAGCAGCAAGCCCACGTTATCACCGGCTTCCCCGCGGTCAAGGATTTTGCGGAACATCTCCACACCTGTTACCGTCGAAGTAAGTTTCTCATCCTGCATTCCAATAATCTCCACATTGTCGTTGGAATTGATCACGCCACGCTCGATACGTCCGGTTGCCACCGTTCCACGACCGGTAATGGAAAACACGTCTTCTACAGGCATGAGGAAATCCTTGTCCACGTCACGCGGGGGAACTGGAATGAATTCGTCAACGGATTTCATCAGCTCCTTGATGGTTGGCAGCCACTTCTCGTCCTTGTTCAGGCCGCCAAGTGCGGAACCGCGTATAACAGGCGTATTCTCCCCGTCAAACTCGTAAAAGCTGAGCAGTTCACGGATCTCCATTTCCACGAGATCCAGAAGCTCGGCATCGTCCACCATATCCACCTTGTTCATGAAAACCACGATCCGCGGCACACCGACCTGCCTGGCAAGCAGGATGTGTTCACGCGTCTGCGGCATCGGTCCGTCAGTGGCAGCTACCACCAGGATGGCGCCGTCCATCTGGGCCGCACCCGTCACCATGTTCTTTACATAGTCGGCGTGACCGGGACAGTCCACGTGGGCATAATGCCGGTTGGCAGTCATGTATTCCACATGGGCGGTGTTAATCGTAATGCCCCGTTCCTTTTCCTCGGGCGCGTTATCGATTGAATCGAAAGACCGGACCTCGGAAAGTCCTTCATCGGCAAGTGTCTGGGTAATGGCCGCCGTAAGGGTGGTTTTCCCGTGGTCGACGTGTCCAATGGTCCCTATGTTCACGTGTGGTTTGGAACGATCAAATTTTTCTTTTGCCATGTTATTTCAAGTATTAGAGCTTGTTGTTGGATAATAATTATCTATAGTTTGGATATTTATGGTTTCCGGGTTTGCAGAGAGCCGTTGATGAGAATTGAACTCATGACCTCTTCCTTACCAAGGAAGTGCTCTACCACTGAGCTACAACGGCTGATGCTGTCCAGCAATTCAGACAACGGCCGGCCGGGTAACCCAGGACGGCATTCGGCTTCCTGTGCAGAGCGGAAGACGGGGCTCGAACCCGCCACCCCCAGCTTGGAAGGCTAGTGCTCTACCAAATGAGCTACTTCCGCTAGTTCAATCCCTGCCATGCATGCACGCTGCAGGTGTAAATCATAATGGCGCCTAACCGGTATTCCCAGTGCGGCCGTCTTTCGGCCGCATTAAATTGAGTGGGGCGAGATGGATTCGAACCACCGAAGTCGAAGACAGCAGATTTACAGTCTGCCCCATTTGGCCACTCTGGTATCGCCCCTTCCTTTCGGTTCAAACTTAGAGCCGATGGAGGGATTCGAACCCCCGACCCACTGATTACAAATCAGTAGCTCTGGCCAACTGAGCTACATCGGCATTCGCGGTTTCAATCAGCCCGGTACCCCGGTTTAAACATACCAAGCCCGGCTGCATTGGGCAGTCTGGCCCCGGCGCAGGATACAATAAGGGTTTGGGTAGACCCGATTATGATTCTTTCCCCTTGATTTTCAATGAACAATACGTGACACCCCCAAAAATGGGATTGCAAATGTAGCAAAGAATATCCGATAACCAAAAGCGGTTGAAAAATATATTTGGACCTTCCGGGTGCTAATAACCCGTTGGGGCTAAGCTTATTGGTATGACACGATCCGGACTTCGGTACGCTCATTTACAGCATGGTCTTCATCCAGGCAAAGGATGCCGTTGACACAGCTATTCAGCAACCGTGTCTCGCCGTACCCCCGGGCACTTAATCTATTGGAATGCACCCCGTTAGCGGATAAATGCTTGGATACAGCCCTGGCCCTGTTCCGGGAGAGGAGCCAGTTGTTCCGGTCATTGCCCCTGGCGTCCGTATGGCACTCGATGGCCACCTTGAGCTCAGGGTTGTGCTGAAGCCACGTAACGAGAGAGTCCAGTTTCGGAAACGCCGCGGAATCAAGCTTGCTCGTTTTTCCGGTGAACGGAATGTCGTAATACCTGAATCGCTCATTTACCTTGATTGGATCCAGCTCCATATAGTGGCTGAGCGAGGTGCTGCGCCGGATGCCACGGGTGCTGATCTCCGCCTCCTTGTAATAGTACCCCTTCTTCTTGGCGGAAAGGCGATAGGTATGGCCGGTAGCCAGCGGCAAGAAGAATTGCCCGTCATTCCCGGATAACGCCGTGGTGTCGTCCTGCCCGACAAGGGTGGTCAATACCAGGTCTGCACCCGGCACGGCAGCATCACCGCCTGCAGCTGCCAGCTTTCCGTTCAGTTCAATGCGAACCGGGTACTTGATAAAGGAGTATATCTTGTCATAACCCGCGCGCTTGGAGGTGAAAAATCCTGTTTGATCAAGGGAATCGACGATGAACCCGAAATCATCCTTTGACGAGTTGATGGGATACCCGGGATTGAATGGCGTCGACCACAGGCCGTCGCTTTGCGTGACCTGGAATACATCCAGTCCGCCGAGCCCGTAGTTTCCGTCCGAAGAGAAATACAGTACACTGTCGTAAGGCAGGTAAGGAAACAGTTCATTGCCCGCGGTATTGATGCCCTCCCCCATGTTTACCGGCTGTGACCATTTACCATCTGCGAAATCGCTGTAATAAAGGTCCGTACCCCCGTATCCCCACGGCATGTCAGAGATAAAATAAAGCCTGTCCCCTGAAGGCGCTAGCGCAGGGTGTGCGGTAGAGTATTCCTCGCTGTTAAAGGGCAGGTCGGCCGTAATACTCCATTCGCCGACAATGAAACTGCCTTTCAGGATCTGCAGGTTGTTAATACTCTTCTGGTTTTTATACGCTGTCCTGCCGGTATAATCATTCCGGGTAAAATAGATGGTATTGAAATCTGTCGAAAAGGTGGCGGGCCCTTCATTGAAAGCACCGTTGATATTGCCGCGCAGCGGTTCGACCGGCAGCCAGTTTCCCATGGATGTTTGCCGAACGTAAAACAGGTCCAGGTACCTTTGTCCGGTGTAATGCGAACGCCGCCTGCTGTTGCCTGTACCGCGGTCCGACACGAAAACGACACCTGACCTGTAGAAAACCGGGCTGAAACTGTTGGCAGAATCCAGGTTCCAGGACACGGGCTCATACTTGTACCGTCCCGAGTCGGAAAGGAAAACATGTATGGAATCGCAGGATTGCAGAAGCCGCCGTGCCCGCTCATCCCCGCCAAACATTTCGAGATAGAAAGCGAAATACGGCTTGGCTTCCTCGTATTTCGCGTTTTCCATCAGCGCCTCAGCGTAATAATAGGTCTGCAGCGGGTCGGCCGCCTTCATCCGGACCAGCTTCCCGTACCAGAGTTCCGCTTTTTCGGACTGCCCTGTAAGTCTGTAGCAGTCTCCCAGCCTGCCCATGGCCCCGGGAAGGCTTTTCCGCGAGAGCACCGATTCGTAGTTCTTAATAGCATCAGCGTAAGCATACTCCTCATAATAGGCATTGGCATTGCGTAGCTTGATGGCAGTGCACGATGTAAGCAGGCAGGGTACCACCAGCAACAGTATACGATTTACGATGAGCCTCATTCCTCCCGTCAGGGGCTCAAAAGTAGCGAGGAGTTTTCATTTTAATGATATCATAACCGAAATCATAGCCGATCATGATCTCATGGGATCCGGAGGAGTGGTTTTTAAGCTCTGAAATCGTGTAGTCGTAGGAGTAGCCGATTCTCAGCTTCCGGTTGATCTGGTATTCGAATATCCCGACGATGGCGTCGCCTGACCGGTACGAGGCGCCTACCCAGAATATATTGCTGAGCAGGAAATTCATATTGATATCGAACTGGACCGGCGCATTCATGACGTACTTAACCAGGACCGAGGGACGGAAAATGAAATCCCTGCTGGCTTCCAGGATCACACCCGTATTAAAATAATAGTGCCTTGCCTGGTGGTGAATTCCATCCGTATAGACATTCAGCGCCTGGATGGAATCATAGCTGATGAGCTGCGGGATGGACAGGCCGGCGTAAAACCGCTCCTGGTAGTAATAGGCACCAAACCCGAAATTCGGCTGCAGGTTGGTCAATGAGTTGGCCGCGTAGACGGGATCGTCGTTGTCGTGTACATTCAGTCCGGAAAAGCTGGACTTGTAGTAGGATATGCCCCCCTGCAGGCCAAGGCTGAGCTTTCCATAGCTGGTGGGCAGGTGGTAGGCGTAACTTGCATAGACATCGGTCTGGCTCGTGATGCCTATTTTATCATTGCTGATCATGAGGCCAAGCCCCACGCGCTTGCGGCGCAGTGGCCCGTGAATGCTGGCATTCTGTGTGGATGGGGCGCCCTCGAAGCCCGACCACTGCTTCCGTACCATCAGCGTACTGCTCATGAAGTCCTTGCTGCCTGCATACGCCGGGTTGATGACCAGCCCGTTGAACATATACTGGCTGAGGACTGGGATCTGCTGCGCCCGCAAGGTAGCCGGGGATGCCAGCACAAGGATGAGTATTCCAATCCGTATAAGTTTCATGCCTTACCTCCTTAAATCGATATAACCGGTAAACGCTTCTTCCACGCCCTGGACTTTCAGGATAACAAAGTAGGTTCCTTCGGGAAGGAGCTTGCCCGCATTGTTCGTACCCTTCCACTCGTTCAGGTACGGACTTTGCTCGAATACCTTGTTGCCCCACCGGTTGTAAATTAACAGGGTGTTATCAGGGTAATCTTCCAGGCCCAGGATGAGGAATACGTCGTTCTTTCCATCCCCGTTTGGTGTGAATCCGGTTGGGACATCGATGTCATCCAGACATTCGAATGCACCCAGCCGCGTGACCATCACATCCTCGTCGTCGGTACACAACCCGTTCACAACGGTCCACCTGAAGCTGTTGACCCCCGGGGTGAGCCCGTACACGGCCGTCTTCGCTTTCGAGGTATCGGAAATGCTGCCGGATCCGGACACTACTGTCCAGTACCCGTAGCCGAACTGGGGCGGGGTTGCAGTAAGTGTAATCGAATCCGCGCATACGTTGCGGTCCGCACCGGCAATGGCGATGATGTCTGAATTCACAGACACGATGACCTCGGCAGTGTCATTGCATTGGCTGACCCCGTCCGAGACGATCCATTGAAATACGTTATTGCCTAGCCCCAGCCCGCCGATGGGTGTCATGGCGGAATCCGGATCCTGGATGACGCCCGTGCCCGACTTCAGGACCCACTGCCCCGTGCCGTAGGAAGGCTCGACCGCGCGCAGCGTATCGAAATCCAGCCCGCAGAGGCTAAAGCTGGCACCGCCATCAGCTATCACAGGTGGAGGCTGCAGGAGTATAAAGGAGTTGCTGTTCTGACAACCGGTTGAGTCGGTCACGGTAACGGCAAACGTATCTGCCGGCAGGTTAAACTGATCCTCGTCCTGGCTGAAATTGCTCCAGGAGAAGCTGTAAGGCGGTATGCCCCCTGAAGGCGTGATATCGATACTCCCGTCCGTTCCGCCGAAACAGGTAACATGGAAGGTATCGTTCAGGAGCGGTACAATACCCGGAATCCTGATGGAATCAGGTTCATCCAGGTACACGCCCAGGATGGACTTGCAGTTGTTGGCGTCGGTAATGGTCAGCGTATAAGTGGTATCCCCTTCCAGGTTGTATATGCTGTCCCCTGAAAGCGTGGTATTGGTCCACACGTAGTTATACGGCATGGCACCGCCGGTCACGGAGACGACGATAAAACCGTCATTGAAACCGAAGCAGGACGGACCGGAAGAATCGGACACCAGGATAACAGGTGCCATCAGGTTGCTTACGTTGGCCACCTTTGAAACCACACACATATTCGAATCCGTTACCGTAAGGGTATAACTCCCCGCGAGCAGGTTTTGAATGGTGTCACTCGTCGAACCGGTTGACCACATCAGGCTATAGGGCCCGATTCCTCCACTTACACTTGCAATCACCTGCCCGGTCGAATCACCGCATGCCGCATCGGTAACGTTAAACTGGATGTCGATCGGCGGGGGCTGGTTGATGGTATAGGTTCCGGATACCGTGCAATTGGCATCGTCTGTAACGGTAACGGTATACGTACCGGCTGGGCTGTTGATGAGGTCTTCGTTGACGGTTGAATTGGACCAGACGTATGAATATGGTGGCGTACCTCCACTCACGGTAATATCCACATAACCGGTACCGGCACCGTTGCACAGCACATGCGTGACCGATGCATTGGCGATCACCGGTGGATTTGGATTGGTAATGGTAATGACCGTATCTGCAGCGCATTGGTTGGTATCCGTAACCGTGACGGTATAGGCCCCGGCGGGGATGGCTGAAATGCCCTGCGTTGTGGCATTGTTCGACCACAGGAATGTAAAACCCGGGGTGCCGCCCGATGGATTTACGGCCGCACTGCCGTTGGCCGTATTGCAGCCTGCCTGCGTGGTCGCGCCATTGAACTGAACAGGATCGGGCTGGAATACCTGCTGGCTTACCACCACACTGCAGCCGGCCGAATCCGTCAGGGTTAGCGTGTACCATCCCGCGGGCACCTGCATCAGGTCCTGTGTAGTGCTGCCTTCCGACCAGAGATACTGGAATGGCGCCGCACCACCGGTTATAGATATGAACACGGCACCCGAGGAATCGCCGTGGCAGCTGACGTTGGTCACCGAATCCACGGCAATGGAAGCACCACCCACATTTGAAATGTTCACCGCGTCAGTCCGTGTGCAATTGAGGTCGTCGGTTACGGTTACGGTATAGGAGCCGGCAGGCAAACCGCAAATGGTCTGGGTGGTCTCGCCCGTGGACCAGGCATAGGTGTATGGCGTCGTTCCACCGAACGGGTTGGCGGTGGCGCACCCGTTCGAGTCGTTGCATAATGCATTGGTTACGCTGAACCCGACCCCGATGGAGTCTGGTTGCATGAGGGAAGTGTCTGTCTGAGCGGTACATCCGTTATCATCTGTTACCGTGACCGTATAGGGGCCGGCCGCCAGCCCGCCGATGGAGGCAGTGGTGGCGCCGTTGGACCACAGGAAGCTGTACGGGGGTAAACCGTTCCCTGCATTGACGGTGATGGATCCGTCGGTGCCGTTGTGGCAGCTGACCGGCGACAAGGCCCCTATGGATGCCGCCGGCAACGGTGCCGCCAATACGGAATCCAATGCCACATGCGTACACCCGCTGACATCCGTGATGGTAACGGTATAAACCCCGGGTACAAGACCCGAGATACCCTGTGTAGTCGCCGCATTGGACCATACATAACTGAATCCGCCGGCCCCGCCACCGGCAAATACGGTTATGGACCCGTTGTTCTGGCCGCAGGTCGCATCCATCACCGCCATGGAGTCCGTGATGGCCGGCTGCCCCGGGATCACATATTGCTGGGTGGAGACGCAGTTGTTGGTGTCTGTAACTGTTACGGTATAGGTCCCGGCCTGCAGGCCCAGGTTATCCTGTCCCCCGAAGCCGTTGGACCAGCTGTAAACGAGGGCTGACCCCGAGACCACCGTGATGTAAATGCCGCCATCATTTCCACCGAAACAGGACACGGGAAGGATTGAATCCAGCACAACTGTCGGTCCCCCGATGTTGCCAATGGCAGCCGTATCCACCACCGTGCAGCCGTTGTTGTCTGTGATGGTGACGACGTAGGAGCCCTGTGGTTTGTTCTGTATGGTATCGGCATTGGATCCAGAAGACCAGATATAGGAATACGGGCCTGTTCCGCCATATGCGTATACAGTTGCCGATCCGCTGGCATTGCCGCAAACGGCATCTGTCACCTGCAGGGAGTCTTCCAGCGCCGTCGGCTGGTTGACGACGAATGATTGAGCATCCGTGCAGTTATTGTCATCGGTCACGGTGAGGATATAAGGTCCGCTGACAAGACCACTGATATCCTGGGTGGTCTGCCCGCCCGGAGACCATTGATAAGTGAACGGAGCGGATCCGCCTGAAAGGGATACCTGTATGGCCCCGTTGCTTTCACCAAAGCACCGCACGTGAATAACCGTATCCTCCATGATGACAGGTCCGGAAAGGTCCAGCACGTTGATAGTTTCATTCCGCGTACAGCTGTTGTCATCCGTAATCGTTACTGTATAGGTACCGGCTGACAGCCCTGCAAGGCTCTGGGTGGTTGCGCCGGTGTTCCACAAAAAGCTGTATGGTGAGGTACCACCGTACGGGAATACAGTGATCGACCCGTTAACCAGGTCGCAGGTTTCATTTGCCTTCTGGATCGAGTCATTGAGCACTGCAGGCTGCACCACGCACGTATCCACCTGTGTAATACAGTTGTTCGCGTCTATCACGATGAGGTGATAGCAGTTCGGCGTCAGAAAGGTGATATCCTGCGTGGTCAGTCCGCCTGGTGTCCAGTTATACGAATACGGTCCCTGTCCGCCGGTTACCGATACATAAATGGCCCCGTCACCTGCACCGTTGCATGAAACGTGCAACACTGAATCGAAAGTAACCACCGGGCTTCCGGTAGAGACCACCGTCCCGGAAGCGACAACCGTGCAGCCGTTGACATCCGTAACCGTCGCCGTATAGGCCCCTGGAACCAGGTTGGTGATGGTAGCGGTTGTCTGTCCTCCTGCCGACCACTGGTAGCTGTATGGACTGACGCCTCCCCCGGCAAGCGAGGTTGCCGTTCCGTTGGCGGCACCGCAGGTGGAATTAGTGGTCGAAATCAAATTGGTAAGCGGTGACGGCTGGCTGACGGTATAGCTGGCAGTCTTCGTACAGTTGTTGTCATCGGTTACGGTGACGGTATAGGTGCCAGCTGCTATTCCGATGTTATCCTGGCTTCCGGCTCCGTTGGACCATGTGTACGAAAATGGTGGTGCCGTACCGCTTACCGAGATGTAAATGGCTCCTGTCACATCACCATTGCATTTAACCTGTACAATCGAATCCAGTCCTATGGACGGACCGGGGGTATTCCCGACCGAGGCATTGACAGCCTTGGTGCAGCTGTTCACGTCTGTAATGGTTACTGTATAGGATCCCGGCACCAAACCGCTGATCGATTGCGTGGTGGCAGCGGTAGACCACAGGTAACTGTAAGGCATAGTGCCCCCGGACACGTTAGCAGTGGCCGCCCCGTTCGGTCCCCCGCACAATGAATTGATCGTTTGTACCGAAATGGAAATTGTATCAGGCTGGTTCACTGTAAAGGACTGGGAACTGAAACACCCGCTTCCGTCTTCGACAATCAGCGTATAGCTTCCGGCGGGAATGTTCACGTTATCCTCGGTGGTGGGACCCGGGTTCCATTGGTATGTATACGGCATGGTCCCGCCGGAAACTGTAACATATATAGCCCCGTTGCTGAGTCCATTGCAGGATACAAGGACTATCGAGTCCAAAGTGATGGTAGCACCGCCAATATTGCCCACCCCGGCAACAGAAGTGGAGGTACATCCGTTCGCATCCGTCACCGTCACGGTATAGGCCCCCGCAGTCAGGCCGACAATGAATTGGGTGGTGGCCGACGTGGACCACAGGTACGTATATGGCATGGTTCCGCCGAACGGGTATACCTGTGCGCTGCCGGAAGATCCGCCGCAGACCGTACTGTTAGTTGATACGGAATCATCCAGCAGCGGTGGTTGCGTGATATTGACGGTAAGGGTATCGGCACACGTATTGTCATCGGTCACCACGAGCGTATAGGTGCCGGCGACCACGTTTATCAGGTCCTGCGAAGAGGCGCTGTTGGACCATAAGTAAGAAAACGGGGCCTGGCCCCCTGTTCTAGAGACATAAGCGGCTCCCGTATTGTCACCGTGGCAAAGTACATGGACCACTGAGTCCAGCGAGAGGGAGGGTCCGCTGATGTTCGACACGGTGCCGCTGGCACTGGCTGTGCATCCGTTCTTATCAGTAACAGTTACCGTATACATAGCCGCAGACAGCCCGCTAACGGACTGTGTCGTCTGGCCCCCGCTCCAGGCATAGGTGTACGGGGTAGTTCCGCCGCCCACAGTTGCAATTGCCGAACCATTAGAAAAGCCGCACGTGGAAGAAGTTGGCGTGATGCCTGCTGTAAGTACAGGTGGCTCATTCACGGTTGCATTAAGAGAAAAAGTACAACCGTTGTTGTCCGTTACCGTAAGCGTGTATGTCCCTGAAGGCACCACCGTAAGGTCCTGGGTGGTGACACTCCCGGTCCACAAGTAGGTGTATGGCGGCGCGCCCGAGGAAGGTGTGACGAATACGGCTCCATTAGAAAGTCCGTTACAGGTCACATGCGTAATCGAGTCCACCAGGGCCGACGGACCAGGAATATCCGTAACCGCACCTGAGGCACTGGCGGAACACAGGTTGTCATCCGTTACAGTCACGGTATAGGTGCCGGATGAAACATTCGCAATGCCCAGGGTCGTCTGGCCGGAGCTCCACAGGTAGCTGTAAGGCATGGAACCACCGGAAGGTGAGGCCGATGCCGTACCATCAGGGTTGCCGCACGTGGCCGGGGTGGTATTTACTGAAACAGCCAGAACAGGTGGCTGCGTTACCGCATGTGAATAGGAATCCGTACAGCCATTCTGATCCGTAACGGTTACCGTATAGGTGCCTGCTGCCACATTGGTCAGGTCCTGCTGGCTGGAAGCATTGGACCATTGGTAGGTCACCGGTGGGGCGCCGCCGCTCTTCGAGATGTATACAGCACCGTCAGCCAGCCCGAAACAACTTACATGGCTGGCAGAATCAAAGGTAATGACCGGGTCGGGCTGATTGGTGAGAACGGTGATCCTGGTCTTGATACACCCGTTGTCATCCGTAATGGTAACCGTGTAGGTGGCCGCCGGAAGCCCGGTGATGGACTGGGTGGTTGCCCCGGTCGACCACAGAAAGCCGTATGGCGTCACGCCCCCGCTCACAGTTACAGTGGCTGTCCCGTTAGAAAAACCGCACGTGGATTTTGTATTCGAGGCCACGGCAATGATGTTTGGCGGCTGCGCCACCACAACGGTCTGGTTGGCCGTACAGGTATTGGCATCCGTTACCGTGACGGTATAAGTTCCGTTTGAGACGAAGGAAAGGTCCTGTGCGGTTGCATTGTTCGACCAGAGATACGTGTAGGGCGACGTACCCCCTGATACGGATATATAAGCGGCCCCGTTGTTCTGACCGAAGCACCGTACATCAACTACGGAATCTACAATAATCGCAGGGCCGTTGGTATTGTTGACATTGGCAAAGCCGACCACCGAGCAGGCATTATCGTCGGTCACTGTAACCGTGTACACCCCGGATACGAGCCCTGAAATGCCCGTGGTGGTTTGGCCACCAGACCACAGGTAGGTATACGGCCCGTTGCCACCGCTGCCATTCACGGAGGCGGAACCATTCGCATTGCCACAGGTGGCATTGACCGTTGAGGTGTTGGCATTGAGCTGGGTGGGCTGGGCTATCGTACGGCTGACTGTCGCGGTACAGCCATTGGCATCCGTCACGGTGACTGAATAGGTTCCTGAAACGACGTTCGTCAGGTCCTGCGTGGTCGCGGCATTAGACCAGAGGTAGCCGAAATTCATCGCACCACCGGTCAGGGATAGCTGAATCGCTCCGTCTGACAACCCGAAGCAGGAGACATTAACAACGGTATCTACGGTAATGGTCGGGCCTGGGCTATCCGCCACCACGCCCGAAACAGATACGGTACATCCGTTGGCGTCGGTAACCGTTACGGTATAATTGCCCGCCGTAAGGTTCGTGGCGGTCTGGTTGGTCTGGCTATCCGACCACGCGAACATGTACGGTGTGACCCCGCCGGTGGGATTTGCAGTGGCGGAACCATTCGCATTTCCACACGTGGAGCTCATGCTGGTGAACAGGGCCCCGAGGGGTGTGGGCTCGTCCACGTATGCGGACAAGGTATCCGTACAGCCGTTCATATCCGTCACGGTAATTGAATATACGCCGGAAGCAACGCCAACCAGGTCCTGGGTGGTGGAAGCGTCGGACCACAGGTAGGTAAGCGGTACGGTGCCGCCCGCAACCGAGATGAATACCGCACCGTTGGATTCACCTGTACACAGGACGTCATTCACCGAGTCCAGGGCCAGCACGGGGCCGGGGTTGTTGATGATCACATGGCTCTTGGTGGCTGTACATCCGTTGGCATCGGTCACGGTTACCGTGAACGTCCCGGCTGCCAACGCTGTGGCCGTTTGGGTGGTCTGTGCATCGGACCAGAGGTACCCGTATGGCGTCGTGCCCCCGGCAGGGCTTGCCGTGATGTCACCGTTTCCGTCGCCGCAGGTTTCATTGTTCGCGCTTGTAGATAGGGTCAGGACCACAGGCTGACTTACCACGGCAGGCAATGAATCCACACAACCATTCGTATCCGTTACGGTCACCGTATAAGTGCCTGCCGTGACACTGAGCAGGTCCTGGCTGGCCGAGGTGTTGGACCACAGGTACGTAAACGGCGGACTCCCGCCTGAAACGGATATGAAAATATCCCCGTTGCTTTCCCCGAAACACCGGACATGATTAATAGAGTCCAGCGCGATTACAGGACTCGCAATGTTGGACAATGCAACAGATGATGCCTTGGTACAGCCCTGGTTATCGGTAGCGGTAACCGTATAGTTGCCCGCCGCAAGTCCCGCGACTGTTTGCGTGGTGGCACCTGTGGACCACGCAAAGGTATATCCCGGGGTACCCCCTCCTGCCGTAGCGGTCAGTTCACCGTTCGATGCCCCGCAGGTTTCAACCATAATGCTCACTGATAAGGAAAGTGAATCAGGCTGCTGGACATTTGACTGCGTTGAAGCCATGCATCCAATCGTATCCGTAATGGTAACCGTATAGGTCCCTGCCGCCAGCCCGGAAATGTCTTCCACCGTGCTTGCATCCGACCAGAGGAAAGTTACGGGTCCGGCCGCTCCTGTAACCGTTATGTATATGGCGCCGTCCGCGCTGCCATAACACGATGCGTTTACGGTAGAGTCCACCACGACGTCGCAGGCCGCGATGGCATTGACCGTCCCTGATTTCGTATCCACGCAGGAATGACCGTCGGTAATGGTCACGGTGTAAGATCCTGCAGGGAGACTGTCTATCACTGCCGTGGTGTCACCGGTCGACCAGAGGTAGCTGTAAGGAGTCGTTCCCCCGGAAACGCTGGCTTCCATACTACCGTCATGCATAGAGCCATTGGCATGCGTAACGGAGAGCATCGTCTGAATGGAGTCCGGTTCGTCCACGAATTCCCCGGTCGTCGCCGTACAGGCATAAAAATCGGTTACCGTAATCGTGTAGGGGCCGGCAGTCAACCCGGCAATATCCTCCATGGTCGCTCCTGAACTCCACTGGAAGGAAAATGGCATGGTGCCGTTGCTGACCGTGACATCGATACTGCCATCGCTGCCCCCTGCGCAATTCACATCAGTCTTCGATATAACACCCACTGCAGGGCCCGGAATATTGGCAACCACCTGCTGGCGGACTCTTGTACAACCGTTCCCGTCTGTTACGGTGAGGGTATACGTTCCGGCAGCCAGCGCCGTCACCACGCTGTCAGTTGAGCTGTCACTCCACAGGTAGGAATATGGAAGGACGCCGCCCGACACCTGTCCGGAAACCGATCCGTCGGACTGGTCGCATTTCTCGTCAATGGCCGTGAAGACCAACGCAAGGGAGTCGGGCTGCTGTATGGAATCTGTCAGGACCTGTGTACAATTGTTGGTATCCGTGATCGTAAGCGTGTACACGCCGGCCAACACGTTTACCAGGTCGCCTGTGGCGGATCCCTCCGACCACAGGTAGGTGTAGGGTATCACGCCACCCGTGGCGTCAATGTAAATAGCGCCGTCACCTGAACCGAAACAGTTGGCATGGTGCAACGAATCCACGGTAAGTGCCAGGCTGTCCGGCTCGTTGAGCTGGACCTGTGAATCAGCCGTATCGGAATTGGCGTCGATCACCTGGACGTCATAGATACCGGCGGGCTGGCCGGACAGGTCCTCAGTAGTATCGCCCGTGCTCCAAAGGATATCGAACGGCGCTGTACCCCCGGAAATCGTCAGATCTATCGTGCCGTCACTTGAACCGTGGCAACTGATCTCATACCCGTTGTAATCGGAGAGGGAAAAATTCAGCACAGGCTGCCCCGCAACGGGACCGCCACATACAATCACCAGGGCCGTGATTGAAAACAGCAGGCCTCGCAGGGCATAAAAGAATGCCCCAATCGGCGTTATGAATCTCATTACAACCCCGTTCCGGATTGATTGCATCAATGGTTTCAATAAAAAATCGCCTGAAAATGCCAGCCCCTCAGGCATAAAAAGAGTTAACCTCGCCCCAATTTATGAAAAAAAGCCTTGGCGCCCTAATTAACAGCATGAAAGCGATTCCACCGCACCAACAGAAATTCCTTTAACTAATTAGTTTTCTGATCCTTATGTCCGGGGTCAAAGCAGGTCAAGCAAAAGATGCGGAAAGAGCCCGAAGCCAAGCGTGAGAAGGCCAGTTACCAGGAGCAGCAGACTCAGCACCGGGCCGCGGATCACCGCATTGCCGGGAAGCCCTGACGGCTTGAACATGGCAATGATCACCTTGAAGTAATAAAATACGCCTATCAGCGAACCCGCAATGGCCACCATTACCAGCCATTCGTACCCGCTGCGGAAAGCCTCCAGGAAAACGGCATACTTCCCCATAAAGCCGGCCGCGGGCGGTATCCCGGCCATCGACAGGATAAGAAGGCTGACGATCCCGGCGTTCAGGGGCTGCGATTTAAAATAACCGTTGAGCTCATGGATCTGCTCGTTCTCCTGCATCCGGTAAAGCAGGGCAAACATACCCAGGCTGGCAAGTGAATAGGCCGTGGCATAATAGAGCAGTGCTCCCGGCGAAGAAATACCCAGCGCCACGATCGCCATGAGCATATAACCGGCATGTGATATGCTCGAATAGGCCAACATGCGTTTGAGGCTTGACTGGTATACCGCAAGGATATTACCGGTCAGTATGGTAATGGCGGATACGATGGCAAGCAGCGGCGCCCACCAGTCATGCAATAATGCAAAGCAGGATACAAACAGCCTGTAGAATGCGGCGAATGCGGCCGTCTTAATAATGGTTGCCATGAATGCCGTTACCGGCGATGGCGCCCCTTCATATACGTCGGGCGCCCAGAAGTGAAACGGCACTGCGGCAATTTTGAAACAAAGGCCGCCCATGACAAGCACCATACCAATATAAAATGTCGTCGGCAGCTGATCCCGGTTCGCCAGCACCCACTCTCCTATCTTTTGCAGGTCGAACGAAGCGGTGGAACCGTACAAGAGGGCAATACCGAACAACAGGAAACCAGTGGCAAAAGCCCCCAACATGAAATACTTGATTGCGGATTCATTGGACTTCGGGTTCTTCTTGTCGCTGCCTGCCAGTACATACGCGGCAATGGAAATCACTTCGAGCCCGATGAACAGCATGGTCAGGTTCCCGTAACCTGTCATCACCACACCACCTGCCAGGGCAAAACTTACAAGCGCAATATTTTCAGTGGCCACATGTGCAGACTTGAAGAACCCGCGGGACATGAACAGCCAAAGCGTGGCCACCCCGACCAGCAGTCCTGAAAAT
>JAHEKC010000125.1 GCA_024638565.1 Bacteroidota bacterium
GTAATACACTGAAAATCAGAAAGATAGATATTGAATCTGATCCGGGCATCAGGGAGCGCTACCGGATTTCTAGCGTACCAGTCCTGATGTTGCGCAAGGACGGGCAGGTGGTCTGGCGAATGAACGGGTTTTTAACCGCCGGGGAGCTGATTGGTATTTTCAGGGGTCACCTGAAATAGGCTTTCATATTTGCGATCTGAGGGAAGATCTCATTAAAAACGCACACCGGCATTCAGGTCAGCCAGCATTGCTTAGACGGCTCCTGTCACCGCCTGCCCGGATTTTTTAAAAATGTATGTCCGTGCGCTTGCCATATCCTTCCTCAGTACCGACCGGATAAAGAACATGAGGCCGGTGCATGCCGATTTTACAAGCCACCAGGGTGAATGGCGGTATTTCTCACTCAGCATGGCAATATAAAATCCGTCAAGGTACATGGGCTTTGCTTTTACGAATTGCATTTGGTGATTGGCAAACAACTTTTTCACCGGCTCCAGCGTGAAATGGTACAAATGCCTGGGGACATCCCATGCCGCCCATCCCGGTCCGTACCATGATGCATCCATGGAGGACGCGTTCGGGACTGCCGCTACCAAAACACCACCCGGCCTGAGCAGGCGGCTGAATGCTTTTACCGTTTGGTCCAGTTCATGAATGTGTTCGAGTACATGCCATAGGGTTATAACATCAAACGATGCAGCTGGCATGCTATGGAGCGCTCCCGGGTCTAATAATTCCAGGCCATGGGTACGTGTTGCCACCTTCCGGGCCGTTTGGTCCGGTTCAATACCAGTGATCCTGTACCCGCTTTCACCTGCTGCCGCAAGGAAATCACCTGTGCCGCTCCCGTAATCAAGCAACGATTTAGCGCCAGGCGCGGTCTTTTTTACCAGCCCGGTTTTTCTGCGAAGGGTATATTTTCTTGCCAGCAGGTAGAGCCGGTTGACAATACCCTTTGAGGAACTGCTATGCGATATGTAATCGTCGGATTGGTAATACCCCGAGATAGCTGACAATACCGGCCTGGGAGTGGTAAGGAGCAAACCACATGTATGGCAGCGCACGATATTGAAAGTTTCACGTGAAACAAGGTGGTCGATGGCCTTCAGGGCAGGTTCAAAGGTCTCCCCTTGGCACACAGGACAGCTATCAACTTCTTCCAGGCGGTCTTGTTTCACGTGGAACAACTGTTTACCTTCCAAGGTAAACCATTAATACAGAGATGTCTGTGGGAGAAACGCCGCTTATCCTGGAAGCTTGCCCCAATGTGCCCGGCTTATGGTAAGTCAGCTTTTGAACAGCCTCTGCAGACAAGGATTTAACGCCGGTATAGTCAAAATCGGGGTGGAGGGCCGTATGTTCAATCTGACCCATTCGGGTCACGAATTCCTTTTCCTTGGCAATATATCCTTCGTACTTCATCTGGATCTCAGCCTGGCTGACCGTCTCCGGATCCTGCCGCTGTTGCGCCAGCAGGTTTTTTAACTTTTCCGAAGTTTTGGCCAGCATGTCGAAGGTAACCTGGGGCCTGCTGAATAGGCTGAACAGCCTTGCTTTCCTGTCTATGGCATTGGTACCTGCTGCCAGCAGCATGTCATTGACTTCCCCTGGCAGGGCATTGGTGGACTTGAAGAAACCGATCAGGGCCTTAACACCGGCTTCCTTTTCCCTTACTCGGTCGAATCGCTGCTGTGATGCCAGTCCCAATCCGTACGATAGGGGGGTAAGCCTGAGATCGGCATTGTCCTGACGCAACAAAGTCCGGAATTCGGCACGCGAAGTAAACATGCGGTAGGGTTCATCAGTGCCTTTATTCACAAGGTCGTCGATAAGTACGCCGATATAAGCCTGCGAGCGTTCAAGGATAAACGGACCATGGCCGCTGATCTTATGGTGTGCGTTGATACCTGCCATCAGGCCCTGGCAGCCGGCCTCTTCGTAGCCGGTGGTGCCATTGATCTGTCCGGCAAAGAACAGCCCTTCAATATGTTTGGTTTCAAGCGATAGGGTTAGCTGGTCGGGTGGGAAATAGTCATATTCGATGGCATACCCCGGCCGGAACATCTTGGCGTTCTCCAACCCGGCCACCTTTCTAAGGGCTTGATACTGAATTTCTTCTGGCAATGAAGAAGAGAAGCCATTCAGGTATACCTCTACCGTTTCCCAGCCTTCCGGTTCAATGAAAAGCTGGTGCCTGTCGCGATCAGCGAACCGCTCGATCTTATCTTCAATGGAAGGGCAGTACCGCGGCCCCGTGGATTGGATGCGCCCATTGAACATCGGAGACCGGTCAAAGCCGGCACGCAACAGTTCATGCACCTCCGGGTTGGTGTAGGTGATATGGCAGCTGCGCTGCCGCGATGGGGGGGAAGTAAGGCCTGAAAACGAAAACCTGCCAGGCTCCTGGTCACCTTTTTGTTCTTCGAGCCGGCTATAGTCGATTGTGCGTCCGTCGATTCGCGGAGGGGTGCCTGTCTTCATGCGCCCGCTGCGGAAGCCGAGTTCCTGCAGGCATTCAGTCAGTCCCAGCGAAGCCCGTTCCCCGGACCGGCCACCGCCAAACTGTTTTTCGCCTATATGGATCAGTCCGTTAAGGAAGGTCCCGTTGGTAAGGATTACCGCACGGGCCCCGATCTTGAATCCCATGGCGGTGCGAACTCCTGTTACCCGATCGCCTTCTTTTATCAGCGATGTCACCGTATCCTGCCTGAAATCAAGGCTGGGCAGGGATTCAAGGATCTTGCGCCATTCATGTGCAAACAAGGAACGGTCATTCTGGCTGCGTGGACTCCACATGGCAGGCCCCTTGGACTTGTTCAGCATCCTGAACTGGATCATGCTTCGGTCTGATACGATACCGCTATATCCACCGATAGCATCTATCTCTCTGATAATCTGACCTTTAGCTATGCCGCCCATGGCCGGGTTGCAACTCATCTGGGCCATATGCTGCATGTTCATGGTGACCAGCAGTACACGTGAACCGAGACCGGCGGCAGCAGCGGCAGCCTCACAGCCCGCATGTCCTCCGCCAACTACAACTATGTCATAATCAGTCAACATGGATGAAATTGCGTTGCATTAAAACGCGCGCAAAGATAAGTAATAGTCCTCCCGGGCCTTCATACGCTCACGGTCCTTCCGTTTCTTGTCCTTGTAGCCGCACAGGTGGAGCAGCCCGTGAATCAGCAACCGGTGCACTTCATTGCGCAGGCTGGTTTTGAATAGCATAGCATTTTCCCTGGCCCTGGGGATGCTGATAAAGACATCAGCATAAAGTGTGCGGGGTGCGTTGCCTGGAACGGCACCGTAGTCGAATGTAATGATATCCGTCAGCGTGTCGCGGTGCAGGTACTGCTTGTGAAGCCCGAGAAGGAACCGGTCATCACAAAAGACAATGTTCAGATGCCCGGTGCGGAACTTTTCCTTCCTGGCGGCGGCATTCAGCCACTTTCGGATCTTTTGCCTGTCGCGAAGGTTGTACTTAACCTTCTCGCTGAAAAATAAAATGCGTTTTTCCGTCGCTGTCCGGCGATACGGCGAATGCGTCAATTGTCTATTTTTGTTTAAACTTTAAACACTGTTCCATGAAGAAACACTTACTCTTTTCCCTTTTCCTGCTCTCAGGATTTATCTGCAAAGGTACGATCCATGTCATTTCCAACTCGGGGTTTACATTCACACCCATGATGACAACCATCCTTGCCGGCGATACGGTGGACTTCCAGATTGACCCCAGCCACAATGCGGTTGAGGTGAGCCAGTCAACCTATATAAGCAACATGAACACGGCGTTGCCGGGTGGATTCTCGGTGGGTTTCGGGGGTGGCATGGTCTTCACAGCTGGCTGGACCCAGGGTACCCATTATTATGTCTGCCAGCCACACGCCAGTTTCCAGATGAAAGGAACCATCGAGGTTCAGGGTACGGTGGGCATAGGCGAATCGTACGCCATGCCCGGTATTGTGACGGCGCCCAATCCGTTTACCAGCTCCATGACGGTGCACGCACCGGGAATGGATAGCTTCGACATCTATGCGATAAGCGGTGCCTGGGTGATGTCGGTAGCACTGGACCAGGCAAACGCTCCTTACACCCTGCATTCCGAAGCGCTTGCACCGGGAATGTATTTTCTCCGTTTCAGGCGGGATGATGCGGTGGCAGAGACTCGCAGGGTAATCAAATACTGATGTGATACACAAAAGACGGGCGGCGGGTGAAAACCCGCCGCCCGTCTTTATTTTCAACTTATGGTCGTCAGCCCAGTCCGTAAAATTCCAGGACCCGGGAGGTGACCTGGCTTACCTGTTCATCCGTGAGCTCGTAAAACAGCGGCAGGCGAAGAAGCCGTTCGGAGTAAATATCGGTGTTCGGCAGTTCGCGTCCGTCGTGTCTATCCCTGTAATACGAACTCTTGTGCAGTGACTGGTAATGGAACACGGCGATTATGCCTGCTTTTCTGAGATGGGCAATAAGCCTGGTACGTTCCTCGCCTGATCCGCAAACCATGTAATACATATGTGCATTGTTGGAGGCGTAACCAGGAAGGAAGGGCAGCCTGGCCTGTGCCTTCTCACGCAGCGGAGCGAGGGCCCGGTCATATTGTTCCCATATGGCTTTGCGCCTGGCCTGGATGGCATCAAGTTCTTCCGTCTGGGCATAGAGCACAGCTGCGATGATATCGGATGGGAGGAAGGATGATCCGATATCCACCCACCCGTATTTATCCACTTCGCCGCGAAAGAATGCCGAACGGTTGGTTCCCTTTTCACGGATAATTTCGGCACGGCCGGTAAATCGTTCGTTGTTGACCACAAGCATGCCGCCTTCACCGCTGATGATATTCTTTGTTTCATGGAATGAAAAAGCCGCGAGCTCACCAAGTGACCCCAGGGGCTGATCCTTGAAGCATGCATCCATGGACTGGGCTGCATCCTCCACGATGGACAGTTTGTGCTTCTCCGCGATGGCACGGAGGGTATCCATATCACAGGCGACGCCGGCATAATGCACCGCGACTATACATTTAGTCCTGGGTGTCACCAGCGCCCCGACCGCCCCTTCGTCCATTCCCGGGTGGTCAGGCCGGCTGTCAGTGAACACGACCTTTGCGCCACGAAGAATAAAGGCATTCACCGTAGATGAAAAAGTAAAGGAGGGTGCGATGACCTCATCACCGGGCCGGATATCCAGCAGGATGGCGGCCATTTCAAGCGCATCCGTGCAGGAAGTCGTCAGCAGGCACTTGCGGAAGCCGTATTTCTTTTCGAAGAACGCATGGCACTTGCGGGTGAACATTCCGTCGCCGCTGATCTTCATGGATTCAACGGCTTCCCGGATATATCCCGCCTCCTTGCCTGTAAAATAGGGTTTATTGAATCCGATTTTCATTCGGGCTTTTGTCCTACGGCCATCACGGAAGCACCGAAAGGAATGCGATGGGCTTTCCTGATGGAACGGGATTCATATTGGGAGGTGAGCTTAATCAGCATTTCCAGGATCCTGTTGCCGTGGTCCCGGCTGGCCTGCTTTAAATTGAATGACTTTCTCAGGCGCAGTTTGTAAGGCAGCGTTCTGGCCAGCCAGACAGGCAATGGCAGCAGGGTAAAGAAGTAACTGCTGTACACGGTCCGGAACCCGGCATCACTGAGTACGGCAGAAAGTGATTTCACCGTGTAGCGCCGGAAATGTCCCCCGAACTCATCTTCAGGCGACCAGAGAAAACGGTAGGCAGGTACTGTCAGGTAAATATTTCCTCCCGGCATGGTGACATCGTATATTTCCCGCAGAAAGCCTTTGTCGTCTTCAATATGTTCAAGCACATCAAACAAGCCTGAAGCGGGCAGTGAATTTTCATGAAATCGGGCATCGGCAAAGGTGCCATGCAGGACATGCTTCACTCCCCTGCCAATGGCGTTTTTTATTCCTTCTATTCCAGGCTCGAGCAGGACCGCGCAAACACCTTCATCCTGCAGGCATTTTGCAACATAACCGTTGCCGCCACCGATATCAAATATGACATTATCGGCGGGCTTCCATCGTGACAACAGGTGATTAATGACCTGGCTTCTGAATTTGAACCAATAGCTGTTGCTTTCAAG
>JAHEKC010000048.1 GCA_024638565.1 Bacteroidota bacterium
TTCCGCCAAAGCGGCAATAGAGAAAGCAGGAGGAACAGCTGAAATCATCTCGTAAATGAAGAACCTGATCAGCACCATACGGAACATCTTCAAGATCGACGATCTGCGAACGCGGATTGCGAATACGCTGTTCTTTATCCTCATTTACCGGCTGGGCGCCCACGTGGTGTTGCCGGGCGTGGACCATACACAGCTGGCCGCGCTGCAGGACCAGACAGAAGGCGGAATTCTAGGGTTGCTGGATATGTTTGCCGGCGGAGCCTTTTCGCAGGCATCCATATTCGCGCTGGGCATCATGCCCTATATCTCGGCATCCATCGTCATCCAGCTGCTGAGCATTGCTGTTCCCTATTTCCAGCGGATGCAAAAGGAAGGGGAAAGTGGTCGGAAGAGACTGAACCAGATCACCCGCTACCTGACCGTACTGGTGGTGCTTGGGCAGGCCCCGGGATACCTGGTGAACCTCCGTTCACAGGTTAAGGATGCCATCGTTTGCTATACGCATCCGGAACTGGTTTCCGTGGGAATGTTCTGGTTTACATCCATCCTGCTGCTTACGGCAGGTACGCTGTTTGTCATGTGGCTGGGTGAAAGGATCACGGAAAAGGGACTCGGGAACGGAATTTCCCTGCTGATCATGATCGGAATCATCGCACGCCTGCCCTTTGCCTTCCGGGATGAATTCCTGTCAAGGCTGAACGAGGGCGGGGGCCTGGTGGCTTTCCTGATCGAAATCGTGGCGCTCTTTCTGGTGGTCACCGCGGTCATCCTGCTGGTGCAGGGGACACGCAAGATCCCGGTGCAGTTCGCGAAAAAGATCGTGGGCAACAAGCAATATGGTGGGGTGCGGCAGTATATACCCCTCAAGGTGAATGCCGCGGGTGTGATGCCCATCGTATTCGCACAGGCTATCATGTTCATCCCGGCTACGGTGGCACAGTTCTTCCCGGAGTCGGAAGCCTGGCAGGGATTTGCGGCTTCCATGACCGATTTCTACAGTCCGGCATATAATATCACGTTTGCCATACTGATCATATTATTCACATACTTCTATACGGCCATTGCAGTGAATCCGAAACAAATGGCCGAGGATATGAAAAAGAACGGCGGCTTCATACCCGGGGTCAAACCCGGCAGGCAAACCGCAAATTTCATTGACGACGTCATGTCGAAGATCACGTTGCCGGGTTCCATATTTCTGGCATTGGTGGGTATCATGCCCACGTTTGCAAACCTGGCAGGCGTCAACAGCAATTTCGCTTCCTTTTACGGGGGAACGTCTTTGCTCATTATGATTGGCGTTATCCTGGATACGCTGCAGCAGATTGAAAGTCATTTGCTTATGCGGCATTACGATGGATTGATGAAATCAGGACGCATTAAAGGACGGGCGGCAGTTGGCGCCCCGGTATAATTATATAACCCGGAGTAATTGTGGGGATCATTATCAAGTCGAAAGACGAGATTGAGTTAATACGAGAGAGTTCTTTACTTGTTGGAAAAACGCTTGCCCATGTGGCAGGCCTGATCGCACCGGGGATTACCACGGCGAAGATCGATGAGGCTGCCGAAGCGTTTATCAGAAGCCATGGCGCTGAACCTGCATTCAAGGGATACAAGGGATTCCCCGCTTCGCTCTGCATATCGGTAAACGCAGAAGTCGTTCACGGCATACCCGGTGACCGGGTAATCCTGGAGAGTGATGTGGTGTCTATTGACTGCGGGGTGGTGTTGAACAGGTATATAGGCGATTCAGCCTATACCTTCGCGCTGAAAGGAGTGCCGGAAGAAACCCTGACGCTCCTGAAGATCACACGTGAAAGCCTGACAAAGGCGATCGCGGAGTGCAGGCCCGGGAACCGGATCGGTGACATTGGAGCCGCGGTTCAGGCGCATGCCCAGCAATTCGGCTACGGCATCGTGAGAGAGCTGGTGGGACATGGTGTCGGAAGGTACCTGCACGAGAAACCAGAGGTGCCCAATTACGGCAAGAAAGGTTCGGGCACCCAGCTGAAAGCGGGAATGGTCATAGCCATTGAACCCATGATCAACCAGGGTAAGAAGGAGGTTAAGACGCTGGAGGACGGATGGACGATCATGGCCGCTGATGAGTTGCCCTCGGGGCACTATGAACATATGGTGGCGATCACCGAATCCGGATGTGACGTCCTGTCATCATTCGGAGAAATTGAGGCCGCCGAAAGGAATAACGAGTACCTGAATTCAACATATTACTGAATTGGCGAAACAACCATCCATAGAACAGGACGGCACCATTAAGGAGGCATTGTCAAATGCCACTTTTAGGGTGGAGTTGGAGAACGGGCACGAGATCATCGCGCATATCTCGGGCAAGATGAGAATGCATTACATTAAAATATTACCCGGTGACCGGGTAAAGGTGGAAATGTCACCATATGATTTAACGAAGGGACGCATCACCTTTCGTTACAAGTAAACAAATGAATGAATCGCCTGAAAGGGCCTGAAAACGTGATAATATGAAAGTCAAGCCGTCATTAAAGAAGCGAAGCTCAGACTGCAAGATCGTTAGGCGAAAAGGCAGGCTGTATGTTATTAACAAGAAAAATCCGCGGTTCAAGCAAAGGCAGGGCTAATGCCTTATTGAATCTGCTGTAAAACGATATTACATGGCACGAATTGCTGGTATTGATTTACCGAAAAACAAAAGAGGTGAAATTGGCCTTACCTATATCTTTGGGGTAGGCCGGAACACCGCGCAGGAAATTCTGACCAGGGCTGAGGTCGATTGGAACAAGAAGGTCGATGAATGGAATGACGATGAGCTAACCCGGATCCGGGGTATTGTTACGGATGAGTTCAAGGTGGAAGGTGCCCTGCGTTCCGAGGTGCAGCTGAACATCAAGCGGCTGCTGGATATCGGTTGCTACAGGGGTACCCGGCACCGCCAGGGCCTGCCCGTGCGTGGCCAGAAAACCAAGAATAACTGCCGTACCCGGAAAGGGAAAAGGAAAACGGTAGCCAACAAGAAGAAAGTAACCAAGTAAAGAACAGGATCCGGGCCGGGCCCGGAACTACAGACAAGAAACTATGGCAAAACAGGCAACACAGGCTTCCGCAAAGGCCGGCAAATCATCCAAGTCCGGAAAGTCCTCCAAGAAACGGGTGGTTAAGGTCGAGTCCGTTGGGGAAGCTCATATCAGCGCCACGTTCAACAACATTATCATCAGCCTGACCAATACCAACGGGCAGGTGATCGCGTGGGCTTCAGCCGGTAAAATGGGTTTCAAGGGTTCCAAGAAGAATACCCCTTACGCAGCGCAGCTGGCAGCCGGCGATTGTGCCAAGACCGCCTACGACCTTGGGCTTCGCAAAGTGAAAGTGTTCGTGAAGGGCCCGGGAGCGGGCCGGGAGTCAGCCATCCGCACCCTGCACAGTACAGGCATCGAGGTAACCGAAATCGTGGACCGCACCCCGATGCCGCATAACGGATGCCGGCCGCCCAAGAGGAGGAGAATCTAACAGCAAATAAGTTCAGAAACAGATTATACACATGGCAAGATACACAGGACCGACTACCAAGATCGCCAGGAAGTTCAGGGAACCTATATACGGCCCGGATAAGTATTTCGATAAGAAGAATTATCCACCGGGTCAGCACGGATTTTCCAAGAAGCGATCCAAGCAATCGGAATATGCCACACAGCTGGCTGAAAAGCAGAAGGTGAAATACATGTATGGTATCCTCGAACGGCAGTTCGCCAAGACCTTCAACAAGGCCTCCCGTAAGGAGGGCGTTACCGGAACCAACTTGCTGCAGTTGATCGAATCCAGGCTGGACAATACGGTATTCAGGCTGGGGATTGCCCCGAGCAGAGCCGCTGCCAGGCAACTGGTGTCCCACAAGCATGTCACCGTTAACGGCCGCGTGGTGAACATCCCATCCTTTGTGCTGCGATCCGGGGACCTGATTGCAGTGCGGGAGCGGTCACGTGCGCTGGAGGCCATCCTTGAATCCCTGAAAAACCGGGGCAACAAGTACGCCTGGCTTGAATGGGACGAGGGCAAGATGACCGGTAAGTTCATCAATCCCCCGATGAGGGAAGAGATCACGGAAAACATCAAGGAACAGCTCATCGTTGAACTGTATTCCAAGTAAGAATACATCAACTGGGCATTCTTTCATAAAACTAACAATTCAATAACGATAACATATGGCCATCTTAGATTTTCAAAAACCGGACAAGGTAGTGATGAATCATTCGAACGAGACTTTCGGGCAGTTCGAGTTTCGTCCCCTCGAACCGGGTTATGGAATTACCGTCGGGAACGCCCTGAGAAGAGTGCTGCTGAATTCACTCGAAGGACATGCCATTACCAATGTCAAGATCGGCGGGATAGACCATGAGTTTTCCACGATCAAGGGAGTGGTGGAGGATATCACCGAGGTGATCCTGAACCTGAAGCAGGTTCGGTTCAAGAAACAGATCGAATCGCAGGATATGGAAAAGGTAACGGTCACCATAAACGGCAAGAATCAGTTTACAGCGGGCGATATTGCCAAGCATACTTCTGCCTTCCAGGTGCTCAACCCGGATCACGTGATCTGCAACATGGAGGGAGACGTTAAGCTGCAACTTGACATCACCATCGATAAAGGCAGGGGCTACAGGCCGTCCGAAGAGAATAAATCCGAAGAATTACCCGTGGGAACCGTTCCCATTGACTCCATTTTCACCCCGGTGAAAAACGTGAAGTATTTTATCGAGGATTTCAGGGTTGAACAAAAGACCGACTATGAAAAACTGGTAATCGAAATTTCCTCAGACGGTTCCATCCATCCCAAGGAGGCGCTGAAGGAAGCAGCAGAAATCCTGATCCATCATTTCATGCTGTTCTCGGATGAGAAGATCACGCTGGAAACCAAACCCAAAACACCCGTGGAGGAATTGGACGAGAATTCGCTTCATATGCGTCAGCTTCTTAAGACCAAGCTTGTCGATATGGACCTTTCCGTCAGGGCGCTAAACTGCCTGAAGGCCGCCGACGTGGAAACGCTTGGTGATCTCGTGTCGTTCTCGAAGTCTGACCTGCTGAAATTCCGGAACTTTGGAAAGAAGTCGCTGACAGAGCTTGAGGAACTGGTCCGCAGCAAGAATCTTTCATTCGGGATGAATGTATCAAAATATAAACTTGAAAAGGAATAAGGTCGATAGTTAACCTGATCCTTGAACTTCGAAATCTGAACATCAGTTTACCATGAGGCACGGCAAAAAAGACAATCACCTGGGCAGGACCATGGAGCACCGCAGGGCCATGCTGTCCAATATGGCTTCTTCGCTCATCCTTCATAAGCGAATCAATACCACGTTGGCAAAGGCAAAAGCACTTCGCAAGTATGTGGAGCCGCTGATCACAAAATCCAAGTCGGATAGTACGCATAGCCGCCGGGAGGTTTTCAGGTCGCTGCAGGACAAGTATGCCGTTACGGAGCTTTTCCGTGAAGTGGCGTCAAAAGTAGGAGACCGGCCGGGTGGTTATACGCGTATCATACGCACCGGCAGCCGTCCGGGAGACGCCGCGGAAATGTGTATGATGGAACTGGTTGATTTCAATACCGTCTATACACAGGAAAAAGGTCCTGCCAAGAAGGCACGCACCACCAGGAGGAGCCGTGGAAGGAAGAAAAGTACCCAGGCCGCCGGTGCGGAGGAACCATCGGCCAAGGCGCAGGAACCTGAAAAAGAGGCAAAAGGTGAGAAGAGTGCGGGCGATGAAGGAAAGGATGAAAAGGAATAGGTATATCATCATTGAGGAAAAATATTATGAAAGGGATAGGGTGAACGCTTTATCCCTTTTTTATGAAATAATATCGATTAATTTGTAATCCCGTGACCAACGGGAAACAGGAATTGCTTACCTGATATGAAATACTTCGAACGATCACCGGCGATTCTGCTGCTAGCGGACGGGGCTGTATTCCATGGCAAATCGGCCGGGAAATACGGCACCGCCACCGGGGAAGTTTGCTTCAATACCGGGATGACGGGCTACCAGGAGGTTTTTACCGATCCGTCCTATTTCGGGCAGCTTCTCGTGGCCACCAATGTCCATATTGGGAACTATGGAATCCGCGGGGAGGAATCCGAATCGGATTCGATCAAGATCGCCGGGCTGGTATGCCGCAACTTCAGCAGTCATTTCTCGAGACTGCAGGCAAAAGCCAATATCCAGGACTGGTTCGTGGAACAGCAGACAGTCGTGATTTCTGATGTGGATACACGGGCACTTGTCCAGCACATCAGGCACAAGGGGGCCATGAATGCGCTTATCTCTACAGAACAGAAACCCCTGGACGAACTGAAGTCCATCCTGGATAACGTGCCATCCATGGCTGGTCTCGAACTGGCGTCAAGGGTGTCCACCCGGGAGCCTTACCAGTTCGGGGCGGAAGAAGCCCCGCTGAAAGTAGCCGTTATCGACGTCGGCGTCAAGCGCAATATCCTCCGATGCCTTGCGGAACGGGGTTGCCAGGTCAAGGTGTATCCCCATAACGCCACCTATGCTGAGATGCAAATGTGGGAGCCTGACGGATACCTTGTCTCCAACGGACCCGGAGACCCGGCCGCCATGCCCGAGGTGGTGCGAACAGTGAAGGAAATCATGGACGCCAACATCCCCACATTCGGGATCTGCCTGGGGCATCAGCTGATGGCCGAAGCTTGTGGGATGCGGACCTATAAGATGTTCAACGGACATCGCGGAATCAATCACCCCGTTAAAAACCTGGTCACCGGAAAGTGTGAAGTAACCTCCCAGAACCACGGCTTTTCGGTTAGTTCGGAAGAACTGGAAGAATCACCTGATATCGAGATCACACACGTGAACCTCAACGACCAAACAGTGGAAGGAGTCAGGTTTGTGAACAAACGGGCTTTTTCCGTACAATACCACCCGGAATCGGCACCGGGTCCGGATGACGCACGCTACCTGTTCGATGAGTTCGTTCAGATGATGGAGATGGTCAACCGGGAAAAGGAGGTGGCCTAGGTCCTGACCGGATGAAGGCTGGAGCCCTCATTTGCTTTTTCTGCCTTGTTAACCTGCAGGCCTCCGGCAGCTATTTCCAGCAGGAGGTCAGGTACAAGATCGAGGTTACCCTCAATGACGTTTCACATACGCTCGACGGGAAACTGGAACTCTCTTACGTAAACCGTTCTCCTGACACCCTTCATGAGCTGTATTTCCACTTGTGGCCGAATGCATACAGCGAAAATACCAGTGCACTGGTCAGGCAACAGGTTCAGCAACGTAATGTGGCGCTGTACTTTGCCCCTGACAGCCTGCGCGGTGCCATCAGCGGCCTGGCATTCCGGGTAAATGGCATGCCTGCCTCCCATGTGGCTGATTCCCTGCATGCGGACATCTGCAAGCTGGTGCTTGCCGGGCCGTTACCGCCCGGCGACAGCCTGGTGGTCACCACGCCGTTCCGGGTGAAGCTGCCACATGCCAGATACTCCCGGCTTGGACATGACGGCCAGGCTTACTTCATCAGCCAATGGTTTCCTAAACCGGCCGTGTACGACCAGGAAGGATGGCATGCGATGCCATACCTTCACCTGGGAGAGTTTTACGGCGAATTCGGCTCTTTCGAGGTTCATATCACCCTTCCGGAAAACTATGTGATTGGCGCGACCGGTAACCGCGTTTCCCGGGAAGATGCGGCGTTCATGGATCGCCGTGCATTGATGACTGGAAAGGAAGGGGGAATCAAGTTTCCGGCATCCGCCGCCAAGATGAAAACCGTCACTTTCCGCCAGGACAGGGTGCATGATTTTGCCTGGTTTGCCGACAAACGGTACAAGGTCCGCAAAGGCAGCGTTCAGCTCAACTCAGGCCGTGAGGTGACCACGTGGGTGCTGTATCTGGAAAAGAACGCCAAAGAATGGGAGCAGGCAGTTTCCTACCTGGATAACGCCATTGAATTCTATTCGGAGCAGGTAGGCGAGTATCCCTATGACCAGTGTACCGTGGTGGAAGGGATGATTGGCGCAGGCACCGGGATGGAATACCCCGGCATTACGGTAATCAGCACGCCGCCAAATGCATACCTGCTCGAAGAAGTGATCGTGCACGAGGTGGGACATAACTGGTTCTACGGGATCCTCGGATCCAACGAACGCGACCACCCCTGGATGGACGAAGGCATCAATTCGTATTATGAACTTCGATACTTTGAATGGAAGCATGCTGAAACCGAAACCGATCACCAGCACCGCCTTTTCGGACTGGGAAACCTGGCCCCGTGGATCGTTGAACCTGATTCCCGTCCCAGGGATGACTGGACGGTTGCCAGCCTTGTACGCCTTCGGACCCGGCGAAGCCAGGCACCGAACCTGCCGGCCGCGGATTACACGCCCATCAACTATGGGCTGGATGTATACACCAGGGGGGCATTGCTCTTCGACTGCCTGCGTGCGTACCTGGGAACGGAACTGTTCGATTCCTGTATGCAACGGTATTTTGAAGCCTGGAAGTTCAGGCACCCGGGCCCGGAGGACCTGGAAGCCGTTTTCGAATCGGTCTCCGGCCAGGACCTGGATTGGTTTTTTCACGGGCTACTGGCGGACAGCGCAGGAACGGCTTACCGGGTCCGGGCCGTCAAAAGAAAAGCGGGAAAAGACGGTCGTGATGGCTATGAAGTCACTTTAAGGAACCGTGGTGGCCATCCATGAGGGGGATAGCGTGCAAACCAGGTGGATCGAGGGTTTTTCCGGCATGCACAAGGTATTCATTGGCGGAAGGGCAGACCGGGTAACGCTTGATCCGGGCCGCCTATTGCCGGAACGTAACAGGTACGATAACGAGGCCCGGACACGGGGGCCGTTCAAAACCTGGAAACTTCCCGCCATCCGCTTCTTCGGGGGCTTTGACACGGAGCGTCCGCAGTGGTATGTAGTGCCTGTTGCCGGATGGAACAACTACAACAAAACCATGGCAGGCTTTGCCCTCTACAATAAATTCATACCTAACCGTGATTTCGAGTTCATGATTGCACCAATGTTCGCACCGCGCACGGGAGATGTGGTGGGCAGCGCGGGAATGACATGGACCATCTACTTCCGGGCATCACCTTTCCATCATATCGACCTGTCGGCTTCCGTGAAACATTATGCCTATGACTATGCAAGGGTGCGGTTTGCTGATTCCGAAACGGTATTCTGGCGTTACGTGTCACAGCCGGCTGCAGCCAGGTTTGTTTTTCGTTCAAAAGACCATGCAGCGCACAAGCGCAGTTACCTGGAGCTGGGGAATGTAAGTACATGGCAGGATGAGTCCCTGTACGACGGGGTGCAGGTCAGGAAGGAAAATCAATTCCGATCGTATCAGTTTCTGACGTTCAGGCACCGGAATGAAAGGAAGCTTGACCCTTACCAGGTAACCGCAAGGATGGAACGCGGGGAAGGTTTCGTGAAAGGCAGGGCAGCAGGAAGGTACATATTTTCCTATCGGGACGGGGAAAAGGGCATTTCAATCAGGGGGGGGATGGAAGCATTTTTGCACCATGACACGAATAACCCGCTGTTCAACCTGCGGCTTTCGTCGAACCCGGGATATTATGACTACCTCTATGCAGGGACCTTCCTGGGACGGAGCGAAACCAGCGGAATCTGGTCGCAGCAGCTCATGAACAGCGGAGGCGGCTTCAGGATCCTGTCCGCCGTGGGCTCGAGTGATGAATGGATTGCCTTCATGAACCTGGAGGCAGACTTTCCGGGACGGATTCCGGTAAGTCTTTTCTTTGATGTCGGCAGCTATAGCGGTGCCTGGGACGACAGGTTTGAAAGGCAGAAAATCGTATACGACGCGGGGGTGTCGGTCAAGCTCCTCCCCGGTGTTCTGGAAGTGCATGTGCCGTTGGTCAAATCCGCAGACATTAAAGAAGCGTTGGAACTCCAGGAAAGTTCCTTCGCGAACCAGATCCGGTTCCTGTTCAGCCTGGAAGGGATGAACCCGTTCAGGCTGCGGGACCAGGCGTTCAAATAGTAATGATATTATTGGGAAATAATTTCATCTTTACCATCAGCACGATACCAACGGGCATTGCAGGATAACCGGAAGACATATTTCATATCAGACTTTCACCTGGGCATCCCTGATGAAAAGTCCAGCCTTGAACGCGAAAAAAAGGTGGTGCGATGGCTGGAGGCGGTAAGAAGAGATGCGTCGGACATATACCTGATGGGCGATGTATTTGATTTCTGGTTTGAATACCGGTATGCCGTCCCGCGGGGGTATGTAAGGCTTCTGGGTAAGCTCGCGGAGCTATCTGATTCCGGTATTACGCTTCACTATTTTACCGGCAACCATGACATGTGGATTTTCGACTACCTTCCCCGGGAACTGGGCGTAAAGCTGTACCGGGAGCCGGTACAGGTAAACCTGGGCGGAAAGGTATTTTACCTCGGGCACGGGGATGCACTTGGACCGGGTGACCGGGGGTACAAGTTTATCAAGGCCGTATTTTCAAGCAGCGTATGCCAGTGGCTTTTTGCCCGGCTGCATCCGAATTTCGGAATCGGGCTGGCCAGGTACTGGAGCCGTCGCAGCAGGATAGCCACGGGAACATACGATGCGACATACAAGGGTGATGACCGCGAATACCTGGTGTTGTTCGCAAAAGAATACCTGGCTGCACATGACGTGGATTTTTTCATTTTCGGCCACCGGCATTTGCCGTTGGATATGAAGATTGGTGAAAAATCCCGCTATGTCAACCTTGGCGATTGGCTGACGCATTGCACCTACGCCGTTTTTGACGGCAGTATCCTGCGACTGGAAAAATTTGAAGGCTGACCCGTTTCCTGGGGATCTTGGATTCATGCACGCATTCGATTCCGTCACAGGAACCCAGCCAACAGACTGATTCAGGGCTTGTAATACTTAAGCGCCTTGGGCATAAAAGCTTTCAGGTTCTGAATGCGCGTCTGGTCGTTCGGGTGTGTGCTGAGGATCTCGGGCGGACCTTTGCCTCCCTTTGCTTCCGCAAATCGCTCCCATACCCCGACAGCGGCATGCGGGTCGTAACCGGCCATCGCCATGAAAATAAGGCCAAGCTTGTCAGATTCGGTTTCATGCAACCTGGAGTAGGGGAGAATGGCACCCACGGCAGCTCCCACGCCGTAGGCAGTCCTGAACAAGGCGCGGGTTTGCGCGTTCTTGTTGGCAAGGGCCACGTCCAGCGCAATGCCGCCCATTTCCGTGACCAGCAACTGGCTCATGCGCTCATTGCCATGCCTGGCGATGGCATGCGCCACCTCATGGCCCATCACGAAGGCAAGGCCCGCCTCGTCCCGTGTGATCGGCAGTAAACCCGTATACACCACGATTTTTCCGCCAGGCATGCACCATGCATTGGCCTGGTCGTTCTGAACCGTATTGAATTCCCATTGGTAACCCTTGATCCGGTCCGCCATCTTATGCTGCCGCATGTAAGTATCCACTGCGGCGGAGATCTTGATCCCCACGCTCCTTACCATAAGCGCCTGGTTGTTCGTGGTGGAAACGGGCGGGTTCTGCTGCAGGAATTCCCTATAGCTCGTCAGGCTCATGGCAATCATTTCGCTTTCAGGAAGCAGGTTCAGCTGCTTGCGGTTCGTCAGCGGTACGCTGGAACAGGCGGTAAGAAGCAGCAGCATGGCAAGGAATAAAACGGATCTGTTCATGGTGGGTTGTTTTACGGGGAGCAGCAATAAAAATACCGGGCTGGTCCCTTGTGACGACAGGGCACCAAAGTTCAGCAATTATTCAGAATAGACGTGTGGCGGGGCTTCGCGCCGATAAACTTACTATCACGTAAAATATTGATAATCATAAGGATAGAATGCAATAATTGAAGGCGGGTTGTCCCTGGTGGAGCCGTTTCATGTTGTGGAAATCCGAATATTTTCCTCATCTTTGCGCCCCCCTGATGCGGAGATCAGGGGCCCTGTTAAATCATTAAAAACTAGATTAATGTCCGTAAAAATCAGATTACAGCGATTTGGTAAAAAGCACCAGGCTTATTATCACATCGTGGTGGCAGATGCGCGTGCTCCGAGGGACGGTAAATTCATTGAAAAGATTGGAATTTATAACCCTCTGACAAATCCGGCCACCATTGAACTGGATGACAACAAGGCCCTGCAATGGCTGGGTAAGGGTGCACAGGCGTCAGATACTTGTCGCGCCATTCTTTCCTACAAGGGCGTCCTATACAGGAAGCATCTTGATGACGGGGTCAGGAAGAAAGCACTTTCCACTGAAGAGGCCGACACGCGTTTCAACGCATGGCTTGAGCAGAAAAATCTTGCCGTTAGCAAGAAGACCGATGAGGTCATGAACAAGCGCAAGGAAGAGCAAAGCCACCGGCTGGCCGATGAGACGAAGGCTCGCGAGAAAATTGCGGAACGCGTAACGGCCAAGCGCCTTGCTGAAATGGAAAAACTGGAAGCGGATGCCAAAAAGGCGGCCGCTGAAGCCACCGGGGAGGTAGCCGTTGAAGCCACCGAAGATACGGCGCCTGCTGAACAGGCTGAAGAAACCGCCCCTGCCGCTGAAGCGCCTGCCGCGGCGAAAGCCCCGGAAAAAAGTGAACCCTCCGGTGAGGCTGCGCCTGAATCCGGCGGAGCGGCACCCGCCAGTGACGCCGCGCCGGCCCCCAAGGCTGAAAAGAAGGCACCTGATACCGGCGACGCCGGCAAGAAAGAAAAGTAGCCGCTTTTATCCTGCTCCTGCAGTACAATTCCCTCCGGCATGGAGAAGAAGGATTGCTTTCGGCTGGGACGCATAACCAGCACCCATGGCATCAGGGGTACCCTTGTTTGTGAAATTGACAGTGACGAACCCCAACAGTATGGTTCGATCGGTACCGTCTGGATTGATATGCCGGGCGGCCTTTCCCCTTATGCCGTTCAATCCTGCGACCTGAAAACCGGCCAGAAGGCCTTTCTGAAGCTATCTGGGGTGGAAGACCTGGAAACGGCTGAGCCCCTCAGGGGCTGTGACCTCTTCCTTCCGCTGGACATGCTGCCGGATCCCGGCACGAACCGTTTTTACCTGCACGAGGCATTTGGCTACGATGTGCACGACAGCACACACGGGCACATCGGACAATTCAAAGGTGTTATGGAAACACCCGGCCATGACCTGGCCCGCGTGGTGGAAGGGGAGCGGGAAATCCTGGTACCCCTGGTTCCTGAATTCCTTGACAGGATCGACAGGGACGGCAGGATATTGTATGTCACGCTCCCAGACGGGTTGTGGGAATTATATTCCTGAACCACCCGGATGCAGGGTCCGTTCAATTAGTCTGGTTATTTGCTATATTTATCCTGCAACGGGAATTTATGCATGATCCTGTTTTCCATTTCCGGCAATTTGATATAGCGCAGGACCGCTGTGCGATGAAGGTGGGAACGGACGGTGTGTTGCTGGGCGCCTGGGTTGCCCCCCGCCCCTCTGTCCGTATTCTTGATATCGGTACCGGTACCGGCCTGATCGCGCTTATGCTGGCCCAGCGTTTTGAAGGTTCAATCGACGCTGTTGAGCTTGATGAAAATGCATTCCGTCAGGCGGTAGCGAATTTTTCAGCCAGCCCCTGGGCTGACCGCACGCATGGCATCCATGATTCGTTTCAACACTACAGCCTGGTATCCGGAAACCTGTATGACCTGATCGTGAGCAACCCTCCGTTTTATATGGATGCCTTTCAACCGCCTTCAAGGGCACGCAGTATTGCCCGGCATACGGGAACGGGTCTGTCGTTTGCCGACCTTGCCGACGGGGTTTGCCGGCTGCTCAGGCCATCCGGAAGTTTCAGCCTGATCCTCCCTGGCAGGGAAGGGCGGCTGTTCAGGGAAATGGCGCTGAAGCGCAACCTGTACCTGCAACGCCTCACCAGGGTAAAGACCAAGCCGGGAGGAACAGACAAGCGACTGCTCATGCAGTACGGGTTTGAAGAATCGCAGGTGGAAGAGAATGAAATGTGCGTGCGGAACGGGGACGGCGGGTTTTCCGCGGAGTACATCCGCATGACACGCGCCTATTATCTCGGACTGGCAGGCAGTTCCGCCGGTCTCAAAGCCAAGACCCGTACGAGGCCCGCCCGTTTTTGAGCATGCGGGCAGGCCGTTAAATCAAACGGCTTCGAATTCCTGAAGGTCCACGGGCACCACCTGGGTGACGCCCATCTCCGCCATGGTAATCCCGTACATGATGTCAGTGGCGGCCATGGTGCGCTTGTTGTGGGTGATGACGATGAATTGCGATTGTTCGGAAAATTTGCGAATAATGCGGTTGAACTTTTCGATGTTGGCGTCATCCAGCGGGGCATCCACCTCGTCAAGTACGCAGAACGGCGAGGGCTTGAGCAGGTATATCCCAAACAGCAGGGCTGTCGCCGTAAGGGACTTTTCACCACCGGACAGCTGGTGAATGGAGATGGGGCGTTTTCCCTTGGGCTTGGCCAAGATATGAATATCCGATTCCAGTGGATTTTCCGGGTTGGTCAGGACAAGGTTGCAGTCATCCTCCTCGCTGAAAAGCGACCGGAAGACACGGATAAAGTGCATGCGTACCTGCTCGAATGCCTCGAGGAACTTTTCACGCGCGGTCTGTTCAATCTCGGAAATGGTTTGCATGAGAGATTCGCTGGCTTCCACCAGGTCTGCTTTTTCTTTGGTGATGAACTCATGTCTTGCCTTCACCTCGTTAAATGATTCAAGCGCCATGGGATTGATGGCGCCGAATTGTTCGATCTTCAACCGAAGCTTCTCCGCGGATTCGCGCAGTGTATCCAGGCTTTCTGCTTCACCATCACCGGTCGAGTCCGACGTTGATTCTTCAGACCCGCCCTCACCGGAGGCCGGTGAATCCGCGGCATGGCGTTCGATCTCTTCCGGAGAAACGCTGAATTCAATCCGCAACCGTTCATTGGCGGAATTGATCCTGATCTTTAGCTCACCCAGTTCATCATGGATTTCACGGAGGATAACATCCGTTTGCTCTCGTTTCTGCCTCAATTCCGAAATGTTCTTTTCCTCGCGGTCGATATTGCCCTTGAGCTGGTAATACTCATCTTCCTGATGGTTAAGCGCTTTTTCGGAAGCGAGTTTATCCTGGATCATCGACTGGAGTTTTTCGGCTGTCGAATCCCGCAGGGCCTTTGTTTCCCCGGCCCTATCATCCAGGTCGGTTGTTTCCTTCATTCCGGCTTCGCGACTTTGCTCGATATCCCGGATCTGGGCGCTCTTGTAACCGGTATCCCTGATAATATTCTGAATTTTATTCTGCAGCTGCAATACTTCGATCTGCTGCGCATTGAGCGCACTGGATTTTTCGTTGAGCTCATCCTGCTTGCGGGTTCTTTCAGCCTGCGCCGTGTCATTGGCGGCAGTCAGCGTCTCGAGTTCCCTGCGCAGCGAATCAATCTGCTCCTGGTTGAATTTTTCGACATCCACGCCTTTTTCCAGCAGGGAAACCTGTTCACGCAACTGGTCCATGTTCTGACGTAGCGAGGACAGGGACTGGTCAAGGTGTGATTTATTGGTCTCAGCAGCGGTCACGGCGGAAGCTGTTCGTTGCAGCTCTGCCGTTCGCTCATTCAACTCCCTGTCAAGCCCTTCTTTTTCCGTTTCCAATTCTGTTTGCAGCTGCGAATTGCCAGCGATCTCTTCCTGGAGCGATGCGATCCCGGCCCTGTAGTCAGCCATCTGCTTTTCGAGATGCTCCAGGTTGCGAAGTTTACCTGTCCGTTGCGCGGATTTCACGGCTGAACCGCCGCTTAACACATATCGTTGTTTCAGGTAATGGCCATTTTCGGAGAGCAGGATGAACCTGCCTGATTCCGGAATATCGACTTCGTCCAGATGTTCCTTGCCGGTTATATACACATGTCCAAGCAACTCGCTGAACAACCCGGTATACCTGGTTTTGAACTCGGCGATGTCAAGCGCTCCGACACAACCGTCAAGGTCTTCGTATTGCGGGGCCGGCGCTGCCGGAAGTGCGTCAAGCACGAAAAAGCTGGCGCGTCCCTTGCCCTGCTCGCGGAGCAATTGCATGGCCTCCCAGGCTTCACGGCGCGTTTCCACGACGAAGTGATTCAATACCGGTTCCAGGAAATTTTCGATGGCGGTCCGGTAACGGTCCTCGCAACGGATAAGATCTGAAAGCAGCGGGAGGCTTTCATAGCGTCCGCTTTGCTTCCGGAGATAACGGATTGATTCCGGATAGCCTTCCATCTGCTCGATCATGTTCCGGGTGAGCTCATACTCATTCGCACTGGCATCCGCCTTCCTGGAGGTGTCGGCCAGTCGTGTGTTCAGCTCCTGCCCAAGTTGCCGTTCGGTACGGATCCTGTCTCCGAGCAGCTGAAGCTTCTGTTGGAGGGCCTGTACGCCCGCTTCCCGATCCTGCATTTCAGGCTGCAATCTTTCAAGGGCACCGCTGGCGTCGCGCAGATTTTCCTCGCTGGTGTCCGCCTGGCGTGACAACCTGGAAATCTCGTCGGTAAGCGCTGCGGTTTTCGTTTCGTTTACGGCCCGCATGGTTTCAAACTCGTTAAGCTGCTGGCGAACCTGGTTCAGCTTTCCGCTCAACTCATTGGCTTCACCCAGGACGGTGTCATAAGCTTGCTTGCAGGTGTCGGCTTCCTCCTTGAGTTCATTCAGCCTGGCAATAGCCAGGTCATGGCGTGCCTGTTCGGCCATCTTGTCCGAATTGAGTTCTTCGATGGCGTTGTTAAGGTCCGTCTCCACCTCCCTGTCTTTTTCGATCTGGGCGTTGATTTCATTTCGTTTTTCATCAATGTATCGGAGCTTTTCCTCATTGGAATTATTTTCATTCTCCAGTTTCGTGATGGCGATTAGCTTCTCATTAAGGCCTTTCTGCGCATCTGAAAGCGATTTCTCTTTATCGACGCTTTTGAGCTTCAGCTTTTCAAGGTCGGCTTCAAGTGCCGACGCTTTGGCATGCAATTCCACCTTGTCATCCTTCATGAGGCTTTCCTTTTGTGAAAGCCGCTGCATATTCTCCCGGTAGGAGGCAAGCGACAAGATGCCTACACGGATACCCGTTGCCCGGTACTTCTCCTTCAGGCGGTTAAAGCGGTCAACCCTGCGGGCCTGCGCTTCAAGCTGCTTCATGCTTTTTTCAATCTCCAGCAGCAGGTCGTTCACGCGGTTCAGGTCGGCTTCAGTCTCCTCAAGCCTGCTCATGGTCTGGCGCTTTCTAAGCTTGTACTTGGTAATGCCGGCGGCCTCCTCCATGAGCAGCTTCACCGTGTCATTCCGTTCGTTCAGCAACTCCTCTACCATTTTCAGTTCGATGATGGAGTATGAATCGGGCCCCACACCCGTGTCCATGAAAAGGTCCGTGATGTCCTTGAGCCGGCATTGCGTGCCGTTCAGGTAATATTCGCTGTCGCCGCTTCGATACAGCTTTCGTGTAATGGTGACCGTGGCATACTCAACCGGAAGGATGTTCTTGGTGTTCTCGAACGTAAGGGCAACTTCAGCCAGGTTGGCTGGCTTGCGTGTCCGTGTGCCGTTAAAAATGATGTTCTCCATTTTCTCCGACCGCAGCATGCGCGTTTTCTGTTCTCCAAGCACCCATCGGAGTGCATCCACCACATTGGATTTTCCCGATCCATTTGGCCCTACAATGGATGTGGTACCCTTGTCAAAATGGATGACCACCCGGTCACCGAAACTTTTGAAGCCTTTGATCTCAATCGTCTTAAGTCTCATGCAAATGGGAATATGTGAGGCAAAAATAGATTTAAATAGCATGTTATTGCGTGAAAATGAGGGCTGTTAAAATCTTTTTATGATTCAGGACCTGTTGAAAAACCTGCCGCGACCGGAAGCGGATCCCTGCTTCCGGATTGCACTACCTTTGGCGGGTGAACGATCTCGAGATCATCCTGTATATCCTGGCCACGCTGGTTTGGCTTTTTGCGCGGAACTACAGAAAGGTCAAACAAAACCGTCCTGGGGCGGACCAGGGTCCGGCACCGGCCGAGCCTTTTGACGAGATCCAGGATCCATTTTCGGATCCGGCCCCGAAGGAGGCAGCCATTCCAGGGACCATGCAACCCGCCCCTGTCTCAAGCACGGCTGAAGAGACCGTTCCCGGGTACAACCCGCCCGTTGTCGGTGAATTTGACACTCCCCATGAATCCGGCATACCGGCAACTGGCGGTCCGAAACCGCAGGAGGCAGCCTATACATTCGATGCGGGATCCACGGAAGCAGAAAAGGTGGCCGCCTACTATGCCAGGATGAACGATGAATCGGACCATGTCCCGGCCGTATCCGGTAATGGCGATGACGGCTGGAATGTAGATGCCGGAAACTTCGATCTGAGGATGGCCGTTGTCTACGATGCTATTTTGAAAAGACCTGATTTTTGAGCCTGCGTCAGGGGCATGTCATTTCTTAGATAACTCACTGATTGCTAGGTAATATTTATGTAAAAAAATCACATAATGTGGTGGTATAAAGTCAAAAGTTTATACATTTACGCGCCTGAATTTTCAAGTTTAACCCAAATCCATAAACCCTATGTTAAGAAAATTATGCATCGGACTGTTCTTTATTGCCTTTTGGTGTACAGCCGCCATTGCGCAACAGACAGGGTCAATTAAAGGGAAAGTCCTGAATAAAAGTACTGGCGAGCCATTGCCTTTCGCCAACGTGGTAGCGGAGAGTAACGGCAACCAGGTGGGCGGGGCCCAGACCGACATTGACGGGAACTTTAACATCAAACCACTTAAGCCGGGTACATACGATATCAGGGCGACCTTTGTAGGGTACAAGTCGGGACAGGTTTCCGGTGTCCTCGTCTCCACTGATAAGATCACATTCCAGGATATCAGGCTGGAAGAAGGCGTTGTTAAAATCGATGAGGTGGTGATCGAGGCTTACTCCGTTCCGCTTATCGACAAGGGACAGACAAGTACGCAGCAGACCATCACCTCCGAGCAGATCGAGGCAGCGCCCTCCAGAAATGTGAATTCCGTGGCGGCCACCTCAGTAGGGATCGTACAGGAGGACGAGGGTGATGCCCTTAACATCCGTGGCTCACGATCCAATGCTACTGACTATATCGTGGATGGTGTGCGGATCAGGGGTAGTGCCCGATTGCCGCAATCCAGTATCGACCAGATCACCGTCAAGACAGGCGGGCAGGAAGCGCAGTACGGGGAAAACACGGGAGGTGTGATCGTGATCTCGACCAAAGGTCCATCCGATCAGTATGCCGTGGGAGGTGAATTCGTGACTTCCGAACTTTTTGACGACTACGGGTATAACCTGGCCGCCATCAACGCGTCGGGGCCCATCATGACAAGGGAAACGGAAAACGGCCGGCGCAGTGTCGCCGGTTTTTTCATTGCCGGTGAATACCAGCGTGAAAAGGATCCGGATCCTTCCGCGGTGGGTGTCTATAAGCTGAAAGACGGGGTGCTTGATGAACTCAGGGACAACCCACTGCAGCTTTCCGCCAACGGGCTGATCCTCGAACCCCGGGCCCAGAACATCACCTTTAACGAGGTGGAGGAAGCCAATGCCAAAGCCAATTATGCCAGGACTAGCTGGCGGGTGAACGGCCGGCTCGATATAGCACCCTGGGAAAATATCAGCTTCGCCATCGGGGGTAATTACGACCGACGCGACGCGCGTGATTTCAGCTGGAATAACGCGCTGTTCAATTTTGACCATAACCAGCAGCGCATCCAGACGAATGCCAACGGATATTTCAGGTTTACCCAGAAATTCAACCAGGCCCTGGATAAGGATAAATCCGCCTCCCTGCTGAGCAACGCTTATTATACCATCCAGTTCGACTATTCACGGTTCGACCAGGTACGGCAGGACGACCTGCACGAAGACAGACTTTTCGATTACGGTTATATCGGCCGGTTTACCCAGCACCGTTCGAACGCTTATGTGCGGGTTCCGGACGGTTTCTTCTTTGGCGTGGTCGACGGGGATACCGTTCGTGCCATCCAGACAGGCTGGGTTGACTCCCTGTATTCCTTCCAGCCCGGCGACGTGAACCTGGAAGGGCAGGCGTATACCCAGCAGTATTACAACTTCGCCAACGGGCAGGTGACCAACCTCAACCAGGTGTTGACGAACAATGCCCTCGGTAACGGGTCTGCCGGAACCAGCGTGTACGGGATCTGGAATCCCTTCGGGCAGGTGTTTAACCTCTACCAGACTGTCGAGCAGCAACAGTATACCGCTAAATTCACGGCTTCCGCAGACATCAAGAACCATAATTTCATGGTGGGTTTCGAATACGAACAGCGTGTGGAGAGCCTTTACGGGATTAACCCGCGGGGCCTCTGGCCGCTCATGAGGGGCCTGGCCAACTTCAACTGGCGCTTCGATGCCTCAGACTCCGTCCTGATGGGTGACACCCTGATCTGGACAACGAGCTATATCAATACCGACGAGCTGGGCCGACCCGGGTTCTACCAGAAAGTACGTGAAAAACTGGGGCTTTCCGAGCTTGACTACGTCGACATCGATTCTTATGACAAGGACGTTTATTCGCTCGACCTTTTCACTGCTGATGAGCTTCTCAACGACGGGAACGCATTCGTGGGTTATTATGGATATGACTACACAGGTGAGAAATCCAGCGGCGCCGTTTCATTTAATGACTTCTTTACGGATGTGGACGGGGATGGTAACTTTACCCGTCCGGTGGATGCCTTCAGGCCTATATATATGGCCGGCTACATCCAGGACAAGTTCGCCATCAATGACCTGATATTTAACATCGGTGTGCGTATCGACCGGTTCGACGCCAACCAGAAGGTGCTTCGTGACCCGTACCTGCTGTACGAACCGCTGACAGCCGGTCAGATCAACATCGACAACCGTCCCTCCAGCATCGGGGATGACTTCGTGCCTTATGTCAAGGACATCAACAACCCCAATCAGGATGAGATCATCGGTTATCGCGACGGGGATACCTGGTACGATGCCGACGGAGATATCGTAAATGACCCCACGGTACTTGCACAGATCAGCTCGTCGACGCGGATCTTCCCCTGGCTCGCTGACCCTGCGGATGCCACTCCGGGAGCCATCCGCGAAAGTGATTTCGACCCCGATAAAAGCTTTAAGGACTACGAGCCGCAGATATCGGTGATGCCCCGCATCGCATTTTCATTCCCGATCTCAGATGAAGCGCAGTTCTTCGCACACTACGATGTACTGACCCAGCGCCCGCCCGCAAGGCTGCGCATGGATCCCACGGATTATTTCTACCTGGACCAGGTACAGGGGCCGCTTCTGAACAACCCCGCACTCGAACCCGAGCAGACGACCGACTACGAAATCGGTTTCAAGCAAACGCTCAGCAAGAGCTCCGCGATGAGCATTTCCGCGTTCTACAGGGAGCTGCGTAACCAGATCCAGCAGATCCAGCGTCCGTTCGCCTACCCGAACACGTATCTGACCTACGGCAATATTGACTTCGGTACCGTGAAAGGCCTGGTGTTCTCATATGACCTTCGCCGTACCGGCAACGTAAGGCTGAACCTCAGCTATACACTTCAGTTCGCTGAAGGTACCGGTTCAAGTGATGCAGCCGCGAATAAGCTCCTGAACAACGGCCTGCCGAACCTGCGCAGCCTGACCCCGCTGGATTTCGACCAACGGCACGTATTCGTGGCGGTGATGGACTACCGCTACGGGTCCGGCAAGAACTACAACGGCCCCATGCTGTTCGACAAGCCCTTCCTGTCGAATTTCGGCGCGAATGTGGAATTCAAGGTGAACTCGGGAACGCCCTATTCCGCCAACCGCGACATCACCAACCAGGCCGGCAACATTGGTCTGCAGCAGATCGGCGCCGGTGTGCTTTCAGGTTCCGTGAATGGCTCCAGGCTTCCATGGCAGTACCGGATCAACCTGAGGGTGAACAAGGAATTCGAGCTTAAGCCTGCTGACCAGAATAAGCGCGGGCTGACCTTCAATGTGTATTTCGCGGTGCTGAATCTGCTCAACACGCAGAACGTGATCAATGTATATGCGGCTACAGGCGTGCCGGATGACGACGGTTATGTCGCCTCCGCCGCGGGCCAGGATTATGTCAACGGCCTGCCATTGGTGCAGCAGCAGCCTTACCTCGACCAGTATGCCATGAAGGTGGTTCATCCCAACAATTACAGCCTTCCGCGACGAATGAGGCTCGGCTTGCAGATTGATTTCTGATGTTCCTGAAAAAAAGAAAAGCTATGACGAACTTTTTAATATTTAATTCCATGAAAACTAACTTGCATTTAAAGACGGCTTTGATACTCCTGCTGGCTTTCTGTGGATCTGTTGCCATGGCCCATAAGAATGTGCCAGGCAGCGGAAATCCCAAGGGTTCTAATACACCCTCCCCGCTGGCAGCCGGATGTTCACCCACTACATCGCAAAACGACCTGGACATCAATAATGTCCGGACGACCATCCAGGTGGGTGGTGACCTCTGGTGGGACCTGGACAATGCCAAGTACGAGATCCCGATCAACAGCAACAAGCACTCGCTATTTGCCGGTGCCCTGTGGATTGGCGGACTGGACCAGAGCAACCAGATCCTGACGGCCTGCCAGACTTACCGGCAGACGGGTAACGACTTCTGGGGTGGCCCTATCGATACGTCCAATGCGACGATCACCGCCTCCCGGTGTATTGATTTTGACAAGCATTATATCATCACCAAGGAAGAAGTACAGGATTTCATCGAGGATCCCGGCAGCGCCACCAAGGTGATCAAGGAGTGGCCCGGCAACGGCAATTCCGCCGCAAACGAGGGCTTCTACCTGGCGCCCTTTGAGGATGTGAACGGCGACGGTATCTATAATTACCTCGACGGTGACTACCCCCGGTACCTGGTCAGCCCTAATGAATACCCCTCCGACACCATACCCAATACGTCCTTTGAACGGACCGTATGCCAGGAATACCTGTTCGGCGACAAGACGCTTTGGTGGGTCTTCAATGACGTGGGTGACAACCACTCTGAGACTTCATCCCAGCCCATTGGCATGGAGATCCGGGCACAGGCATTCGGGTTCAAGTCAAACGACGAGATCAACGATATGACCTTTTACCAGTACAAGATCATCAACAGGTCAAAGTCGGTGCTCAAGCAGACTTATTTTGGACAATGGGTGGACCCCGACCTTGGCAACTATCTTGATGATTACGTGGGCTGCGACGTGGGCCGCGGATTGGGCTATTGCTACAACGGTGATGCTGATGATGAAGGTACCGGTGGCTATGGCATGAACCCGCCTGCCGTGGGCGTGGACTTCTTCCAGGGCCCGCAGGGCGACCTGGGTGACGGCGTGGACAATGACCGCGACGGCTGCGTGGACTGTACCTATTATATCGATATCAATAACGATACGACTACCGTCAGCGACAGCATCGTTCCAGAGCTGATCATCATGTCGAAATTCGTTTACTATAACAATATCAACAGTACGCCTGACGGCAACCCGGACGGATTTCAGGATTTTTACAATTACCTGCAGGGCATCTGGCTCGACGGGCTGCCGATCACCTATGGCGGTGACGGGCGTGACCCGAACAACCCGGTATGTAATTTCATGTTCCCGGGCGATACCGACCCGCAGTTCCCCGGCCAGCCATGGACGGAAGTGACTGCCGGCAACGCACCTGCCGACCGGCGGTTCCTGCAAACAGCCGGACCTTTTACCCTCCAGCCCGGCGCGGTGAACTACATCACCACGGGCGTGGTATGGGCCCGTGCCGAGAGCGGCGGCCCCGAAGCTTCCGTGGACCTGGCACGCCTGGCCGACGACAAGGCGCAGGCCCTGTTTGACAA
>JAHEKC010000126.1 GCA_024638565.1 Bacteroidota bacterium
CGTACCGGTCAGGAATGTAATAGTCGAGCCGGTCATGGATGCCTTTCAGAAAAAGGTACACAAGCGCTACGGCAGACGTACCGTCCACATCGTAGTCACCGTACACGAGAATCTTTTCCCCTTGCTGAACGGCCTGTTCAATCCGCGAGACAGCTTTATCCATATCCTTCATCAGGAACGGGTCGTGGAGCATGTCCAGCGAGGGGCGGAAGAAAGCCTTTGCTTCGTCGAAAGTTTTGATTCCCCGCTGAACGAGCAGGGTGGAAAGAATCGGATTAATATTCAGTTCCCGTGAGAGCTTACTGACCAGCTCTTCATTGCCTTTCGGCTTCAGCACCCAACTTGTCTCCACCATCATATAATATCAAAAACACGGGAATTAACCGTTAAAAGTAAGAAAATATGGCTGGGCATGCAAGCCTCAGGCTTCTACGGCGCGCACTTCCTTTACTTCCGGGACCATTTTCTTCAGCAGGTTCTCGATGCCACCCTTCAGGGTCACCATGGAGGAGGGGCAACCGCTGCAGGAGCCCTTCAGTAGCAGGGTAACCACGCCATCCTGGTAATCCTGGAAATGGATCGCCCCGCCATCCTGCTCCACCGCAGGCCGGACATATTCGTCCAGCATTCCGATGATTTTTTCCTTAATGCCACCCGGGGACGTATCGCCCCCGGCAGCGCCTGGTGGCGCTTCATGATCCGCAAGCGGATTCCGCAGGAAAAGCCGGCCCCCGTTCACGAAGAAGCCCCGGACTGCTTCCCGAAGTACTGGCATGATGTCATACCAGTCCAGTTGCTCATCCTTCGTGATGGTAACAAAGTTTGCCGTGATAAAAACGGATTTAACGCCTGAAAAATCGAACAGCTGCAGGGCCAGCGGGCAGTCAAGAGCCTCCTTTCTGTTGAAATACTCCACCACGCCTTCCGCGAGCAGCATCCGGTTGACCACAAACTTCATGGCCGCAGGGTTGGGTGTGGATTCCGCGTATACTTCGAAGGGTTTTTGCGTTTTACTTTCCATTGGTTTCCCGCGTTTGCCTGTCCGCCAGCCGACGCTCCAGCTTCGCGACCCGTTTTTCCGCCGCGCGCAAGGCGACGTTCTTCTTTCGCTGGCCGGAGGCTGCCACCAGCATCCCTGTGAAGATGCCGATCATCAGTACTATGATCAACAACAAAGCCAATGAACAGTTTAATCTCCAAAACAGGAATCCCACATTTACGTTTCCGGAATTCTGAATGGCAAACACTACGATCGCAAGGGCGAACACGAGAGCCACGGCAGTTTGCTTCATCTGACTTTATTTATAACATTTGCGGGCATGTGCCCGCTTGCGCAAAGTTAGTGAGTTGCGGTAAAACGGGCTATGAACCAGCCTGAAACAGGATGACCGTCAGAATTTCCCACACAGCGCTTTTTGACCCCGGCCTCCCGTTCGAAGAGACGGCGATGGAGGTGTTCAGGATTCAAAGCATTCACAACGAGGTATACCGCAGGTATTTGGAGGTTCGTGGCATCCTGCCCGGCCAGGTCCGTTCATTGGAATCCATTCCACATCTGCCCATCCGGTTCTTCCGGACGCATGATGTGCTGACACGCCGGACAGGGTCAGGCAGTGGCAAGACACTCAGATTCCTCAGCAGCGGCACCACCCAAAGCAACCGGAGCAGGCATATCGTCACTGATCCCGACATCTATCACCAGAGCCTGGAAACGGGGTTTTTATCCGTTTTCGGTAACCCGGACCGTTATCACCTCTTCGCTCTCATGCCCCGTGAGGAGGATGCTGCCGAAAGTTCTTCGCTTGTCTACATGGCGGACCGGCTCATGGAGAAAGCGCGACAGGGCCCGGGCGGGTTTTTCCAGGGCAGGCACGAGGCCCTGGCCGATGCGATACAGCGTGTCATCGACGCGGGTGAGCCGTTCATCCTCATCGGGGTTACCTGGGCCCTGGTCGACTTCGCGGAAGCCTTTGCCCACCTGGGTCCCTGGATGAATGGCGCCCAGGCGATTGTAGTGGAAACGGGCGGGATGAAAGGCCGTCGGCGTGAAATGATCCGTGAAGAGGTGCATGCGCGCCTGGCCGGCGCCCTGGGTCTTCAAACCGTGTATTCCGAGTACGGCATGACCGAGCTCCTGTCCCAGGCATGGTCCACGGGCCGTGGCATATTTCGTGCCCCGCGCTGGATGCGGGTTTTCACCCGGGATGTGAACGACCCGGCAATGGCTGTAGGCACCGGCATGACAGGCGGGATCAATATTACTGATCTGGCAAACCTGAATTCCTGCGCCTTTATCGAAACGCAGGACCTGGGCAGGATGCATGAAGATGGCTCGTTTGAAGTCCTGGGCCGGTTCGACTACAGTGACCTCAGGGGATGCAACCTGATGGCCGAATGACCCACAATCTCCGGGCCTTCAGCCTTCATAGTACCCGCTTTCATACTTTTGCCGTAGCCATATGCCATTTCCATGACCAATCGCCGCCGTCTTACGCTGACCATCTTTTCCCTCCTTTTCGGCATGCTATTGTCCGCCATGATCTTCTACATGAGGTGGGGCCAGTTCAGTGAACAAACGTGGCTTTCATTTATGACGGTTTTCGGCTATTCTGCGTTGATCGTGGTAGGTATCGGCTGGTACCTGCAGCACAGGTCCCGGAAGAAGGACTCCTGAACAGACTAGTATCCCCAGTCCAGCAACAACTGCATGCGCAGGTCGGATCCCTGCTGGAACAGCAACATGGTGTCTGGGTAATGATAGCTTACCGTAGTGGCATCCGACAGCCTGAAAAAATATCCTCCCACGATTTCATCGGGGTCCGGGGTATCGTCGTCAAGAACCAGGACATCATATTCCTGGTTAAACGCGGGAAAGGGAAACGCCGGGCTGAAATCATAAGCCAGCGGAAGCTGTCCGGCCGTGACATTTGTGATCGTAAGTGTGGAGGCAAGTGCCTGGGTATCGTTCCTGTACCGCACTTCCACCCTGAAATCTCCGTCGGAAGTAGGATCCCATGAAAGGCCACCGGTCTTTGTCAGGGGAACATCCTCAATAATGACGCGCTGAAGTTTGCAGGATGTATAAGCAGGCTGGATGGTAATCGTTTTACCCGCTGTATTGGAAGCCTGCGCATTGGTAGCGATCAGCTTGATCGAATAGGTGCCACCCGCGGTGTATATATGTACGGGGTTTGTCTGTGTGCTGGTGGTGCCGTCGCCGAAATCCCAGCTATACCCCGTGGCATTTCCTGACAAATTGGTAAAGGTCACCTGTGAAGGCGCCACATAACCGTTTATGTTCATCGAAAATCCCACGGTAGGCTTCGATGCCGGTGTACCACCAGGCTCCAGCTCCTCTGATGCGCAGGATGCCATGGCAAGAGCCGCCACGAGAAGTGGAAGCCTGAGGTGTCTGTATGGATAGATTCCGGACATACTTTATACTGATACGAAAAGCATACCAGCCGGTTGCCCTGTAAAGATAATTTATAGCCTGATATGCAGTGATTTGCGCTAACTCCAGCAGGGAAGGCTTAAAAAGGCTGTTACCTGGCCCTTACCAGGAAGTAGTTTTTCTTGCCTTTCTGGATAATCAGGTAGCTGCCGTTGAGCAGCTCATCGGCCATGACTGAAAAGTTTGCGTCATTCACCTTGCGCTTGTTGATGCTTACGCCACCGGCCTGTATCATCTTGCGTGCTTCCCCTTTCGAGGGGAAGATGCTGGTTTTACCGGTCAGCAGCTCGGTGAGGTTTAAGCCTTCGGAAAAAGCATCGCGGTCCACATCGGCATGCGGTACCCCGTCCATGATTTCGAGCAGCATCTTTTCGCTAAGGGTCCTCAGTTTCTCCGTGGCCGTCTTGTCGAACAGGATGCCCGATGCTTCCACTGCCGCTTCGGTTTCTTTCCGCGAATGTACCCGGGTGGTGATGTCCAGCGCCAGCGCCTTCTGCAGGACCCGCAAATGGGGTGCGGCGGCATGTTCCTTTTCCAGCGCCTCGATTTCGTTACGGGTTTTCAGCGTGAAAATCCTGATGTAACCCGCTACATCTTCATCCGAGGCGTTGAGCCAGAACTGGTAGAAGCGGTACGGGGAAGTACGTACCGGGTCAAGCCAGACATTGCCGCTTTCGGTCTTCCCGAACTTACTTCCGTCAGCCTTGTTGATGAGGTTGGTGGTGAGCGCGAAGGCTTCGCCCCCACCCTTGCGCCGGATGAGTTCTGTGCCTGTTACAATGTTTCCCCATTGGTCGGAACCTCCCAGCTGAAGCTTTATATCATGGTGTTTCCACAGGTAATAAAAGTCAAACCCCTGGAACAGCTGGTACATGAATTCCGTGAATGATATTCCCGATTCCAGGCGTGTTTTCACGGAATCTTTCGACATAAGGTAATTAACGGTAAGATGCTTGCCCACGTCCCGGGCGAATGCAAGGACGGAGTAATCGCGCAGCCAGTCGTAGTTGTTTACTATCTCGGCCGACTTTTCCCCGCAATCGAAGTCCAGGAATTTTTCCAACTGGCGCCTGATGCCGGCCTCATTGCCCTTAAGCGTATCCTCGTCGAGCAGGTTGCGTTCCTGCGACTTGCCGGAAGGATCACCCACCATACCCGTGGCCCCGCCCACCAGCGCGACGGGTTTATGGCCCGACTGCTGGAAATGCAGCAACGTCATGATCTGTACGAGGGTTCCCACGTGCAACGAATTGGCCGTGGGATCGAAACCGATATACCCTTTAACCGTTTCGCCGGCAAGCAAATCTTCCGTACCGGGCATGATGTCATGCAACATGCCGCGCCATCGCAATTCCTCGACGAAATTCATTTTTTCCTTTGCGCGAATATATGCACTTGCCTTCAACTGGTGCGACGGGGAGACATCCCGAAAACCATACTTTTACAATATGCATGTGATTACAGGTGCTACGGGCCTTGCCGGATCGCACCTCGTCTATGAGCTCTGCCGGCGCGGGCTTCGTGTCCGTGCGCTCAGGCGGGCTTCATCGGACACGGCACCTGCCCGCCGGCTTTTCAGCGAGAATCCGCACCTGTTCGAGCAGATTGAATGGGTGGCGGCCGACGTTCTGGACATCCCCTCGCTGGAAGACGCCTTTGAAGGTGCGGAAGCCGTTTATCATTGTGCAGCCTCCGTATCATTTGTGCCTGCCGAGCTGCAAGACATGCAAAAGATTAACGTGGACGGCACGGCCAACGTGGTGAATACATGCCTTGCAAAAGGCGTCCCCGTTCTTTGCCACATGAGTTCAGTAGCTACCCTGGACCGTACGGTGGCTGAGACGCTCATCCATGAAGGCCACTCGTGGAATGCCGGCCTTGAGAATTCCAACTATGCCATCAGCAAGTATGGGGCAGAACGAGAGGTCTGGAGAGGGATGGCGGAGGGCCTTGGTACCGTAGTGGTCAACCCCGCCATCATCCTCGGGCCCGGCGACTGGAAGCGAAGCAGCGACGCCATTTTCCGGAAGATATGGGAGGGGCTGCCGTACTATTCGGACGGTTCAACCGGCTGGGTCGATGCACGGGATGTGGCAACGGTCATGGCTTCGCTCGTCGAGAAGGGTATCCGCGGGGAGCGTTTCATCCTGATCGCTGAAAACCTGCCGTACCGCACGGTTTTCGACTGGGTAGCAGACAGCCTCGGCAAATCGCGGCCTTCGATTCATGCAAACGCATTCCTTCGCGCGATGGCCTGGCGGCTGGAGGCACTGAAGTGTGCCGTCACCGGGGCACGCCCACTCATTACCCGTGAAACAGCCCAGTCTGCAGGAAAGAAGGTGAAGTTCTCGAACGGCAAAATTCGTTCTTCGCTTGACATTGAGTTCATCCCCGTCAGGGATTCCGTCAGCAGAACGTGCGCGCTATTCCTGGAGGATATAAATAAGGCGGCCTGATTCAATCCCTGACGGGCGGCGGTTTAAGGACCGGCCGCACACGTTGGTGGTGATTATTCCTTGCTGTCGCACGGCGTTCAGCGGCCGGCAGCAACAGTGCTTCCC
>JAHEKC010000049.1:0-2541 GCA_024638565.1 Bacteroidota bacterium
TCATCCACGTTATCAAACATCTTGCATATATAGATATCGAGGAAGCCGTCACCGTTAATATCAGCCATGGTCACACCGGAACTCCAGCCCATCCCGCCATCAACCCCCGCATGCGCGGTGGCATCCACGAACTTCATCAGTCCCTGGCTCAGGTACAGCCGGTCGCTTTCCGTATTGGAAGTCATGAAAAGGTCCGTGTAACCATCATTGTTGATATCGCCGGCCGCCACCCCGCCTCCGCTGAACAGGTTCACGTACCGGAAAATGTTAAACTGCTGATTGATCGGCAGTGAATTCCGGAACTCGACGCCTGTCTCTTCAGGAGAAAGGAGGGTGAATAGCTGCGGTTCGCGTGCCTGGGTGCCATCATTATCCGCGGCATTGCCCGCAGATTTTCCCCCATCGCCTGATTCGCATCCTGGTGCAATAGCCAGGGTCAGCACCATCACCAGGAGGGGTAGCCTGTTTAGATCCATGGGATTTGAGTTAGGAAACGAGTGTACCTGGTCATTGGTTAGATTAGGTGATTACAAGATACGCACATTCGCGTATAATCACAAACAGGAAGCATGTTGAATGCCAGGGAGAAGTAACCCGGCTGTACGGGGATGCCCGGAATGAATTTCCGTTGCTACTCGGCAAGCGGCTGTACCGGCCGCACCACTACATATATATCCTCGTTGGGCTTCTTCATGTAGAATTTCTCACGGGCATACCGCTCCAGGTTGCCGGCATCGCTCATTAGCTTGGCCAGGTCGGCCTGGTTACGCGCGATCTCCGCTTCCAGGTAATTCCGTTCTGTCCGGAGATCATTCAGCTCCGCCCTGTAACGGGCCTGGACAAAAAGGTTGTTCTTGTCAAAAAAGCTGATCCACGTGATAAAGAAAAGAAGGCAAAGCACGTACTTGTTGCTCAGGTACGGCAGCAGGATCAGCCAGGTGTTCTTTCGCGGCTCCAAGGCGGACATGTACCAAAGGTAGCCGGCCTCCGCCGCGCGGGATCGCCCGGCGGGGAGAATTTATAACACGGTCATGTTGATAATGCTTTTCAGCCGCCCCTGCCAGCGGGGATGTCCCGTAGAAAGGCAATCGTGTCACACCCGTCGGCATAATCCCAAGGCATGGGATCCTGGCTGGCGCCGAATGCAATCCCGGTATGGCCCACCACGCACTGGATTTTCTCCTGGTTGTTGCGCAGCTTGTCACCGAGCGCCTTTTCGTTGTCATAGTATTCATAGTGAAGCACGGAAAGGGGAGAAGCGTAACCCTGGTCTTCCATGATGATCATGAAATTGTTGGTAAGGAAAGGCTGGCTGTTCATGAGGAACACCGACTTGTAATAATCGTAGTTGTTCGCGTACTTGTTATGTTCGATGACACCGGCGTACGGAAGCATGGCCTTAAAGAACACGTCGAAATCATAGCCATGCGGCACGAAAAGTTTTGCGACATTCCTGCACCCGAGCCCGAAATATGAAAATATATCCGCCCCCAGGGCGGCCAGTTCCTCCGTGGACTCCTGTCCGGTGAGGACCGCTACACCATTGCGGTTTCGCCGGATTAGGCTGGGTTTGCCCCTGAAATAATATTCGAAATAGCGAGCGCTGTTGTCACTTCCCGTGCCAATAAAGGCATCCGCTTTCCCGGGTTTGTCCACGAATCGGATCCGGTCGCGCAAGCCGGGCTCGAACTCTTCCAGCCGCCCGGCTATCCAGCGCATCAGCACCGTATCGTCCGAAGCGGTCTTCATATGTATCCGGTGACCTGACAGCAAGACGCACAGCAGGTCGTGGAATCCCACCGCCGGAATATTCCCGGCCATAACCACCCCAACGCTGATGCCGGGGTCGGAATCCAATGAATACCGATCAAGCCATCGCCGTAAGGACTTTTCAGAAAGCATGTCGGAGAGGGCAGTGAGCGCCCTGCGCTGGTTTTCAATGGTAAACCACGGATTGCGTATCATGGCTTCCTGCATTACACGCTCCAGCTCCGGGTGTCCCTCGCTGGCACCCAGTAACCCGAGCTCCTTTCCAAGTTCGATAAACGGTCCGGTCCGCTTCTCTAAATCCATAAATCCTGTGCTGTAATCCTGCCGTAAAAGTAATATACACGGCTTGCAGTTTCGTGCCCAATCTCAAAAGCGGAAGGTTCATATCTTTGCACTTAAACACCATATTTATGTTCGTAGCCATCAATTATATCTCCTGTAATGCAGATTACAGGAACCGTTTCGAGGAGCTGTTCGGCACCCGGGCCGGAGCCATTGACAAAATGCCCGGATTCCGGAATATGGAGGTGCTGAAACCAAATGACGCGAAAGGAGAGTACCTGATCGTGAGCCATTGGGACAACGAGGAGCAGTTTCAGGCATGGACCAAATCACCCGCCTTTATTGAAGGGCATAAAAGGGGATTTGCCGATCTGGCCAAAGCGAAAGAAGAGGGCAGGCAGCCTCCCATGAGCAGTTCATTCCGGACCTACAAGGTTATTGCTACCTGATGAAAAACCTGAAGCCATGGATCAAGCGGTTCGGGATCGC
>JAHEKC010000049.1:2551-23690 GCA_024638565.1 Bacteroidota bacterium
GGGCTGGTGTGGATTGCCATTTTCGCCGGGCTTGGTAACTGGCTTGTATCCCTTTTCAGCTGACTTCCTGCAGATATTCATTGTTTAAATTTTTTCTTCAACCGGTATGTACCCTTAGCCGGATTCCATACTTTTCGGCATGGTGAACCGTTATTTTCCGATGGTACGCATGCACTTATTCCTTTTGTTGCTGGGGGCAGGATGCCATTCCATGGCCCAGGAATCACCTCGGTTGAGTTCGCTTATTGTGCTGGGAGACAGTATTTTGAAAGGCTCCACCGATTCAGTGCGTTTGGCTGCCCATGACAGGTTTAAAACCCGGCTGGAAAGCATCCTGTTGACCAGCGGATCCTATGACTTAGATTTTTCTGCGGTAACGAACCTGTCCGTTTTATCTTCCTCCGACGGCAGGATAAGGGTATACACTTGGCTGTTGCCTTCGCGTGACGGGATCTTTGCCTATCACGGGTTCATCCAGGCGCACGATCCCAAAACGGAATACGTAACCACACTCGGGCTGAAGGAGGCTCCGCTGCAACGCAATGAAGCGGAAAAGCGGGCATACGATTACACCAGCTGGATAGGCGCATTGTACTACGACATCATCACGGTTAAGGACAGGCGCAAACCCTATTACACGTTGCTGGGATGGCGCAGGCAGCCTGAATCCAACATGAAAGTCATCGAGGCTTTGTCTGTCGATAAAGGTAAAGCTGTATTCGGCAAGCCTGTCTTTGAAACGGATTTCGGCAGGCGGTACCGGATCCTGTTCGAGTATCACCCGCGTGCCATGATGACACTCCGGTATGAACCGGGCGACCGGATGATCATGTTCGATCATTTATCGCCGCCTGACTCATCCCTGGCCGGGCATTACCCGAGCTACGGGCCTGATTTTACCTACGACGCCTTCCGCCTCAGCCGGAACAAATGGAAGCTGATGACGAACATCGAACCGCGGAACCGCACCGGCACCCGGACGAACCCGGACGCGGAGAAAATCCGGAACAAGGAGTTTTACAGGCCGCTGCAGGACCAGAAGGGGAAGGAATAGCCTTGCGCTTTAATAACAGGTGGCAGTGGAAGCGGCAGACATTCGAACACGGGCAGTCATTAATTACCGGTGTTTGGAAAGAATGCTTTTATCGTCCTGATTTTAAGGATTAACCGGTGGGGAGACCGGTCCCTTACCCCATCAAAAGCCGGCATTTTCTTCCTTAAATTCTTAATTTCGTCAGGTATCTAACCTTATTGGACCATGAGAAAACACAACTTCGGCGCCGGCCCCGGCGTACTGCCGGAAGAGGCCATCCGGAAAACCCAGGAGGCCCTTTATGATTTTAACGGTATCGGTATGGGAGCCATGGAGATATCCCACCGAAGCAAGGAGTTCGCCGCTGTAATGGACCGGACCAGGTCACTGACGCGGGAACTGCTGAAGGTACCGGATACGCATGAAATCCTGTTGCTGCAGGGTGGCGCCAGTGGTCAGTTTGCCATGATCCCCATGAACTTCCTGAACGGCAAGGCCGCTTATGTGGAGGCGGGCGCCTGGAGCGTGAAGGCCATCAAGGAGGCGAAGACGGCGGGCGAGGTCGTGGTGGTGGCCTCCTCTGCGGACAAGAACTTCAATTACCAGCCAAAAGGGTACGACATTCCCGCGGATTGTGACTATTTGCATATCACCAGCAATGAAACCATTCATGGAACGCAGTTGAAAGCCTGGCCGGATTCACCCATTCCGTTGGTTTGTGACATGAGCAGCGATATTTTTTCCCGGCCGGTTGATACAGGTGCTTTCGACCTGATATACGCGGGCGCGCAGAAAAATCTCGGGCCATCGGGTGTTACGGTGGTAATCATCAAGAAGGAATTTGCGCAGGGCATTAAAAAGAAGCTTCCCAAGTACTTCAATTATAACACGCATATAGAAGGGGAATCCCTGTACAATACACCGCCCACCTTACCTATTCTTGTTTGCATGTTTACGCTCGAATGGCTCAAGGGCATCGGCGGGGTGGAGGCCATCGAGAAGATCAACAGTGAAAAGGCCTCGCTTTTCTACGGACAGGTCGACGCCAATCCATTCTTTACAGGGACAGCGAACAAGGAAGACCGTTCGCCGATGAACGCTCCTTTCCTGCTGGCGGACCCGAAGCGGGATGCGGAGTTCCTGCAGACGGCCAGGGGAAAGGGTATCGAGGGAATCAAGGGCCATCGCAGTGTGGGCGGTTTTCGCGCATCGATGTACAATGCATTGCCTGTTGAAAGCGTAAAGGCACTTGTGACATTCATGGAAGAATTCTCAAAAGTCCATGCCTGAGCAGCAGGCTGCCGAAACCAGACAAAACCCGACCTCCGGAGTTCAGTTACGGAGATTCAAAAACCAATCATCCATGGTAAAAGTACTTGCGAATGACGGTATCGATCCGGCGGGAAAGAAAATCTTCGAATCCGCCGGCTTTTCTGTCACCACTGAAAAGGTGGAACAGGACAACCTGGCCGGAGCCCTGAATGACTTTGACGCCGTGCTGGTACGCAGTGCCACACAGGTAAGAAAGGAACATATCGACAAGGCCGGCAACCTCAAGCTCATCGGTCGTGCCGGAGTAGGAATGGATAACATCGATGTGCAGTATGCCCGTGACCGGGGTCTCGCCGTGGTAAACACACCGGCGGCCTCCTCGCAGAGTGTAGCGGAACTTGTATTCGCACATTTGTTTTCCGGTGTACGTATGCTCTATGACGCCAACCGCCACATGCCTGGATGTGCGGATGCAGAAACGTTCAAGAAGCTGAAGAAATCCTACTCCAAAGGCGTCGAGCTACGCGGCAAGACCATTGGTATCGTGGGCGCCGGACAGATCGGCCGTTGCGTGGCCTCCATTGCCGTGGGGATGGGTATGAACGTGAAGTTTCACCGCCTCAACAACGAGGATGTGCATGTGGAGTTTCCCTTTCACCCGGATATCGGCCGCGAGAAACTCCGGCTTACCTTTAATTGCGTTTCGTTCACGCAGCTGCTGGTGGAAAGTGACTTTATCACCCTCCATGTGCCCTTTCCGAAAGGTTCCCCCCCGGTGATAGGAGCAAAGGAATTCGACCTGATGAAGCCAGGGGCCGGCATCGTGAATACGGCTCGTGGCGGTGCGGTGTCGGAGCAGGACCTGTTGGCGGCACTGGACGGCGGTAAGATCGGCTTTGCGGGTATAGACGTATTCGAGGGAGAGCCTGTTGTTTCAGAGGCGTTGCGCAGCCATCCGCGCGTTTCTCTCTCACCCCATATTGGAGGCTCCACGCAGGAAGCACAGGCCCGCATCGGGATCGAGCTCGCCACGAAGGTGGTGGAGCATTTCAACAAGTAATTCAGGTATTACCGGCTGCCGCGAGGTGGCAGCAGGCCGCATTAAGTTTGCGCGGTGTTCGCCCGGGTGAGCAACCCGGCGGATGACAGGTCATGCTCCTGTCCGGCCGATATCCCATGTTCCGGCTGCTGCTCGCATTTGCCGCCGGGATCCTGGCGGGGATCGGATACCCCGAACCCGGAACGTGGATGCTTGTCCCGCTTTTAACCGGTGCCGGCCTGTTGTCCGCATCAGCGTTGTCGACACGATTTTCGGGAAGCTTCCGTCAACGCTGGATCCCGGGAACGGCACTGGTGATTTCTTTTTTTGCCTTCGGACACCTGTACACAAATGCCCGAACCGAGTTTCTCCGTGCGGATCATTATACCCGTATTGCAGCACCGCTTTCATATGCGTGCCGACTGACCGGATCGCCGGAAGAAAAGAGTAAATCCCGCAGGGTGGAAGGCAGGGTGGTCATGGTGAAAACCGGTGACCGCTGGGTGGAGACTTCCGGGCGCCTCCTGCTATACCTGGGAAAAGACAGCCTCTCGGCCCTTCCCCGCTATGGCGATGTACTGTTTTTTAAGCGTGTTCCGCAACCACTCAGGCCGCCTTCCAACCCGGGCGCCTTTGATTACAGGCGCCACATGCAATTCAGGCAGGTGGACCGTTCGGTATACCTGCCTTCCGGCAGCTGGACCTTTTCAATGCGCGGGCAGGAGGGGATCAGGGGATTCGCGTACGGACTGCGTGACCGCCTGCTCGGACACCTGAAGGATCACCTGGGCTTTGGAAACGAATTTGCCATCGCCTCAGCGCTTATCCTAGGCGATGAGCGAAGCCTGACCGGCGAACTCGAAGAAGCCTATGCCGGCGCCGGGGTGATCCATCTCCTGGCGGTCTCAGGCCTGCATGTAGGTATTGTGTTTCTGGCACTGGGTATCCTGCTCGGGTGGATGGACCGATGGCCTGCGGCACGGCACCTCAAATACGCCGTCATGCTGTTGTTCATCTGGCTCTATGCCATGATCACCGGGTTTTCACCCTCGGTATCGCGTGCGGCTGCCATGCTCAGCTTTGTGATTGCAGGCACATGGACGGGTCGTGATCCGCAGGCGGGCAACTCTATCATTGCATCCGCGTTCTTCCTGCTGCTGGCGGACCCTTTCATGCTCACCCATGCAGGGTTCCAGCTCAGCTACCTGGCGGTCATCGGCATTTGTTTCATTCACCCGCACCTCTTCCGGCAGTTCGAGACACGCCATCTGCTGCTTCACCGGACATGGGAATTGTTTTCCGTTTCACTTACGGCTCAGCTGATGACCTTTCCGCTCGTACTGCTTTATTTCAGCCAGTTCCCGAATTACTTTTTTATTTCGAACCTCGTGGTGATTCCGCTGGCCACAGGGGCCATCTACAGCGGGATGCTATTCGTCCTCCTTGCCCTGCTGGGCAATACGCTGAAGCTGCTGGTCACCATGAGCCTCGGCGCTCTATACCTTATGAATGAAATCGTACGGTTTATAGACAAGTTGCCCGGTGCGGTATCGAAGGTCAGCATCACCCCGGCCGAAACTGTCATGTTATACCTGCTGCTGTTGGCCGGTGTGGCATTTACCATACGTCACAACCCGCGATACCTGCTCGTTTCCCTGTCGGCCCTTGTCATGCTGGCAGGCAGCAGGTCTTTTGGGGCGTACCAGGATTCCATCCGCCGGCAACTCATCATCTATGACGTGCCGGGTCATAGTGCCATCGACTTCATCACGGGCAGGCAACATGTCTTCCACGCGGACACGGCCCTTACGGGCGATGACCGGCTGGCGGACTTCCACATCAGGCCCTGTTGGGTCAAGCTGAACCTCGAGCGCCCATTGCGCATGAACCCGGACCTGATGCAAACCAGGCACCTGGTAGCGCGGGATGGATTCATCTGGTTTCACGGGCTAAAAATCAGGATCGAAGAACGGACCATTAATAGTCAGGGCCGGGTTCCTCGCGACCCGATCCAGGTCGATATCCTGGTACTCACAGGCAACCGTTTCCAGCAGGCCCAGCCGCTGACCGCCCTTTACGATGCAGGCACCGTGATCATCGATTCCTCTTTTGACTTCTACCGGGGGCGATATATTAAAAGAGAGCTGGAAGCGCTTGATGTCACCTGCCATTCGGTCCGGCATGACGGGGCGTTTGTGACAGCGCTATAGGTGTTTAAAATTGAAATACCCGGCAAGGATAAAATGTTCATTAAAATGAACGCTCGCCCACGCGCACCCCTCACCTAAAGGGCGCCTGCGCGCGTTCACTCATACGCGGGGTGGCACACCCCTTCAGGAGTTGGAGGCAGGGCACGGATATCAAAAGGGAAATGACGAAACGGGAAGTGATTACATGAGTGCAGGGGGCCTAACAATAATACGATTCACGAATGCTATGGTAAGCAATGAAATCGACAGCGTTATTGAATCAATTAGGACTTGCATTTTTTATAACCGGAATAAAGCGGGAAATGAGTCTATAGCATAGAATGGCCTTCCTGCCAGCAAATTTTCAGCACAGAGTGCCTTCATGCATGAGTATCCTACAAATCCTTAAGCATCATCGCCGTGTCCATTCGGATGCCCTTAGGCGTTTCTTTAAGCGTGCAGCATTCCGTCTCCCGGTCATGCTCGAAAAACAGGACACAGTCATTCCGGTAGGCATGGTTCAGGAAAGCGACTTTTTCATTCATGGTAACCAGCGGCCTGGTGTCGTAAGCCATTACGTAAGGGACCGGGATATGGGCGGCCGAAGGCAGCAGGTCGGCGCAGTAGATAACCGTTCGCCCCCGGTATTCAAATACGGGCAGCATCATGGCTTCGGTATGGCCCCGGACAACGATGAATGACAACCCGGGCATCGATGCATGCTTCAGCATTTCGATGCCGTCCGTTTCCTTTATGGTGCCACCGTCATCAAGGAAACGCAGGTTTCCGGATTCCTGCATGGGCAGGATGTTTTCCTTCAGGAAGCTGGCTTTCTCGCGGGCATTGGGTTCGGTGGCCCATTTCCAGTGTTCGCTGTGGCTCCAGTAGGTGGCATTCTTAAAAACGGGTTCATACCCTGACCGGTCACTGTTGTGTCTGATGCCCCCGCCGCAGTGATCGAAATGAAGGTGGGTGAGCACCATGTCCGTAATGTCATCAAATGAAAAGTCATGTCGGCCGAGTGACTTTTCAAGCGTATCGTCACCATGCATGTACAGGTATCCGAAGAACCGCTTGTCCTGCTTGTCACCAAGGCCGTTGTCGATGAGAATCTTCCTGTCGCCGTCCACAAGTATGAGGCACCTCAGCGCCCAGGAGCACATGTTGTTTTCATCCGATGGGTTTAAGCTGTCCCATATAGACTTCGGCACCACCCCAAACATGGCACCCCCGTCCAATTTGAAAAAACCGGCATTCACTGCATATGCTTCCATGATCGATAGCTGTAAGGATTGACAGGGTTCAAAAGTAAACACTACCAGGCACTATTTCGGAAACCCGGGGGCTATCTTTGCCGCCTTGGAGGAGAGCAGGCAGCATATCCACTTTATCGCCATCGGCGGCAGCGCCATGCATAACCTGGCGCTGGCCCTGCACGGCCGCGGGTACCGGGTGACCGGATCCGACGATGAGATTGCCGAGCCGTCACGTTCCCGGCTTTTGGCGGCAGGACTCCTTCCAGCTGAAACGGGATGGTACACGGAGAAGATCCTTGAAAAGCCGGATGCGGTGATCCTGGGCATGCATGCACGGTCCGATAACCCGGAACTTCTTGCTGCCCGGAAGACGGGCATCCCGGTTTACAGCTACCCGGAATACATATACATGCATGCACGGGACAAAAAGCGGGTTGTCATCGGCGGAAGCCATGGCAAGACCACCATCACCGCGATGGTGATGCACGTGTTGCGTGCGGCAGGTCTTGACTTCGACTACCTGGTAGGTTCCCGGCTGGAAGGATTCGAAACCATGGTCCGGCTTTCGGATGCCGGTGTCATCGTACTGGAGGGTGATGAATACCTTTCGTCCGCCATTGATCCCAGGCCCAAGTTCCACTGGTACAAACCGCACATCGCGCTTTTGAGCGGCATCGCATGGGATCATGTGAATGTGTTTCCAACTTTTGAAAACTATGTCGATCAGTTTCGCAAATACATCGAAGGGATCGAGCCGGGCGGGATGTTGGTGTATTGCAACTCGGATGAGCAGGTCAGGAAGCTTGCGGCCGGAGCTAAGGGACCGCAGAAAATTGCGTACGGGATTCCGGCACATGAGATCATAGACGGCAACACGCATGTCACGTACGGGGGCGGCAAAATGCCGCTGCGCATCTTCGGCGATCACAACCTGATGAATATGGAGGGCGCCCGGCTGGTTTGCGCCGGGCTGGGCGTGGATGAAAAAACATTTGCATCCGCCATCGGAACATTTAAAGGGGCCGCGCGCAGGCTGGAACTTATGGCCTCACGCCCGGGGCTGACCGTCTTCCAGGATTTTGCGCATTCACCTTCCAAGCTCAGTGCTACTGTCGCAGCCGTGAAGAAGCAGTTTGCCGGCCGCATGCTCACCGCATGCCTGGAACTGCACACCTTCAGCAGCCTGAATGCAGGTTTCCTCCGGTCTTACCGCGGCACCATGGATGATGCCGGCAAGGCCATCGTATATTTTAATCCTGAAACCGCGGCGCATAAGCGGCTGCCTCCCGTTACAGCGGCACAGGTAAAGGATGCTTTCGGCAGGCAGGGGCTGGAGGTCTTCACGGAGCGGGCAGCGCTTGAACAGCGGTTGTCTCGGGGTCCCTACGAAAACGACGTGTTGCTCCTGATGACCAGTGGCACCTTTGACGGGCTGGACCTGCGTGCCTTTGCAGAAAACCTGGTATTATAATTCGAGGACGAGCCCGTCATGGGCACAGTGTATATGGGGAGGCAGCAGGCGCGACACTTCCTGATGCGTACCCAGCTGGTGGCTGATATGGGTCAGGTAACCCGTTTCGGGGGCCAGATCTTCCATCACGGCGATGGCCTCGTCAAGGGTGAAGTGGGAGATATGCTTCTCCTTCCGCAATGCGTTCAGCACCAGAACGCGGGAACCACGTACCTTTTCACGTTCGGATTCCGATATTGATTTCGCGTCCGTGATATAGGTAAAGTCACCCACCCGGTAACCGAAGACAGGCATGCGGTAATGCATGACCTCCACGGGGATGAACCGCATGCCAGCTGCCACGAACGGTTCGGCGCCAATGGTATGGATGTCGATTTCCGGAATGCCGGGATAGCGAACCGCATCGAAGATATAGGCGAACTCCCGGCGGATCGATTCCTGCACGGATTCACTTGCATACACGTCAATTCGTCTTTTCAGGACGTAATTGAACGCTCGGATATCGTCCATGCCGGCAATATGATCCTTGTGCGCATGCGTGAACACGAGGGCATCCAGGCGGCTGGCCCTTGCCCGCAGCATCTGCTGCCGGAAGTCGGGCCCCGAGTCAATCACCGCTGCCTTTCCCTCCGCTTCGATCATCACGGAAGAACGCAGGCGTTGGTCATGCGGATCAGGCGAGGTGCAGACCGGGCAGCGGCAGGCAATCACCGGTACACCCTGTGAGGTGCCGGTACCCAGGAAGGTCACTTTCATGGTCATGGAGCCCGGGCATGCCGGGCAATTGGTCAGCCGGAGACGTCCCGCTGCACGGTAATCCGTCCGAGTTCCTTCATGGTGTTCTCGGTCAGCGTTTCGACGGTAGCCAGTTCACGCAGGATTTCGACCAGGGCATTGATCCGGATCTCGAGTGTAGCGAACTTGTTTACCACGATGGTCCGCTGGTCGCGAAGGAGGCAAAAACCCGATTTGAAATTACCGCGTTCATTCCGGATCACATAATTATTCTCTCTAAGCAGGTCTTCCAGCTTGTTGAGGTAGTGGGGTGTATACCTGATCATTTGCCGGCTGTTGGCATGCAAAGATGAAATTTTACCCTTTGGATTGCCAAAAGGGGGCAAAAAATAATTAACAACATGAGGCGCAAATCCCTTTTACCCTGTTGTTGCAGGGAGTACCTTTTTTTACTTTTCTTTGCATGGCTTTAATAAAAATGACCTCCGGAAAAACGGGCGGGATGAGAGGAACCGGGTTTGACCGCCTGGATTTTTTACACCCGTCTGCCGCCCGGAAAAAGAAGGCCCGATGAAAATAGGCATACCCAGGGAATCCGTAGGAGACGAGAACCGCGTGGCCATGACGCCAGAGGTGGTAAAGCGCTTCATCAAGGAAGGGTTTTCCGTCTGTATTGAATCGGGTGCCGGTCTCGCCTCGTTCTTCCCTGATGATGATTACCGTGCCGCCGGTGCCGAGATAGCCGACAAGGCCACGGCCTTCGCGGCGGAAATCGTTTGTGCGGTCAATACGCCGGCAGACCTTTCCCAAATGAAGAAGGGCGCCGTGCTGGCCTGCCAGATGCAGGCGCTCACCAACCCGGATGGCGTGGCTGCCTGTGTGGCTGCAGGAATCTCTGCTTTCTCGCTGGACGCCATCCCCCGGATTTCTCGTGCCCAGAAGATGGATGTCCTGAGTTCCCAGGCCAACCTGGCGGGATACAAGGCCGTGCTGATGGCCGCGAATACCACCGGAAAGATTTTTCCCATGATGACCACGGCAGCCGGCACGATCCGTCCCGCCAAGGTGGTGATCTTCGGGGCAGGGGTGGCAGGCCTGCAGGCCATCGCCACCGCCCGCCGCCTGGGTGCCGTGGTGGAGGTAACCGACATCAGGCCTGAAACCAAGGAGCAGGTGCAATCGCTCGGCGCACGGTTCATTGAGGTGGAAGGCGACCAGAGTGTGAAGGTGGAAGGCGGGTATGTCAAAGGTGTTTCTGCGGATTTTCTGAAGAAGCAGCAGGAAAAAGTGGCCAAACATGTGAAGGAGGCGGATATTGTGATCACCACCGCGCTGATCCCGGGCAAGAAGGCCCCCTTGCTGATCACGGAAGAAATGGTGAGTCACATGCGGTTCGGATCCGTCATCGTGGATATGGCCGTGGCGCAGGGCGGAAACGTGGCTGGCAGCGAGCCAGGAAAGCACGTGATAAAAAACGGGGTGACCATCATCGGGGAACCGAATATTCCCAGCCTGCTGCCCTCCGTGGCCAGTGAATTATACGCGAAAAACATGCTTGCATTTATAACGCACCTTGCGGGGAAGGAAGGCATGAAGTGGGAGATGGAGGAGGAGATCACCAAGGGCAGCCTGGTCGTCCACAACGGTGAAGTGGTCTGTGCCCCACTGCTTAAAACCGAAACTGCAAAATGATCATCCGGGTGCCGGTGGCGCCAGGCTGTCTTTTAAAATAACCGCCTTGCTATATGGAAGAGTTCTTTAACTACATCGGACTTCACGAAGAGCTGATATTTTTCATCATCCTTTCCGTGTTCGTTGGAATCGAGGTCATAGGAGGTGTGCCTACGGTATTGCATACCCCGCTGATGAGTGGCGCCAATGCGATCCACGGTGTGGTGATAGTGGGTGCCATCATTGTCATGCTGAACACCAACCCGGCGGACACCCTGAGCCTGGCACTCGGATTCCTGGCCGTGGTGCTCGGAACCCTCAACGTGGTGGGCGGCTTTGTGGTTACCGACCGTATGCTTGAAATGTTCAAAAAGAAATAGGAAGCTCCAGCACCGCATGAGTCCGGAATACCTTTACAACATTCGCACGGTATGCTACGTTTTTGCATCCGTCACGTTTATCCTTGGCCTGAAAAAGATGAGCCACCCGGCTACTGCACGTTCCGGGAACCTGCTTGCTGCCGCCGGCATGCTTTGCGCCATCCTGGCAACCATCTTCATCAACGTGCACCGGACTGAAACCGGCGGCATACCGGAATACGAGGAACGGGAACCGCGCGGCTTCATCTATGCACTGATATTTGCCGCCATCCTTATCGGGACCATCATTGGCTGGGTCACCGCCCGCCGGGTCAAAATGACCAAGATGCCCGAGCTGGTGTCCATGTTCAACGGCATGGGAGGGGCCTGTGCCGCCCTTATCGGTTTGATGGAGTTCCCGCATCACCACGGCCTGACCGGTTCGCTTACCGCCATCGTCCTGGGACTCATCATCGGCAGCGTATCTTTCTCCGGCAGCATCATCGCCTTTCTGAAGCTGAACGGTACCATGCGGAAGCCGTTCAGGCTGCCATCCTATAACATCATCAATACCGTGGTCATGGTGATCGTCTTCGGCCTGGGCGCCTACATGGTTTTCGGGGACAGCCAGAATGGGTTGATCTACGTGCTGTTCGCGCTAGCGCTCCTGTACGGGGTGATGTTCGTCCTTCCGATTGGCGGCGCTGATATGCCGGTGGTGATTTCACTGCTGAATTCATTTACAGGCCTGGCAGCCGCATTCGGCGGATTCCTTTATGACAACAAGGTCATGCTCACAGGCGGAATCCTGGTGGGCAGTGCCGGCACGCTGCTGACCATCGTCATGTGCAGGGCCATGAACCGCCCGTTGTCTAATGTGATCTTCGGTGCATTCGGCGGCTCGGAAGCCACCGGCGCCCAGGAAAGCGAACATGGCACCATCAAGGATGTCAATGTTACCGATGTGGCGGTGCTGCTGAACTATTCCAAAAAGGTCGTGATCGTACCGGGTTACGGGCTGGCGGTGGCACAGGCGCAGCATGTCATCCACGAACTGGAATTGCTGCTGGAGGAACGCGGGGTGGAAGTAGCCTATGCCATTCACCCGGTTGCCGGCCGGATGCCCGGACACATGAATGTGCTTCTCGCGGAGTCGAACGTGGATTACAGCAAGCTCCAGGAAATGGAAGACATCAACCCGGCGTTCGAACAAACGGACGTCGTGCTGGTAGTGGGTGCCAATGACGTGGTCAACCCGGCAGCGAAGACGGATCCTTCATCGCCCATTTACGGCATGCCAATCCTCGAGGTGGACAAGGCCAAGAACATAATCGTTAATAAGCGTACCATGAATGCCGGGTATGCAGGCATTGAAAACCTCCTTTTCTACAACGAGAAAACAAGCATGTTCTTCGGAGACGCCAAGAAGGTGCTTACCGAGCTTTACGACGAGCTTAAGGATATGTCCTAGGTATTGTTGAACTGTTGAGATGTTGAACGGTTGATTCCGGCTCCTTAAGCAATTTTCGTACAGTTCATTCGTCATTCGATTATTCGGTTTTTCGTTTTTCCTGGTTCCTGTCTGTCCGTTTTACTTCCTTTACGCAATGGGCAGGCATCTCCTATACCTTCTGTTATTGCTCGCCTCCTGCGCACGGGAACCGGCCGGCCATCCGCCCGCACCGCCATCGGAGCCGTTCATCATGGTACTCGGAACCATGCAGGACGGCGGCAGCCCGCACCTGGGTTGCGGCAGGTCATGCTGCATCGGTCTTTCACCTGAAGAAAAATCCCTGCGGATGGTGGCCTGCCTGGGCATATCCGACCCTGCGGCCGGCCGGTCCTGGCTCCTCGAAGCCACACCTGACATCGCCACCCAGGTATCCATGCTCAACACCGCTTCCGGGTTCCCGGCAGGCAGGTTACCGGATGGCATCCTGCTGACGCATGCCCATATCGGCCACTATAGCGGACTGCTGTTTCTCGGGAGGGAAGCCGCCGGCGCTGACAGCATGCCTGTTTACGTCATGCCGCGGTTGTTTGCCATGCTGACCACCAACGAACCCTGGAAAAGGCTGGTGGTGCAGGGGCATGTACGGCTTGCGCCGATGACAGGCGAGGTAACGGTGCCCATATCCGGAATCATCACGGTTACACCCTATTACGTGCCGCACCGGGATGAGCTTTCGGAAACGGTATGCTTTATCGTTTCCGGACCCGGGAAGAAAGCCCTTTTCCTTCCTGATATCGATAAATGGGACCGTTGGGACAAGGCCATCGACTCACTCGTGCGGCAGGTGGATTACGCATTTTTGGATGCAACGTTTTCCGACGGGGACGAACTAAAGACCCGTGACCTTTCCCTGATCCCGCATCCCTTCGTGGTGGAATCCATGGCGCGCCTGGATGCACTCCCGGCCGCTGAAAGGGCGAAGGTGGTATTCATTCACTTCAACCACACCAACCCGCTGGCAAATCCCGGTAGTGAATTCGATACCATGGTACGCAGCAGGGGATTCCGGGTCGCACGAACCGGGGACCGGTTTCCACTTTAATTGATCCATTCCAAATGCCTGGCATTAAGATTCATTACACGCGATGAGCCTGCCCGATATCCATTCGCTCGTTAAGGCGCTTGACCTGCAACCGCACCCTGAGGGCGGCTACTACCGTGAGACCTACCGGAGTACCGGCTCCATTCCTGCCCATGTCCTCGAAGCCGGGTACGGAGGGGATCGGTGCTACGGCACCGCTATCTACTACCTGCTGGAGGCCGGCCAGTTTTCCGCATTCCATCGCATCCGGCAGGATGAGGGCTGGCATTTCTACCTGGGCGGCACATTGCATGTGCATGCCATCGACCGGGAAGGTCTCCTGACCACCCACCGGCTGGGTACCGGGCTGGAACGGGGCGAGACACCCCAGTGCCTGATCCGGGGTGGCACCTGGTTTGGTGCGGAGGTGGCTGCACCCGATGGCTATGTGCTGGCAGGTTGTACGGTGTCGCCCGGCTTTGATTTCGCCGACTTTGAAATGGGCAGCCGGGATGATCTGAAGGATCGCTTTCCGCAGCATGCTGAGTTGGTGACACGTCTGACCAGGGGCTGACCGCAGGTCGGCACTGATTCTTATCTTGCGGGAAAGGGAATTGCCTATGATTATTACCACAACAGAAACCGTTCCCGGCAGGCAGGTTGCGCAGGTGCTGGGCATTGCACGTGGCAGTACGGTACGGGCACGCCACCTGGGCCGGGATATATTTGCAGGGCTCAAAAACCTGGTGGGAGGAGAGATTGAAGAGTATACCAAGCTACAGGCGCATGCGCGTGAACAGGCAATACAGCGGCTTCAGGAAGACGCCGTTAAGCTGAATGCCGATGCCGTGGTCAATGTCCGCATCACCACCTCCATGATCATGCAGGGCGCATCAGAGATCATGGCTTATGGCACGGCGGTAAAGCTTACCTGACCATGGAAAATTTTGCCGTCTGGATGATCCTCTTCCAGGGACTGTTCTGGGTTCTGATGCTGGCGTTGGTGGTATACCTCATTGTACGCCGGATCCGCATCAGCGAAAAGGAGCGTTTTGAAAAGCGTGACAACTGACTGTCGTTGAACTGAAACCATAAAATGGGTATCTTCGCGTGACCCATTTCTACGAAACCATGTCCAAGGAAAGGCTCATCTACATCGTTGATGACGATGCCATGTACACCGAGATGCTGAAGGACCACCTGTCGAAGGATCCGCGGAACAAAGTCGTTGCTTTTTCGACCGGCGAAGCGTGCCTCAAGTCCATGTTTGAAGAACCTGCGTACGTGGTGCTTGACTACAACCTCAACCAGGTGGAAAAGGAAGCGCGCAACGGGCTGGAAATTCTCGAACAGATCCGGAAACAAGACAAGGGTGTCAGGGTGATCATGCTTTCCAGCCAGGAACGTTATGGCGTTGCACTCCAGACGATATCCAAAGGCGCGGAACAGTACGTGGTCAAGGATACTTCCGCTTTCGATAAGATCGACGAGATCATCGGCGCCTGATCGCTTTTTGAATATGGCGGATCGAGCCGGGTGTTCCCTGCCTGGCGGGTTTAAAATGAACTTGTGAAACTTTTAATCAAATAACCATTCAATATGAATACTGAAACCCTGTTAACCCAGGCAAGGGAAATTCTCATTGCATACGGCCCCAGGCTCCTCGGGGCCATCGTTGTCTGGATCATCGGTAGCTGGCTGATCAAGCTAATTTCCGGTGGATTTTCCAGAATGATGGACAAGCGGGAGCTGGACGAATCGCTGAAACCATTCCTGCGCAGCCTGGTCAGCATCCTGCTCAAGGTCATGCTGGTGATCAGCGTCCTCACCATGGCAGGCATGGAGATGACATCCTTTATTGCCATCCTGGGTGCCGCGGGCCTGGCGGTCGGACTAGCCCTGAGCGGTACGCTGCAGAATTTCGCGGGAGGGGTGATGATTCTCATATTTAAACCATTCAAGGTTGGTGACCTGGTGGAAGCCGGTGGATACACGGGTACGGTAAAAGCGATCCAGATATTCAATACCATCCTGACCACGCCGGATAACAAAACGATTATTATTCCCAACGGCGGCCTGTCTACTTCCTCGATGGTCAACTTTTCGACCGAGCCGTTAAGGCGCGTCGATTTTACATTCGGAATCGGATATGGAGACCGGACCGAACAGGCCCGCGATGTACTGATGAAACTGATCCGCGAGGATGACAGGATTCTGAATGAACCGGCCGAACCCATGGTAGCTGTTTCCGCACTTGCCGACAGCTCCGTGAACTTTGCCGTACGTGTTTGGGTGAAGTCAGCCGACTACTGGAGAGTGTTCTTCGATACGAATGAAAAAGTTTATAATGCCTTCAACCGGGAAGGAATTAACATTCCCTTCCCTCAAATGGATGTGCACCTGCACAAGACCGATTAAGATCTTCATCACGGCGGCTGTTTTTGCACTCGCCGCTCTGACCTCGGGCACGGTGGCTCCTGCGCAGCAGGTGATCAACGTACGCAGCCCTGTCAATGGCCAGGTGTCTCTTGCGCGGGGAATCGCCATCGCAAAGGTAGAGCCCGGGTATACCCTTTGGCTGCCGGGAAAGCGCCCGGAAGGGATGATCGTGTTCATGCACCCGAGGCGGGATACCTTGCAGGCCGACACGCTCATCAGCTACGCCCAGGCAAGAAACCTGGCGGTCCTGTACGTAACCACTGATAACAGGCTTGATTTCCTGTTCGCGGATGACAGGATCCAGCAACTGGAAGATTACATCCACGAAGCTGTGGTGGCTCACGGCATCCCGCCCGAAAGGCTCATGTACTGCGGCATGTCGCTGGCCGGCACACGGGCGCTGAAGCTGGCTGTCCATGCCGCATCCGGCAAGACACGCCACCGGATGGTGCCTGCCGCCGTGGCCGTTTGCGATGCGCCGCTGGACATGCTGCGCTTCCATGAAGCATGCCTGCGGGCACGTGAACTGAATTTCGATCCTTCAGCGGCAAACGAAGGGTCATGGGTTACGGGTTACCTGGAATCCGGCCTGGGAGGCAACCCGCAGGAAGCACGCGAAGCCTACATCCGCTATTCACCATATACGTATGCAGATGGCGGGGGGCCTCATGTGCACTTTCTGAAAGACGTGGCCTTGCGGGCCTATACGGAACCTGATGTACACTGGTGGATCGAATACAGGAGAAAGGATTACTACGGGATGAATGCCCTGGATATGGCCGCACTCGTCAATACACTTAAAATTCTCGGCAATACACGTGCGGAACTGATCACGACCACCAACCGTGGATATCTCCCTGGCGGGAAGCGGCATCCGCACAGCTGGCGGATCGTGGATGAACGGGACCTGGTGGATTGGTTCGTTGAGGTGATGAAATAGACCGGCGGGTCGCTTGCGATTGAGGGGGTCTTCCGGTATATTTGCTTTATGTCGGCTTTTAACCAAAACGAACTGAAAGCACTGATTACGCTGCTCGACGACTCGGACGAAGAGGTTTTTGTTCATATTTCCGACCGGCTGGTCACGCTGGGTAAGGATGTCATCCCTGCCCTCGAGCAGCACTGGAGCGATTCCATGGACATCCTGCTCCAGCGCCGGATCGAGAATGTCATCCATAAGATCCAGCTGGACGCACTGACGGATGGGTTTCGTGAATGGCGCAGGTTTTACTCCGACGACCTGTTCCGGGGGCTGATGCTCGTGGCCAGGTACCAGTACCCTGACATGGATGAAAAGAAGGTTTACGCCATGCTTGACCAGCTGAAGGAAGCAGCTGTCGTCGAAACGCAAATGCACCATGCACCCCTTGAAAAAACAAAAGCGCTTAACCGCGTGTTTTTCGAGATTTTCGGGTTCCGTGGCAATACGGCCAATTTCCACTCACCGCAGAATTCGTTTGTCAATATTGTACTCGAGACAAAGAAAGGTAACCCGTTGATGTTAAGTGCAATGTATTCGATCGTTGCCCGGCACGCCGGCATGCCGGTTTTTGGAGTCAACCTGCCTGAGCATTTTATCCTGGCCTACCAGCTGAAAAACAGCGTCAGGTTCTATGAATATACCTTTCCGGAAGCTGACATCCTTTTCTATATTAATCCCTTCAGCAGGGGAACGATCTTTTACAAGGACGACATCGACAAGTTTCTCCGGAAACTGGAACTGCATCCGTCCAGGATCTACTACACACCCTGTACGAACATAGAGATCATCATTCGTTCCCTCCGGAACCTGTCTTTCGCCTACCAGCGCGCAGGCGATACGGGTAAACGCACTGAGGTGGAAAACCTGCTGGAAAGCATTACTTCCTGAACAGCACTCTGGCCACAGTCCTGAAAAGGATACGCAGGTCAGTAAGCAGGCTTTTCTTGTCGATGTACTGCAGGCCCAGTGCCAGTTTCCGCGGCATGATTTCCCTGACATAGGTTTTCCCCGGATCGGATGAAGCCGCCAACAGTTCGTTTTCGTCTGCGTAGGCAATAGAGGCATAATCCGTAATCCCGGGCTTGACGGACAGCACACGTCGCTGGTCATCCGTATAAAGGTCGACGTATTCCCGCACTTCAGGCCTGGGACCCACCAGGCTCATGGTCCCGTGCAATACATTGAACAACTGGGGCAGCTCGTCCAACTTGTACTTCCTCAGAAAATAGCCCGTGCGCGTGATTCGACCGTCCCGGTTGCCGACGGTTAACCTGCCCTGGCGCTCGGCACCGGGCTTCATGGTCCTGAATTTATACATGGTGAAATCGCGGCCGCCACGTCCCACCCGCCTTTGCACATAAAATACGCCGCCGCGGGATTCCATGGCAATAGCCAGCGAGATCAAAAGCATAAAGGGCACACAAAGCACCAGGAGGGGAATAGCCACAAGCAGGTCAAAGAGTCTCTTGATCACGCCTGCGGTTTTAGGGGGAGGCGGCAGAAAGCACATCCCTGACAGCCCCGGAAACGGTTTCCGCGACCGTTTTTACCTGTGCATCGGTCAGGTCGTAGTAAACTGGCAGCGAGATCTCGCAGGTATAATTGGCGGCTGTGACCGGGTATTGGGAAAGGCGAAAACCTGCATCCCGGTAATACGAGAGGGCGGGCAGGGGGATGAAATGCACATTGACAGAGACGCCGCGTTCCGCCACCTTACGTATGATGCGGTCCCGATCCGATTCAGTGGCGTCGCGGATGCGCAGCGGGTACAGGTGGTAGGAGCTTTCCGTTTCACCGTTTACCTGTACGGGCACCCGTGCCCATGGCAAATCGCTGAAGTACCGGTTGTACGTCTCACAGATGGATTTTCGCCGCGGAAGCGTATCGGCATCATATCGTTGCAGCTCCACCAGCCCGATGGCCGCCAGGATATCCGGCATATTGCACTTGTACCCGGCCATGGTCACGTCATATTTCCAGTTGCCGTCCTTCGACTTGGAAAGAGCATCCCGGTCCTGCCCATGAAGGGAAAGGACGGAAAGGTGGCGATAGACCGCTTCGTTCCCGGACGGCAGGTTCAGCGCCACCGCACCCCCTTCTGCCGTTGTAAGATTTTTAACCGCGTGAAACGAAAATGCAGTGGCATCCGCCAGTGTACCTGTACGCCGGCCCTTGTACCTGGCGCCCAGGGAATGGGCGGCATCAGCCAGCAGGAGGATGCGTCCCAGTTTTTCCTGTTCCGATGACGCGGGGGAGAAAGAGCCGGAGGCTTCCGCCACCACCTCCATAAGCGCATCATAGTCGCACGGCATACCGCCGAAATCCACGGGGATCACTGCCCTGGTGCGGGGAGTGATAGCTGCTTTCACCGCTGCCGGGTCCATGAGGAAATCGTCACGTACGTCGACCATTACCGGGGTGGCGCCACAATGAACCACCACGTTTGCCGTGGCGCAGTAAGTATAGGCGGGAACGATTACTTCATCGCCCGGCCCTACGCCGAACCAGCGCAGCATCAGCTCCATACCGGCCGTGCCGGAGTTGAGGCAGATGGTAGCCCTGTTCCCACAGTATGCTGTAAGGTTTCGCTCGAAAAGTTTCGTTTTGGGTCCCGTGGTGATCCAGCCGGACCGGAGGGTATCGGCTACCTCATCAAGAATCAACCGGTCGATACGGGGAGGAGAAAAGGGAATCATATATTTAGTGTACCGCAAATGTAACAGAAGGCATGAAAAGGCGTATAATCTTTTTCCAGGGACCGGCGTTGTTAATAGGTCGGCCAATTATGAACAATTAACATGGTCGTGTTGAAAAAATAAGGTGGATTAGAAGGGGCAGCCGACTGTCGGCGTTACTTTTAATCGATTCATCGGGAGGGGTTTGGTTACTTTTACCCCGCAGATTGTTGCGTTATGTTGTTCACGTATTATGGCCATTCGACCTTTAGCCTTGAATGGGATTCGACCAGGCTTTTGTTCGACCCGTTTATCAGCGACAACCCGCTGGCTGGAAAAATAGACGTTGAAAGCATAGACTGTAATTACATGCTGATTTCACACGGACACGCAGACCATATCAACGATGCCGTTTCGATCGCGAAGCGGACCGGTGCGAAGGTCGTATCCAACTTTGAGATCGTCGCCTGGATGGAGAAGCAGGGTGTTTCCAACGGGCACCCGATGAATACCGGCGGGCACTGGATCTTCGATTTCGGCAAGGTAAAATGCGTCAACGCTATTCACAGCAGCTCCTTCCCGGACGGCAGTTATGCCGGCAATCCAATGGGATTCCTGGTGGAATCCGCGGCGGGGAATTTCTACTATGCGGGAGATACGGCGCTGACCGTCGACATGAAACTGATTGGTGAATTCAAGAAGATTGATTTCGCCCTGCTACCCATCGGCGGAAACTTCACCATGGACGTGGACAATGCCATTGTGGCATCCGATTACATTAAATGTGACACCATCATCGGCCTGCATTACGATACGTTCGACCTGATAAGGATCGATCATGCAGAAGCCGAGGACAAGTTCGAAAAGGCAGGTAAAAAACTCATCCTGCCGGAAATCGGGCAAACAATCGAAATGTAACGCACAGGTATGAAAAAACATAATATTGCCGCAAGGCTGATGCTGCTGGGAGTACTGGCCATGATGACAGGAGGTCTCCAGTCATGCAAAAAATCCAATTACGTGCAGCTGGAGGAAGCGGACCACAACTGGATCCTTTTACGTGATAACGACAGCATCAGCTTCGTCGCCAATGCAGGCTTCAAGGTGCATTTCATCGCATATAATCACGGGAAATTCTACAAGAAAGACGGGAGCAACTATTACGAAGGCACACAGATATTCATGAGGCTGCCCAGCGCCGACAAGCAGGACGAGGGTTACATCGGGGTGCAGAAGCAGCCGGACGGTTCCACATCCGCCACGCTGAGCTGGCCGCACTTCAAGCCGGTCGTAGACCTGATAAACACGCCACTCCAGACCGCAAATGTCCATGGCACGGTTTACAATGACCTTTATATTGTCAGTACGCCCACACCTACAAATCACATGTTTATCAAGACGATCTGGTACAGCCGCAGCCAGGGTATGCTGAAGATGCTGGACCGTTTCGGGTACACGTACCGCGTGATCAAATAACACATAGC
>JAHEKC010000050.1 GCA_024638565.1 Bacteroidota bacterium
CGGCCACTGTCACGGGTGCGGACCGTGTCATGCTGCAGGCAACAACACCATTCGACACCACGGTGGTTTATACCCTCACCGCCGGTGCCACGCTGACGGACTGCCCCGGCAATGCCATCGATAAACGGACCGCCCGGTTCGCCACGCCGGCCGGCGCACAGGCTTCCGACATCCTGTTCAACGAGGTATTGTACCACCCGTACGAGAACGGGAGCGAGTTTATCGAATTGTATAACCGCTCGGAAAGGATCATCGACCTTTCGTCACAATGGCTTTGGATGGCGGACAACGGGATGCTGAATGACCCATACCTAATCAGCGTGGAACCGTACCTGCTGTTCCCGGGCGGGTATATCGTTCTCAGCAAGGGCAGGGACGGCATCACGCCATACTATACGATCCATGATTCGGATGCCTTTATCGACATGCCCGACTTCCCGGTGTTAGGCAATGACGGCGACGAACTTGCCATTGTCACGTTGTCCGGCCTGCAGGTGGACCGCTTTCGATACAGCGATGAGATGCAGTATCCGCTGTTGCGCGATGACGAAGGTGTTTCGCTGGAACGCATCAGCTTCGACCGGCTTACCCAGGAAAGTACCAACTGGCATTCCGCTTCGGAGACCGCCGGATTTGCCACGCCCGGCTACGAGAATTCACAACATGCGGAAACCACCGGAGCCGGAGGGGCCGTTACGGTGGAACCAGAGTTGTTTTCACCGGACAACGATGGCCGTGATGACGTGGCCCATATCGTGTACCGTTTCGACAAGCCCGGATACATGGGTAACATCCGGATTTTCGATTCCCGCGGCCGTGAAGCCATCCACCTGGTTAAAAACGCGCTGTTCGGACTCGAAGGCGCTTATACGTGGGATGGCTTCGACAATGAACGACGGAAGATGCCGGCCGGCATCTACGTGGTCTACGTGGAGGTGTTCGATACGGAGGGGCAGGTGAGCCGCTACCGGAAGCCCGTGGTGCTGGCGGTAAAGATGTAAAGGCTACCGGTATTCCGGGTGCGGGAAATCCGCGGGTATTTACAAGACTTGCCGTAAAAGGCTGCCGTCCCGGGAAGCTCGAAATGATGCGGTTACGGTGATAGCGCCCGTTAGCAATGGCTTGCAGGCTTGCACCGGAAAACGTACCTTAGCAAACAGCTAATCCTTTTTTAACCGTTTATAAATTTAATTTTCGTTATGAAGACAAAGATCGTTTCAATGGCGGCACTCGCCGCAACCGTCCTTTTAAGCGGGCCTATCAGCAGCCATGCACAAAGCTGGTCGCTGACCGGGAATGCCGGCACCACATCGGCTAACTTCATCGGCACGACCGATAGCAAGGCCTTGCGTTTCAGGACCAACAACAGGGTAAGAATGTACCTTAACCACAAGGGTTTTCTCGGCGTGGGCCAGACAAAACCCAAGTACCGGATTGACGCCAAGGGTAACAACTCAGATTCCGTATTTGTTGTCAATTCACTGGTAACCTTCAGCGGTGAATTCGATGCCATTGCCGTGAATGGTGTCAGCCAGCCTTCTCCAGGATGGGGCATCGGTGTTTCAGGCCTGGGTAATTTCATCGGTACGCAGGGCATTGGCTCCATCGGCGTATGGGGCAATGGCGTTGCCGTGGGCGTACAGGGCGAGTCCTCCGGCCCCGATACCACTTCATTTACCGGCGACCTGACAGGCGTGGTGGGAATCACGTCCATGGGTGCTGCCAGCATAGGTGTTTATGGCGAGGCCGAGGAAGCTAATTTCAACTACGGTGTTTTCGGCGTGGCCACCGATACGGCCAGCAGTCCGGACTATGCACTGGTAGGTGTGGGTGATGTATACGGCTGGCGGTATTTCGTTCCTTCCGACCGCAAACTTAAAAAGGAAATCGCCCCGTTCACTGGTGCGCTTGACCGGCTGTCACAGCTTACCACGTCAGTGTATGCATTTGCTACTGAGCAGTACGCTGGATACAGACTGCCTGGCGGTTCGCATGTGGGCTTTATGGCCGACGAGGTGAACAAGATATTCCCGGAACTGATCAAGCATGGTGGAATACCGGCAGGCCGTACCAAAGAAGCAAGGGGCAAAGGGAAGGTGAATGTGATCCCTGATGTGATGGCGGTAAACTACACGGGCTTCGTTCCGGTACTTGCCCAGGCTATTATCGAACAAAAAGCCATCGTAGATCAGAAAGACACGGAGATTGCCGAGCTGAAAACAAGGCTTGCTGACATCGAGGCACGCCTGGCAGCCATGGAGCAGACTTCATCTGCCCGGCTGACCAACAGCGCAGGCACAGGCCTTGAGCAAAACCAGCCGAACCCGTTCTCGGAAGCCACGGAGATCAACTACCATGTTCCTTCCGGCGCGAACAATGCCAGGATCACCATTTCGGATGCCAATGGCAAGGTGGTTCGCACGTATAAACTTTCCGGTCGCGCACAGGGTACGGTGACGATCAATGCCGGCACCCTCGCCGCGGGAAGCTACACCTATTCACTTGTCGTGGATGGCAATGTGACAGACACCAAGCTTATGCTGCTCACGCGGTAATTCACAACCTAAACCTGACAATACTGCCTTCACCTTAGTGGTGGAGGCAGTTTTTTATTTTTACCGCTGTCCTTGCCATACCCATGATCCGCTCCTTCTTCCGGCAATTGAGCCATCCCGTGGATGCCCGCCCGCTGGAAATCTTCCAGGTGCTGTTCGGCGTGGTTGTCGCGCTGCAGGTATACAGCTTCCTTGAGTCCGATTATATCCGGACCGGGATCCTGTTGCCGGTCACCCGTTTTACCTATGACTGGTTTCCCTTTATCAGGCCCCTCCCTTCCGCTGGCATGAAGCTGGTGCTGGCCCTGACCCTGGTCGCACCCATTCTTATCGCACTGAATAAATTCACCAGGGTGGCAGCTGCCATATACCTGGTGGCTTTTTCATACCTGTTCCTGCTGGAGGAAAGTTATTACAACAACCATTTTTACTTTATCATCCTGCTGACCGGTTTTTTCCTGTTCTACAGTCCGGCCGGCGACAGGGGAAAGAAGACAGTTCCCGGTTGGCTGCTGCTGCTGTTCCAGTTCCAGGTGGTGGTGGTATATTTCTACGGGGGTGTTGCCAAACTGAATGCCGACTGGGTCGTGAACCAGCAACCCGTACGTGCGCTGCTTGCCGCCAATGCGCCCCAGTCCCCGTTCCCCGCGCTCACGGCAAGCGAATTCGCTGTCTGGTTCATCGCATACGGAGGCCTGGCCTTCGACCTGGCCATTGGCTTCCTGCTATGGATCCGGAAGACCTTCAGGACAGCTGTCTGGCTGACCGTGATTTTTCATGGCACCAATTTCTGGATTTTCAACATGGGAGAGGGCGGCACGATAGGAATATTCCCGCTGCTGATGATCGCGGCCAACGTATTGTTCGCGCAACCGGACAGCCTGCGGAAGTGGCATGCAAAGCTGTTGCCGACCGGAGGCAGGAAGCAAGCCGGGCCTAAATCACCGACGCGTGCTGTCACCAAAGCGGTGCCGTGGCTCGTGTGGGTTTTCATGGCGGTACAGGTGCTGGTTCCACTGCGTCACTGGGCCGTACCCGGACCGGTCGACTGGACGGGCCAGCAGCAATGGTTCTCGTGGAGGATGAAGGTCAGCAGCAGGCAAAGCACCGCGAAATTCATTCTTCGCCGGTTCGAGGGCGATGAACCCGCCATCGTGGAGCCGGGCAGGATGATCAATTCCATGCAGCTGAACATGATGACGCAGCATGCCGACATGGTTTATAAATTTGTACAATACCTCAAGAGCGACCTCAAGGAAAGGATGAACATCGACACGGCCATCATCAATGCCGAAATACTGGTCGAATTCAACGGTCGCCCCGCGCAGTATTTCGTGGATCCGGAAAGGGATCTTTTCGATATCGAATACGAGCCGTGCGGCCCGAATGACTGGATCCTGGACCTGAAGGACTAAAAAAATGACGATATGGCAAAGAAGCTAAGGATCATGTGCTGGAATATAAATGGCATTCGTGCGATATGGAAAAAGGGTTTCCCCGAGTGGCTCGCGAAGAACGCACCCGACATCATGTGCCTCCAGGAAACAAAGGCCCAGCAAGCCCAGCTTGCCGAGGAGGTCATCCGGTTCGGAAAGTACAGGAGCTATTTCTTCTCGGCCGAGAAGAAAGGGTATTCAGGCGTGGCCGTTTACAGCATGCAGAAGCCGGTGCGGGCTAAGGCGGGACTCGGGAAGCCCGAGTTCGATAGCGAAGGGCGCCTGATCGAGTTGGAATTCGAAAAATTCGTCCTGTTTAACATCTACTTTCCCAACGGCGGCCGCGGACCCGAGCGGGTCAAATACAAGCTTGACTTTTACGGGGAGGTGTTTAAACGCGCCGAAAAGTTGCGGAAGGAAGGAAAGCACCTGGTTATCTGTGGCGACTATAACACCGCCCACAAGGAGATAGACCTGGCACGGCCCCGGGAGAACAAAAGGACATCAGGTTTCATGCCTGAAGAACGTGCCTGGATCGACAAGATTATCGATATGGGATATATTGACATTTTTCGCGAGTTCAACCAGGCGCCTGAACAATACACGTACTGGGACCAGATCACCAGGGCCAGGGAACGAAATGTGGGCTGGCGGATCGACTACTTCTTCATCAACAAGGAAATGAGAAAAATGGTGAAGAACGCCACCATCCATGCCGATGTGACGGGCAGCGACCATTGTCCCATCGGGCTCGAGTTGATCGTGTGATGCGCAATCGGCAGATGCGGCGCTTATTCGTTTTGAGAGGCCCCCGTGTACTTGTGCCGGTCCAGGCTGCCTCCGTGATTAAATGCAATCCCTTCCACATGCCCTGCGACAACCAGGCGAGGGGTTGCATGATGGCATGCGGGTGCAATGCTACTCGACTGGCACCGGATTCGATATAAGCCATCGGCACCAGGACCCTTTCAGGACCTTAGGTTGTTTTTTTGTGGCAGCCCGGGCCCGAGGAGTCGCTTCACCCGGGCATGCTGATACGCGAGTCGGCGTCATATGGCTGGCACCGTGTATCTTTGAGCGAATGACTGCCGTCTTCCTGTTCTGGACCAGCGCCGCGTTGCTTTTTCATTCCTACCTGCTGTATCCGGTATTGCTCAGGCTGATCACCCTTAACAAAAAACCGAACGACGACTTATTCCCCTTCGATGAGTCCCCGCGGGTGACCATCCTGATGGCGGTATACAACGAGGAAGAGGTGATCGCAGGGAAGATCGACAGTATATTCTCCTGCGGGTACCCACCGGAAAAACTGCAGTTGGTAATCGGTTCCGATGCTTCCACTGATCGTACGGATGAGCTGGTTGGGGCTGCGGCCGCCAGGTACGAAGGGATCGAGCTGGTCCGGTTTGAAAAGCGTACCGGTAAAGTCATGATCATAAATGAGCTCGTGTCACGGGCGCGCCATGATGTGCTTGTACTGACAGACGCCAATGTGATGCTGGGCCACGACGCCATTTACCAAATGGCCCGGCATTTTCGTAACGGAGCAATTGGCCTGGTCGACTCGCGGATGAACAGCAGGGGCCTCCGCAAAGAGGGCATTTCCGTACAGGAGAAAACCTATATCAGCACTGAAGTGAATATAAAGCACATGGAAGGCCTGTGGGGGTGCATGATCGGGCCGTTCGGTGGTTGCTATGCTATACGTAAATCCTGCTTCTCACCCGTGCCTTCCAATTTTTTGGTGGACGACTTTTATATAAACATGCGTGTGCTCGAGCATGGCTACCGTTGCATCAATGAAAAGAAAGCCAACGTGTATGAAGACGTGTCGCATTCCGTGAAGGAGGAGTTCCGGCGCAAGGTTCGCATCGCAACGGGAAACTACCAGAACCTTTCCACTTTCAGGCACCTGCTGTTCCGGTTCAATCCCACGGCATTCTGCTTCGCCAGCCACAAGGCCATCCGCTGGTTTGGCCCATTGCTGCTGCTGACCGCCTTTGCCGCAAACCTGTTCCTCGCCACGGATCCTTTTTACCGGGTGCTGTTGTACGGGCAGGTGCTGTTTTACGTCATGCCTATGCTGGACATGCTGCTTGGAAAGGCCGGCCTGCACCTTTCTATCCTGCGCTTCAGCACGCACCTTTTATCGATGAACCTGGCGCTGTTTTACGGGCTGATCCGTTACCTGAAAGGGGTCCGGTCCAGTGTATGGGAGCCTACGAAGCGTAACCAGTGAGTTTCTGGTAGTTGTTTATCTAAGGTGTGTAATTTATAGCTTTAGGTAGTAAGTGGGATTAGCAGTAGGTGCATTTAAATCATGGCGCCTTTGCGTGAGCTTATATGGTTGAATTAATTCAAGAATTTCACGCTAAGACGCAAAAATTGTCGCGAAACATTCCACCAGGCCGGACGCTCGTGAAAACGGCCTTCTGCCAGCTTAAGGCGTCAGGCTAAAAAAAGCGTCCCGATGTATATCGGGACGCTAACCTAACCTGCAATGAAAAGCTTAACCTAACCTAACTTTATTTTTTTGCAGTCACATATCAATTTGTCATGACCACCAGGTACTTCGACCCGCTCCAGAATTTTGCCGGGTCAGTGATTACCACACCCGTCACTTTTTCGTCTTCCTTCTCGAGCGAATAGGAATCAGTCGGGTGAGGGGTCACCAGCTTGACGGCTTTCGCATTGTCAACCGGTACCAGTTTGGTTTCGGTGATGTCGACCTGGTGAAAGGATTCCGTGGTGACATCCGAATCCAGGTGCGCTGTCTTGCCGATGCCGAGGAGGCCGCCCTGCCTGACCACCACGTTCTTTTCCGTGAGCTCTTTCGTGCTGCCTACCGTCACCCATGCGGTTTGCATCTGCTCGGTCTGCGTATCGATGATGTCCTGCTGCGACTCGCTGTGTACCGTCAGCTGCGTAACCATTACGTTCAGCGTGTCTACATTGGCGTTCAGCGTGGCGATCTGCGTATTCAGCGCGATGATGTCCTTCTCCTTGCTTGCCAGCTGCTCGTTAAGGGAAGCCACCATCTTTTCAAACTTGCGCAGCTTGATGTTCGACTTGCGCAGCTTGGTTGACAGGTTCTGGATTTTGACCTGGCTTTCGTCGATGATGGTGCGCAAGTCGGTGATCTGGGCCGTGATCGCATCACGCGACGACTGGATCATCTCCGGGTTGCTGCTTGCGTTTGCAATGGCATTTTCTTTTTCCGTGATCTCTGAAAGGCTGGTCTGGATCTCGGCGAAGGAGCCCAGGAACTCGTTTATCGTCTGGTCCTTCTGGAACGCCACCGTGGTAAGCGAATCCTTCTGTGCATTGAGGAGGGCAAGCTCTTCTTCGTTCATGTTGCAGGATCCGAAAAGAATTCCGGCCGCTGCCAGGATGATGGTGTTTCTCATATTGCTTGGTGTTTTCTTTGGCAGGTATACAAGCAAAGTCATGCCACCAAATCCTTGACCCTTTCAACCTTTTCCCCTGATACATGCCGGCATGCTTTTAAATAGCAGAAGAACAGTATGTTAGCATTGTTGATAACCTTTCCAACATGCGCCAGTAGCATGCCAAAGGGCCGTACCTTTATTCCCGAAATGGGAAAATCATTCCCAAAATGAATACAAAAATTCGAATTGTAGCGTTGTAAAACCTCATGAGGAGTTATACGATCATAAAAGTACTTGCGCTGGTAGCCGTAGCAGCGGCAGTCATTTTTCTGGCCTACCGGTTTTCCGGCCGGCATTTGGGCAGGATGGAAGGGATCGTGGCCGAGGCTTCCGCTCCGGACACCTTTCTCATCAGGCTTGATGCACTGAATGCAGGCATTGCCGGTGCGGAAAGCGGTGTGCGCGCATTCGCCATCTCGCATGACGAGCGATACCTGGTTTCGTATCACCATGCATCAGCTGACCTGGATCCGTCGTTCGACACCCTGCGGCTCATGGCCGACGGTTATCCGCTGCGCCGGCAGATCGACAAACTCCAGCAACTGGCGCGTGAAAAATTCGGCATTTACGAAGAGCTGATGCTGATCAGCTATGCAGAGATCTTCGACAGTGCGCTGGTGGAGATCGAGAGGCAACTGCCCGAAGGGGACACCGCGTCGGCGCAAATGGCTTCCGCGGCAGAAAATAAACGCAGCTTCCTGCAGAAGATATTCAGCACCGGCCCGTCGAAAAGGGAACTGCAGGCACGCATTGATTCCGCGCTTGAGGCGAGCCGGCTGTCGAGCGCGCGCATACACGGGGTCCGGAAAGGGATCAGCCAGGCGACGCGCCAGCAAAGCCAGCGCATGAGGGATAGGCTGCAAAAGGAACTGGATGTGCTTCGCCGCGACCAGGAAGTAACAGACAGGATGCATTCCGTGATGGCGGACATCAAGTCCATGCACGGTGCCGCATTCGAGGAACGCGCGGCCACGGCATCGGCTGAAGCCGCACGTTCGGCTTCGGAACTCAGGCATATGATAGCCGTGGGCGTGGGCGTGATGCTGTTGTTCATCGGGCTTATCATCCGCGATATCATCAGGGGCGCACGGCAACGCCGTGAGCTGGATCGAGCGCGAAGCCAGGCGGAACGGTACGCCTCCCTGAAGGAGGAATTTCTTGCACGGATGAGCCATGAGATACGCACACCGCTCACCTCCATTCTCGGCTATACCGGCCGTATGTCGCGGACGCCACTCAGCCAGAAGCAGTCATATTATACACGGAACATACAGATTTCGTCAGAGCACCTGCTGTCCATTGTGAATGATATCCTCGACATCTCCAGGATAGATTCCGGCAAACTGGTGTTCGAGGAAACGGCCTTCTCTCCCGCTGACGTGATCGGCGAGGTATGCGACGTATTACAGATAAAGGCGTCCGAAAAGGAGCTGGAGCTGAGAAAGCTCACGCATCGTCTTGCGGGCATGGAAATAAAGGGCGACCCGTTGCGGCTGCGGCAGGTCCTGTTCAACCTGGCAGGCAATGCCATCAAGTTTACAGACACCGGTACCGTCACCGTGGAAGGATCATGCGCGGACACAACCGTGCGCAAGGACGGACGCCGGTTGCTGACCTTCCGGGTGAAAGATACAGGTCCCGGAATTCCGAAAGCCAAGTTGAAAACGCTGTTCAGCCAGTATGCGCAGGCAGACGAATCCATTTCCCGCCGGTTCGGCGGCAGCGGACTGGGATTAAGCATAAGCAAGAAGATCATTGAACAGATGGGCGGTGAGATCATGGTGGAAAGCGAGGTCGGCCACGGTTCGGTTTTCACCTGCACCATGCCATTCGAAGTTCTGGGCACCCGGAAAGAAACACCCGCGTCCGGCGTTTCTGCTGAGGGCATCCTCGAAGGATTACAGGTATTGCTGGCGGAGGACGTGGAGATCAACCGGGCATTACAGGAAGAGACGCTTACCGGTATGGGTGCACAGGTGAAGGCTTGCGCCGATGGCGATGAAGTCCTCGATGCCCTGCAGGCATTCCGGCCGGACGTCATCCTGATGGACATCCAGATGCCACGCCGCGGCGGGGTAGAGACGATCAGGGAGATCAGGGAAGGCCGTGGACTGGATATCCCGGCCATTGCCATGACGGCCAACGCGCGGGAACAGGATATTGACGCCTTCCGCCGGGCCGGTTTTGACGATGTGCTCATCAAGCCTTTCCGTGAACACGACCTTGCCGCCCGCATCCGGAGCATGGTGCGGACCCGCATCCCCCGGGCCGTGAAGCCATCCAGGCCGGCCTATGAACTTGAAGATTTGGTAAAGGCCTCGCGCGGTAACAACGGTTTCGTGGCGCGCATGCTGCGGATCTTCCTTTCCAGTGGCGAAGGCATCATCGGGAAGGCGGAAGCCAGCCTGGAAACACGCGACTGGGAGGAGCTGGCAGGGCTGGTGCACCGTTTGATCCCCAGCTGCCGGCAGCTGTCGGCCTTCGGCATGGCAGAAAAGCTGGGGCTGATCGAAGAGTTGTGCCACGACAACCAGGACGAACACCGGATCAGGACACTGATGGATGAGGTGAAAGCCGCCTTTACCGGACTTCGCACCTCACTGGAACAGGAGATCAGTAACTACGAAAACGCGGATACCGCCTGACGGAAGACATGAATAAACTTTCAATATACGTGGTGGAAGATGATGAGTGGTTCAGGGAATTCATCTCATATACCCTTTCACTGGTTCCGGAATACGAAGTGCGCACTTTTGAAAGCGGCAGGGCACTCGAGGAAGCACTGCCTGAACGCCCTGATGTGGTAACGCTGGATTTCAGGCTGCCCGACACTGACGGGGGCACGCTGCTCAAAAAAATCAAGGCGCAGTCGCCCGAAACGGAAGTCATCATCATCTCCGAGCAAAAGAACGTTTCCACCGCACTCGACCTGTTAAAATCCGGTGCATACGACTACCTCGTCAAGTCGAAAGAAATGCGTGACCTGCTGCTGAATACGGTGGGCCACATCGGCAAGAACCGTGCATTGCGCCAGCGGATCGACAGCCTGGAACAGGAAGTGGAGAAGAAGTACCGGTTCGGCGCCAACCTCATCGGCGCAAGCCCCGCATTCAAGGAAGTATTCTCACTGATCGAAAAGGCCACCGTTGCGAACATTAACGTAATGATAACCGGCGATACGGGTACAGGAAAGGAAGAGGTAGCCCGGGCCATACACTTCAACTCACCCATGCGCAAGGGACCCTTCATGGCTGTAAACATGGCGGCCATTCCGCGGGAGCTTGCGGAAAGCGAACTGTTCGGACACGAGAGAGGCGCCTTTACAGGGGCAACCGGCATGCGCCGCGGCAAGTTCGAGGAAGCAAACAACGGAACGCTGTTCCTGGATGAGATCGGCGACCTCGATCCTTCGTTGCAGTCCAAGTTGCTGCGTGTGCTGCAGGACAAGCAGGTGGTACGTGTGGGATCCGCAAAGCCCATCCGCATCAATTGCCGGCTGCTGGTGGCCACGCATAAAAACCTGCAGGCGGAAGTACGGGCGGGACGTTTCAGGGAAGACCTCTATTACCGCCTGTTCGGGTTGCAGGTCAAGTTGCCGCCGCTGAGAGAAAGGGGAAGTGACGTGTTGCTGCTCGCGAACCACTTCATCAGCAAATTCACGAATGCCAACAACCTGCCGCTGAAAAGCCTTTCCGCCGGCGCACAGCAAAAACTGCGCGCCTACCCTTTCCCTGGCAACGTGCGGGAACTTAGATCGCTTGTGGAGCTGGCCGTGGTCATGGCGAACGGAGACGAGATACAGCCGCATGATATCCAGATCGGCGAGGATCATTTCATCACCGACCTGCTGGCAACAGAGCAGACGCTTGAAGAGTACAACAGGCGCATCATATTTCATTTCCTCCGGAAGTATGACAACAATGTGGTGACCACTGCCGGGAAGCTGGGAATCGGGAAATCGACCATTTACCGTATGCTGAAGGAAAACGGGAAGCCCGCGGGCCCGTAAGAATTCACCGCATTTAGTCCGCCCGCCGTGTCCCGCGGAATTATCTTATGGGTTAAACACATTTCCATGAAGAATCTTATCAGGCCATGGCTCCTGGCCGCCCTGCTGTTTTGCCCATTCGGGGCCGCGGCTCAATCCGTTAACGACCCTGAAACCGGATCACAAGTCGAATTCAACGACGAGACTTTTGAAGAAGGCGGTGACTACTCCGGTGTCGCATCCTATAACATCGAAGAGGAAAACTGGGATGAATTTTCAGAGGAAGGCTGGGATGAAGCTGGAGGCGACTCCTATACCGAAACACGCACTGAAACGATCAGGGTGTATTCCGGAAGACAGGAAGGCAATAACATGGTCCGCACTATCGAAGTACCCCTGCCGGAAGGGGCAGGCTCCTTTTCATACCGGGAGTACCAGCCGCAGTAAATCGTAATTCCTGGCAAGGTTGCCCGCCCGAACGACCGTGCCATTCGATCGGTCGGGCGTTGTTCGTTTCGGTTAACGGCTTTCGCTATTCGGCTGAAATTTCCGAATCGGAAGCAATTTATTTGAAGCACGTCCAACCGAAAGCCGTAATACGTATACCGAAACGGGGACCTTAACCGTACGGCAATCGACGGCCGTAGGCCATGGTATTGAAGAATGAATCTGTAGCTTTGTATGCTAAAGACTCATTTCCTCACCATTCATGTACGACTATATCAGGGGCACCATCGTTTCGAAAACCGCCACCGGCATGGTGGTGGAGTGCAACGGCATCGGGTACTTCATGCACATCAGCCTGAACACATTCAGCAGCGTTGGAGAAGGCAGGGAGCACAAGATTTACATTCACTTTTCGGTCAAGGAAGACTCACATACGCTTTACGGCTTTGCGGACGAGAGTGAGCGGCGCGTGTTCCGTGATCTCATTTCCGTGAATGGCGTGGGACCTTCCATCGCACGCATGGCATTATCGTCCCTGTCGCCCGCGGAACTGGAACATGCCATCGTCACGGGTAATACGCCGGTAATCCAGGGGATAAAGGGGATCGGCGCCAAGTCGGCGCAGCGAATCGTGGTCGACCTGAAGGACAAGCTTGCCCGTGCAGGTACACCCGCCGCCGAAGCGGTATCCGGGGCGCGGCAGGAGGCGCTGACCGCCCTGGTTACGCTGGGTTTTGCGCGGTCGGCCGCGGAAAAATCGGTCAATGCCGCCCTGAAGAAAGGGGGGGCCGGCCAGGAGGTGGAAGACCTGGTAAAGGCTGCCCTCGGATCGATGGGATAAGGGCTGGAATCCGCTGGCTGCCTTCACCCGGACCGGCGACAGCCGCGTCTGGCCATGCCCCTTTGGACTGACGGTCCTGGTCGGGGTATGAAAACCGTGGTTTTGGGCAACAAAAGGGGCCTTTTTTCGTACCTGAACAGGCACCCGCCGGGCACTGTTTCAGAGGGGCTTCCGGGGAAATAAAAATGGCTGGAACACAATAATTTTCAATCGATTCAGTTATGAATAATTGTGCTAATTTTAGCCGCTTTCCGGCGCCTGAAAGCCTTCGAAACGTAAACCCCTTTTAACACTTCAGCCCAGTGCAGTTGAGTAGATTTTTCCGGAATTTCACTATCGGAATTTCTTTAATACTGGCTTTCAGCTTTGTACGGGGCATGATGCCGGAGCGTTTCGACCTTGGCCCGGGTCCATCCGCCCTGGTACTGCCACCTGACTCACCGGTAGTGCTGCCATATCCCTGGGATGACCGCCCCACGGACCCTTACTCCGGAAACTACCCCAACGCGCCCCTCTACCTGAGCGATCCCAGCAACGTCAAATCCACCGTTGTTTTCGACCCGGAGGAGAAGCAGTACAACATCTCCGAAACCGTGGGGGAGATGTTTTACCGGAACCCGTCCTACATGACATTCGACGAGTTCAAGGAGCGGGAATTCCGCAATTCGACCCGCAACTACTGGCGGCAGCGTGCCAGCGAGGATGACATCCTCCTGCAAAAAGGATTCAACCCGAAAATCTATGTCGGCAGTGACGTGTTCGAACGGATTTTCGGCAGCAACGTGATCGACATCCGGCCGCAGGGATCGGCGGAACTGACCTTTGGCCTCAACATCCAGAGCAACCAGAACCCGGCCATACCCGAGAAGCAGCGGACCAACACCTCGTTCGACTTCAATGAAAAGATCCAGATGAGCGTGATCGGCAATATCGGGGAGAAGATGAAGCTGGGGGTGAACTACAATACCGAAGCGAGTTTCGATTTCGAGAACGAGATGAAACTGGAGTACACGGGAACCGAGGACGAGATCATCCAGAAGATCGAAGCGGGTAACGTGGCGCTGCCGCTCACCGGATCGCTGATCCAGGGAAGCCAGAGCCTTTTCGGCATCAAGACGCAGCTGAAGTTCGGGCGGATGAAGGTCACCACCGTCTTCTCGCAGCAAAAAGGCGAACGCAATACGATCAACGTGCCGCCGGGCGGCGGGCAGGTGAATGAATTCGAAGTGCTGGCCGACGAGTACGAGGCCAACAGGCACTTCTTCCTGTGCCAGTTTTTCAAGGATAACTACGACCAGGCATTGCAGAACCTCCCGGTGATAAGCTCACCGTTTACCATCACGAAGATCGAGGTCTGGAAGACCAACCGCAGTGCCAAGAACGAATCGAACCGCGACGTGGTTGCGTTCATGGACCTGGGTGAATACAACTTTTACGCGACCAACTTTATCGGTCAGGGCCCATCGGTCTATCCTTCGGACAGCCTTTCCAACGACCTGTACTTCAAGATGGCTTACCAGTCACCGTTCAAAGGCATACGTGACGTGAACCAGGCTGCTTCCATCCTCAGCACGGTAAGCCAGCCGCCTACCAACTTCACCGCCCAGCAGGATTATGTCATCATCCGGAACGCCATCCAGCTTTCGTCCAATGAATACACGTTCAATGACAGGCTTGGTTTCATCTCGCTTAACTCGGCGCTGAATCCCGATGAAGAGCTGGCCATCGCCTTCGAGTATACCATCAGCGGCAACGTGTACCGGGTGGGGGAACTGACCAATACCGGTATCGACCCCACACAGACACTTATCGTCAAGCTGGTAAGGAGCAAGGCGGTCAGCCCCAAGCTGCCCACCTGGGACCTGATGATGAAGAACGTGTATTCGCTGCAGGGTTACCAGATAGAGCGGGACAACTTCATCCTCGATGTTTACTATGCCGATGACCAGGACGGCGGAAAGCAGAAAAGATTCATCCCGGAGAACAGCGACACGGTTGTAAGCAGCAATCCCATCATACGGCTGCTGAACCTCGACAAGCTCAATACCAACGGCGACCCAATACGGGGAGGTGACGGCCTGTTCGACTTCGTGGAAGGGACCACCATCAACTCCGATAACGGCAGGGTGTACTTTACCGTCAGGGAGCCGTTCGGTTCATACCTTGAATCGCAGTTCGAGGACCCGGCCGTGGCGGCGAAGTACACTTACCCTGAGTTGTATGACAGCACGCTGACGGTGGCGCAACAGTTTGCGTCCAAGAACAAGTTCAGCATCTCCGGCAGCTACAAGAGTGCTTCCGGGTCCGAGATATCACTCAACGCCATCAATATTCCCCAGGGTGCGGTAACGGTTACCGCCGGCGGGCAGACGCTCGTGGAGAACCAGGACTACACGGTGGACTACAACCTGGGAAGGGTCAAGATCATCAATGCCGGTTTGCTGGCCTCCAACACGCCCATCCAGGTGAGCGTGGAAAGCCAGTCGCTGTTCAGCATCCAGTCGAAGACCCTTATCGGAACCCGGTTCGACTTTGAAGCGAACAAGGACCTGACACTGGGCGGTACCTTTCTGCGGCTGAACGAGCGGCCGTTAACGCAGAAGGTAAACGTGGGCGAGGAGCCGATCAATAACATCATCTGGGGGCTGGATGGAACCTACCGCAAGGAGTCGCGGCTGATCACCAAACTGGTGGACAAGCTGCCGTTTCTCGAGACCAAGGAGCCATCGTCCGTGACGTTTGCGGGTGAATTTGCGCAGTTCCTGCCAGGCCATTCGAGTGCCATCGGCAGCGGGGGCAACGCGTATATTGACGACTTCGAGGGGAGCCAGTCATCAATCGACATCCGCAACCCGGGCAACTGGTTCCTGGCAAGTACACCCCAGAAACTGCCTAACCAGTTCCAGGAGACACAGGGTCCGTTCATCGACAGCCTGCGTTACGGTTTCAACCGTGCCAAGCTGGCCTGGTATACCATCGACCCCACTGTCTTTTACCGCGACAACGGCGGCATCCAGCCCTCAAACATCGACGATGCGGACCTGTCCAATAACAACGTCAGGGCGGTGCTGGAAAGCGAGATTTTTCCCACCAAGTCATTCCAGAACAACGTGGTGCCGGAGCTACCCGTGCTCAACATCTCCTATTACCCTTCCGAACGCGGACCGTACAACTTCGAAACAACAGGTGTCTCCGGCATTTCGCAGGGGATCAACTCCGACGGCAAGCTCAATGACCCTTCATCCCGCTGGGGCGGCATGATGCGCCGTATCGAAACCAGCGACTTCGAGGCCAGCAACGTGGAGTTCATCCAGTTCTGGCTGATGGATCCCTTCCACCAGGAATCCCTTAACGACGGAAGTGGCGGTAAACTGTATTTCAACCTGGGGAATATTTCGGAAGACATCCTGAGCGACGGCCAGCAGTTTTTCGAGAACGGGTTACCGACGCCCAACCAGCCGGACCTGGACACGGCCAGCTCCAACTGGGGTCGCTACCCGCTGACCGATGACATCACCAAGGCCTTCGTGAACGATCCCAATGATCCAAATGCGTCCAGGAAAGCCCAGGACCTTGGGCTGGATGGCCTGACCACGGCCCAGGAATCAGGGTTCCATGCGGACTATGCTGCATGGATCAGCTCGAATATCACTGCCGCCAATGCAAGGGATTCCATCCTGAACGACATCAGCGGAGATGATTTCCATTACTTCCGCGGTTCGGATTTTGACAATGCGGACCTGGGCATCCTGGGCAGGTACAAGTTCTACAACGGCACGGAAGGCAATTCGAACCCTGAAGCGCCGGAAGGATACCCCATCTCCGCCACCACCATCCCGGACAACGAAGACATCAACCGCGATTACCAGACCGAGACCACTGAAAACTATAACCAGTACGTTGTAAACCTGGACCCGTCCTCACCCGATTTCAAGAAGTACGTGGTTGACGAATTCACCAACCCGGTACAGACCCCGGACGGAACCGGGCGGGCACCCATCTGGTACCAGTTCCGAATCCCGATCAACAAGCCGGACGAGGTGATCGGCCTGGGCGCGAATACCAAGAGCGTCAATTTCATCCGGATGTATATGCAGGGCTGGGCGACGCCTGTCGTGCTGCGTATCGGGAAGCTCGAGCTGCTGCGCGGCGAGTGGCGCCGCTACCCTTTCTCCCTCGAGGAAGAAGGGGTACCGGGCTTCGGGCTGGATTCGTTCAACGTGTCCGTGGTGAACACGGAGGAAAACGGCCGGCGGGATCCCATCCCGTACGTGTTGCCGCCCGGCATCGAACAGGAGATCGCGCTGGGCACCACGAACAACCAGCAGCTCAACGAGCAGGCCCTTTCGCTGCGCGCATGCGAGATAGGGGACGGCGCGGAGTACGCCACATACAAGAACACGCTGTTCGACGTGCGCAACTACAAGAAGATCCAGATGTTCCTCCACGCGGAGGACCTGAATGCCGCTGACCAGCTGCAGGATAATGACGTTACCGTATTTGTCCGCCTGGGAACCGATTTTACCAACAACTATTATGAATACGAGGTACCGCTACTGGTGACTCGCCACGGCAGCAGTCTCGATACGGATGTCTGGCCTGCCGGCAACAACATGGAGATTGAGATCGAGAAGCTCACCAATGCCAAGCTGTCGCGGAACTCGGACGCGGCAAGCCAGTCGGACCGCTACTACGTGGAAGATACCGATCCTAGCGGCAACCTCCGCCGCATTGCCGTCAAAGGTAATCCGTCGCTCGCGAATGTCAAGTCGCTTATGATCGGCGTGCGGAATTATTCCGCTATAGACAACCCCTTCGACGCGGATGACGACGGGCAGAGCAAGTGCGTGGAGATTTGGGTGAACGAATTGCGAATGACCGACTTTAACGAGGAAGGCGGATGGGCGGCCAATGCCAGGGTACAGGCAAAACTGGCGGACTTCGGCAGTGTCACCTTCACGGGGTCCAAGAGTACTTACGGATTCGGACAGCTCGAAAGCAAGATCAATGAAAGGCAGCAGGACAACAGGACCGCATGGGATTTTGCCGCCAGCCTGGAGTTGGGCAAGTTCCTCCCTGAGAACACGGGCATCTCGGTTCCCCTGTACATCAACTACGGCAAGGAAGTGGCGAAGCCGGAGTACGACCCGCTGGATTCGGATATCAGGTTCGACGAATCGGTGAATGCAAAGGAGACCGACGAGGAAAAGGAGGAACTCAAGAAGATCACCGAAGACGTGGTAAAACGCAAGAGCATCAACTTCACGAACGTGCGCAAGAACCGTGTGGGCGCCGCGGCCTCCAAGCCCAAGGTCTACGATATCGAAAACTTCAACCTGTCATACGGGTTCACCCAGCTTGAAAAGCGAAACGTCAATACCGAGTACGACATCACACGTGACTATACCGGGTCACTGGGCTATAACTACAATACCCAACCCAAGGCATTCACGCCATTCAAAAGTTCGAAAGGGCTCCGGTCCAAGTGGGCACGTCCCATCCGTGACTTCAATGTTAATTTCATACCGTCCAACCTGAGTTTTCGCACGGATGTCACACGCCATTACCAGGAGGTGAAGCTCCGGAATATCAACAACGTGAATTATTCACCCCCGCCCACGTACGATAAGAAATTCCTGATGACGCGCCAGTATTCATTTACCTGGGACATCACGCGTTCCCTCAAGCTGGATTTCAATGCCAACAATGTGGCACGTATCGACGAACCGGACGGCGCCCTCGATTCAAAGCAGAAACGGGATTCAATGTGGAGCAACTTCTGGCGGCTGGGACGCAACACCGATTACCGGCATGACGGGAACATCAGCTATAACGTGCCATTGAACAAGCTGCCCATTACGGACTGGATAAACGTGAACACCCGGTACGGCTTCTCATATCACTGGACGGCATCGCCATTGATCTACGACCCGGTTACCGGGCAGCCACGGATCAATCCTGCACTTGGCAATACCATAGAGAATAACAACAGCAAACAGGTCAATGGTACCTTCTCGCTGCTGACCCTTTACAAGAAGGTACCGTTGTTCAAGAAGCTGCTCGATCCCCCGCCTCCCAAGCGGGCGAAACCGGCACCCAAGCCACCCACGGCCGGCCAGGATACAATCAAGAAGAAAAAGGAACGCACCTACGGGCCGGTGGTACGCGGCATTGCCAAATTCATCTTCGGGGTGAAGAGCGTGGCGGTGACGTACACCGAGGACAAGGGCACCCTGCTGCCGGGCTTTACCAGGAACTCCGAGATCCTGGGCAACGATTTCTATTCCGGCGAAAATGGTTCCACGCGCGCACCCGGGTTCGGATTCGTGTTCGGGGAGCAGGACCCGGACTTCAAAATCCGGGCGGCTGAAAACGGATGGATTACGCGTGACAGTACGCTCAACAACCAGCTGCTGACCACGCTGACGCGCAGCCTGACGCTCCGGGCCACCATAGAACCGATCAAACAGTTCAAGATCGACTTGAATGCCAGCCGGAATTTCGCCAGGAACCATTCCGAGTATTTCCGGACCAACAGCAGTGGTGAGTTCAACTCCTTCAACGAGGTGGACGCGGGGAATTTCAGTGTTTCATGGCTGAGCATCGGTACCGCATTCACGGGTGACAATGCGGATTTCACGAATGACGTCTTCGAGCAGTTCGATCAAAACAGGAAAATCATTTCGTCCCGGCTTTCAACGCTCAACCAGCTTTCCAGCGGCCTGCTTACGGACTCGGGTTACTACGACGGGTATGGCAGCACCTCACAGGAAGTACTGACCTATGCATTCATTGCCGCCTATTCTGGCAGGGATGCCAATACCATGCGTGTGGGATTCGACGATAAAAGCCTTTTCCCTTCAGTCCCGAAGCCGAACTGGCGGATCACCTACGACGGGCTGTCCAGGATACCGGCATTCCAGAAGATATTCCAGTCATTCAGCATCACGCACGGATACCGGTCCTTCCTGAACATCACATCCTACTCGTCCAGCTTATTGTACAAACAGGACGGCAGCGCGCGGAACCAGGTAGGCGACTTTATCCCGCGGTACGAGATCCAGGGCATCAATATCTCGGAGCAGTTTTCACCGCTCCTGGGCGTCGACATCACCTGGAAAAACAAGCTATCCACACGGGTGGAATACCGGCGGGACCGGAACATATCCCTTTCCTACGCGGGCCTCCAGCTGACCGAGATCAAGGGCAACGAGATCACCATAGGAGTAGGGTATCGCTTCAAGCCCAAGGCACCCATCCGGATATTCGGCGGGGACATCAAGCTCAAGAATGAATTGAATCTGACGGCTGATGTTTCATTCCGGCGCAACTCCACCATCCTGCGTAAACTACAGGAGGGCATCAACCAGCCGACGGCAGGGCTCAACGTCCTTTCCATCAAGGTATCGGCCGATTACAACGTGAGTGACCGGATGAACCTGCGAACCTTCTTCGAACGTACAGGCAATGAACCGCTCATCTCCACTTCGTTTCCGACCACCAACACCCAGTTCGGAATCGCACTCCGGTTCACGCTGGCGCAATAGCAAAACACTCAAACACCAAACACCATATATATGAATCTGCCTGAAGACATCAAGTATACCAAGGACCATGAATGGATCCGCATGGACGGCGATCTGGCCGTCGTAGGAGTCACGGATTATGCCCAGGGCGAACTCGGTGATGTCGTGTTCGTGGAAGTGGATAAGGTGGGGGAAGACATCGGGGCCGGTGAGTCCTTCGGGTCGATCGAGGCTGTCAAGACCGTATCGGACCTGTTCATGCCTGTTTCCGGAACAGTGGAAGAGCTGAACAGCGCGCTGGAAGACAATCCCGAGGCGGTCAACAAGGACCCGTATGGCGAGGGGTGGATCGTGAAGATCCGGCCACGTGATGCCTCGGAAGTGGAAGGGCTGCTAAGCGTAGCAGAATACAAGCAACTGACCGGCGCCTGACCGCCGACAACATGTTTTTCAAATACAACCTTGGAGGATTTGCCTGGGCGATCATCATCCTCGTCCTGAGCATGGTGCCTGGCGACGAAATGCCGGACCTGTCTTTCTGGGAGTTGTTCACTTTCGAAAAGGCGGCCCACATTGGTGTTTTCGCGGTGCTGGTGTTTCAGCTGGCCATGGGCTTTTACAAGCAATATTCATTCAGGATCCTGCGTTATCATGCACTGCAGGCTGCAACCATCTCAGCGGTCATATATGGTGGCCTGATGGAAGTGCTGCAGGCCGTGTTTTCCGTAGGTCGTCACGGCGACATCCTTGATTTCGTGGCCAATTGCCTTGGCGTACTGGTGGGTTCCGTAGCCTTCCACCTATTATTCAGAAATATCTATCTTCGTTAAAATTTCACTTAAATGAAGCCCAAGAAAACCGAAAAGGCCGATCTCGAACAGAAAAGAGGCTTTTTTTTCCAGATCGGACTGGTGGTTTCAATGGCCGCGGTGCTGCTGGCTTTCGAATGGCGGAGCTATGACCGCAATGTCATGGACCTTGGCGACCTGAAGCTGGAGGACATTCCCGAGGAGATGATTCCGATTACCAAGCAGGAGGAGAAGCCACCGCCCCCGCCGCCGCCGGCACCTGTGGAGATACAGATCGTGGAAGACGACGTGGAGATCGAGAACGAAGCGGAAATCGAGGAGACGGAGATCACACAGGAAACTGCCGTTGAAGTGATCGAGGTAGCAGAAGAGGTGGTGGATGAACCGGAAATCTTCACGATTGTGGAAGACATGCCCGAGTTTCCCGGTGGCGGCGAATCAGCGCTGCTCCGTTATCTTTCCAAGAACATCAAGTATCCACCCCTGGCGCGGGAAAACAACATCCAGGGTATCGTGTACGTGACCTTCGAGATAGACCGGTCCGGCAAGGTAAAGGATGCCAAGATCCTGCGTGGTATCGGCGGTGGATGTGACGAGGAAGCGCTTCGGGTAGTCAGCAATATGCCCCAGTGGAAGCCTGGCCGCCAACGGGGAAAACCCGTGAGGGTACAGTATAACCTGCCGGTGCGTTTCACGCTCAAGTAAACCCGGGTTTAAACACTGAAAGATTTTGAAGCCCTCCATCCGGAGGGTTTTTCATGCAGCCTAGTTGAGGTGCATGCGCTCACGCCAGAGCCTGTTAAAGCTTTTACGCGGTGCGCGCATTTCTTTCCGCTGCCCGTGTGTCGACTTGTTGAAAAACACATGGGTGAAGTGGGAAAGCGTTTTCAGCCCGCGGGATGCGATGACGCCCCGCCTGGTGACGGCTTTCTTCCACAAAAAATAAAAAAGCCTCGGGCGCCCGGCGGCATGCCGGTCGGCGGCAAGCTTGCGGTTGAACAGGAACATCCTTTTAAAATCGATCCCTGCCGGACAGATGCCTGCAGCGCGGTTGTCGAGCGGATGCATAAAGCTCGGCGCAAATGACGGATTGGTCCGGATATGCGGGGTGCATATGGCCTTGATGGGATGGAAGCGTACCCCGTTGCCTTTCACGGAGGTCGCTGCCACCGGGTCATGCAGGTCACAGCCTTCGCACCCGATGCAACGCATCGCTTCCCGCACACCGGGCTCGGCCATGATATTCGACCGGTCGCTATCGTATAGCATTATATATAAGCGCTGACGTGCCAGCGGGCCGGATTGCAGGGTCCAGCCGGCGGGGACGATTCCATGGGCCGGGTGTGTGGCGATGTATACGTCGCGCAACGCAGGCAGCACGCGGTCCACGGGAGCGAGCACCACATGCAGCGGCGCATGTGCAGCGACATGTACACGTTCCAGCAACACGGCGCCGGGGTCGGCCAGCACAAACTGCGCCTCGCTTATGAGTATAGTCTTCGCGGGGCACGGTCCTGAGGCATCGTGTTCAACCCGCAATCCCTGCTTTGCCAGCTGCTCAGCCAGCCCGAGTTCACGGATCCCCGGGCCGCTGGCAAGGCGGAAGCCGTCAGCCTGCTGTGTCAGTGCCAGCTGCTGCAGTTCGGAGACCGCGTCCGCCCCATGGCGGGCCCACAGTACCTTGCCGCCACGCCGGATGATGTTCGCTTCAAACTGTATCAGGAACTTGTCCGTTTGTTCGAGGGCTTTCCACCTGACATGCGCCAGCCGCTCGCGCAGCAGCACGGACGGATCTTTTTTCACGGTACCGGTACTGGCGAATGGAGTGATGGCCTGGATGACGGGATGGCTCATGGGCAGGGGATAAAAATATACTGCCGTCCCATGCCGGGGGCGAGGCCCATGATAAAGTATGCACAACGTGGAGTGAAAAGCTCAGTACCGGACCATAATCTCCTGCAGGGGCTTGCGGACCAGGTCCGGCACCATGGTGTCATCGGCCGGAAGGCCTACCGGGATAAGCAGAAACGGTTTTT
>JAHEKC010000051.1 GCA_024638565.1 Bacteroidota bacterium
TTCGCGAGGAGAGCTTCGACGCCGTAGTCGTCTGCTCCGGTTTGCACCAGCATCCGCACGTTCCGGAAATCCCGGGCCTGCGGTCGTTCGAGGGCGCTACTTTTTTGGGATTATCATAGTACACGGAGATAGCCTCCATGCCCGGCCTGGCCATCAGTCCCTTGGGTCCGGCCCATGATCCCACCTGGTTGAAAAGCCGTGCGAACAGTTCCGCATTCTGCATGTAAGGACCGGTGTGATCCACACAGGCCAGCCAGCGCCTGCCCAGCTTTTCCTTCCGGATGTTTTCTACATTGGTTGTCATATGGCTTTGATTTTACCCCAATATACACAGGAATTAAGTCTCCGGGCATGACCGGTGCCGGGGAGGAATAAGATTTATGTCAGTCGCTCGTGAGGTCGGGCCGGGTTTGGATGATCTTTTTGATGATGACCACCTGGCCCAGGTGGTAGTGGGTGTGTTCCACCAGGCCCAGGAGGTTACGGTGATAGGTACCGTACTTTTCATTCCTGAAGACCTGGCCAAGCCGTTCTGCTGGCAATTCCTCGACCAGTGAGGCCACCTCTTCAGCCTCCTCCAGCATTTTGGCTACCAGCATTTCCCACTCCTTTTGGGTCTTCATGGGCGGTAAATCAAAGCTGAACCGGTCATTGCCCTCGAGCAGACCCCCTTTCAGCACCCTGCGCACGACGCTGAAAAAGTAATTCATGTGGAACACCAGCGCCGCGATGGAGTTAAAGCCTTCCGGCTTGCTTATAGCCTGCTCAAGTGTAACGTCTTCCAGTGTGTCCTTCAGGTTGACGCTTGTCCAGTTGCCGCCGAAATGTACCTGCCTGATATGCGCGGCGAGCTGCTGCGGGGTGGTCATGGACGCGGGTTACCGGGTATCAGCTATCAGCAGGCAGCGATTCGAACAGTTTCCGTTTTTCTTCCATCCAGGCATTCATGGCTTCGGGTGATCCCATCAGGTCCTGCATGGCCGCCATGGCCTTTTGGTGGGGTTCATCATTCTTTTGGATCATCTCCATGCCATGCTGCCGGCTTTGCGCGGCCATCTGCTCGAAAGTGGTGGCTTTGAATTCATGGTCGCAGGCGCCGCCCAGCTGCTTGCAGGTCATCGTTTTCATGCTGTTCAGTTTTTCGGGACACGTAAAATCTTTTCCATCTTTTTACCCTTTGCCAGTTCATCCACCAGCTTATCCAGGTACCGGACCTGCTGCGTAAGGGGATTTTCGATTTCTTCCACCCGGTAGCCGCAGATGACGCCGGTGATAAGTCCGGCATTGGGATTTAGAGACGCTTTTTGGAAGAACGTCTCGAATGTCGCATTTTTCCCGATAAGCGCTTTGATCTTTTGGTCGTCATAGCCGGTAAGCCATTCGATGACCTGGTGCAATTCCTTTTTCGTCCGTCCTTTCTTTTCGACCTTGGTCACGTAATGCGGGTAAACGGAAGCGAAGGTCATATGGGCAATGCGTTCGTCGTGTTGGGCGGTTGATTTCATAACTTGTTTACGGGAGCTCAATAATATATTTTTTTTTCGACGTACCAATAATCAGGGCTTTTACGGGGTATGGGTGTCGGGTATTGCAGTGTACTGAGTGTTGAAATATTCGATTCATTAAGCTTAATCTAATGCAGGGGCACACCCTAAGTTTTCATTAAAAGGGTGTATGTAATTCCAAAAAGCTTTTCCAGCGCTATTTAAATAATTCATCGAATAGTATAGTTAGGTATTCGAGCTTACTTGATAAATGTATTATGAACAGTTATAAGAATACTTTCTCTTGAAGCAGCCGATGGCAAAATTACAAGTTTCATATTCGCCCATAATGTCATAAAACGTGACCCCGGATATGGCCTCACGGTCAAAACTGGAATATGTTATTCCGTACCCTTCAGACCTGACAATGTCCATAATATCCTCACAAGATTGCGCCTGCAAATTTAAAGCCTGGAGGATAACGGCAAATAGCAGGAAGTACTTTTTCATACTATTAATTAAAACAGCGTACGATATCTCGCCAAATGCCTGGTGTTTTTCATGTCTTTACGCGAGCTGGCATTGGACTAAGTACTGACTTGTAAGATAGTTAATTGCAGAAAGAACGGCTGGGTCGAAATATATGCACTGCAGAATGACACGGCATCGTTAATTTAGCGGGACATGTTGAAATTTCTTGATATTTTCTTTTTCGTCTTCCACACGGCCCTGATCATTTTTAACATAGCGGGATGGGCATTCAGGAAAACACGAAGGTGGAACCTGGTTACGCTGGTGCTGACGGGCCTGTCGTGGTTCGCCCTGGGTGCGTGGTACGGCTGGGGGTACTGCCCGTTTACCGACTGGCACTGGGACGTCCGACGTGAACTGGGAGTCCATGATATGAGCCACTCGTATAACCACTTTTTAATCCTTAAGCTCACGGGCCTGGACCTGGATGTGAAGTTGGTGGACTATACGACAGTGATTGTATTCTTCGCCAGCCTGGCAGCGAGTGTATACGTGAATACACGGAGGAAGGCGAGTGGGAGGGTCTGATTTCCGGGCAGTTTCCCGGGACATCCCAGTGGTGATTGATTTATCTTTACCTGATGCGTGCGGCGATCGTTTTTATCCTGTTGCTCACCGCGACTTTGCGTACTCCTGCACAGGACAGCCTGCGGTTCCTTTCCGGGACCACGGGGGCCGCATGCTATGCCTTAAAGAATTATGGAAACTACCTTGTTACGGGAACCGGCGCTACACTTCGTATTTACGACAAGACACCAGGGATACCGTATGACACGATCTGGGAGTACCGCTACCGGTCTACCATCAACGACCTGGTGATCCGCAACCAGTACCTGTATGTGGCTGCCAACTATGACGGTCTTACCAAGTGGGATCTGACCAACCCGGCCAATCCGCAGCCGGTGTTTCAACTGGGCGTGGCATCGATGCCTGGCGATGCGCCGGTGCTCGATGTATCCCTGGCCGGTGATACGATCTACCTGGCGAGGTATTCGCATATGTCGGCCTACCGCGACCTGGGAAGCGCTTACAACTTTATCGCCGACTTCGGCGCGGTGACCGGTTTTGGAAAACTGTGGGGCGCCGATGTGAAAAATGGCATCATCGCCTATACCGTGTCCGATCCGTTCAGCCAGAACGGCGTTTACCTTTATGATGCGGCCACGCTGACCCAGCTGGGGCACTACCCACAGACCTTCTGCTGGCCGGAGAACGTCATATGGGGCCAGGATAACGACCTGCTTCATGTGCTGGGCGGAACCAATTCGGTGAACGGCCATTTCTATACCCTGGATGTTGGCAATCCCGCGAACCCGCAAATGATATTTTCCGATACGGTGAATGGCGCACCTTTTGGCTTTGCCGTAGCCGGGCCCCTTAACGCGGAAATAAGGAATGATACCATCTATGTGGCCACCAATGCCGGCCTGCGCCCGGGCGGCCCGCTCGATACCACCTTTATCCACGTTTATGACGCGACGAATCCCGGTAACGTACACCTGGCCGCTTACCATCCTGCCGGCCTCTGGCACTTCGATGTCACGCTGGACTGGCCGTACTACCACGTGGCATCCGAATGGTACGGTATCCTTACCGTGGATATTTCGGATTTTCACCAGCCCGCCGTCATGGGCAGGACACTAACGGGAGGCTGGAGCCTGTCGAGCCACAGGCACGGCAGCAGGCTTGCTGTAGGCAACGAGGGGTATGGCCTCAAGTTGTATGATATAAGCGATCCCACGGCCCCTGTCCTGCAGGCCGTGGACCAGTCAAGGGGTTTTTGCATGCGGGTGCGTTTTTCCGACAGCGGTGATTACCTATATGCTTCCTATCTCTCCGTGCAGGGATTCCGGGTTTTCGATGCGCAGACGCTTATGCCGGTTGATTCCATTGCCACGCTGATGGGAGTGGGTTTAATGGAAACATGGCAGGACCGTGTTTACCTTCACAATGACAACAACCTGCTGCGTATTATCGACGTATCGAACCCGGCTGCGGTCAGCATCCAGGCCACCGAAGGCCTGCAGCTGAACGACATGGTGGCGGCAGGGGGTCGGCTATATGTCACCAGCGATGACAGCATCCGTGTATTCGACATCTCTGGCGGCGCTTTCAGCCTGCAGGCGTTTGTGGCATTGCCTGCAAATGAGGATGCAGGGGCGCTGGCGGTATACGGAACGGAGGTGTTCGTGTATGTAGCCAACAAGGGCCTGGTCCGGTATGACCTGGTGTTTCTGAACCCGGGTTATGCACTGGTGGAACAAAACACCTACCCGCTCGCCGCAGGAGAGCCTGCGCACATGGCTGCTGACACGTTCGGGCTGTATGTGGCCTATCGCGTGAAGGGATTGCACTACCACGACCGGCAAACGATGGTGCAAAAAGACTTTTACCGCGGGGAGCTGGACCTGAAAGGATATGCAAATCAATGGGGCGTGCAGGACGTCTATTGTGACTTTCCCTTCATATTCCTGTCGGAGTATTTCTCCCAAACTACCATCCTTACCGTACATGATACTTTGCCAACCGGAATCGCATCCCCGCAATCATTCTCCGCAGGCGCCTGGCCCAACCCTTTTGTGGAATCCGTCAACATCCGGCTGCCTGCAGGATGGCGCGGACCGGTACGGGCGACGCTGTATGATGCCGGGGGCCGCACGGTGAACGCGTGGTCATCCGGTGGGGGGAAAGTAATCAGGATCCCGCGCGGGACCCTGGGCCACGGTCTCTATTTTTACAGGCTGCACACCCCCGGTCGGGCAGATGTGTACGGAAAGGTCATCGCGCGGTAGCGCTTTCTAATTTTTATATTTGCCCGCCCATGGATTACCCCAGCGCGGAAGCCTTTGTATTTGACCTTTTGCGAACCCGGCTCCCGGAAAACCTGCATTACCACGGACTGGACCATACCAGGGACGTCATTAATGCGGCTATGCGGCTTGCCGACATGGAGGATGTACAGGGCGACGACCGTCTGTTGCTCAGAACTGCGGCGCTTTTTCACGATACGGGATTCACCGTTTCTTCAAAGGAACATGAAAGGGAAGGATGCGCCATCGCGAAAGCGCAACTCCCCGCTTTTGAATATTCGAATGCGGATATAACCGTTATCACCGGTATCATCATGGCCACACGTATGCCGCAGCAGCCTGCTACGCATCTGCAAAAGATCATGTGCGACGCGGATCTCGATTACCTGGGGCGGGATGATTATTCGGCTATTTCCCGTAAACTGTTCGATGAGTGGAATGCAGCCGGAAAAAAGATCGGGGAGGATGAATGGAACCGCCAGGAAATAGATTTTCTCCTGAACCACAAGTACTGGACGGACTCCGCCGCCAGGCTTCGCGATGCCGGAAAGCAGGCGCACCTGCAACGCGCACGCACGCGAAATAGTTCGTGACTTTCCGCTCGGGATCAGACGCCCAGGTGCAAAACGGCGGTCAGGTCCAGCCGCTGCGCTCCTTGTGCCCCGTTACATGGGCCAGGTGGTGATTGCAGTGCCATGCGTATAATGCGATAACCTCGTACACCGGCACGTCACGCCCCTGTTCCGGGTGGTGGTATGTCCGCAGGAATTCCGGTTTGTCGAAAGTACGCATCCACATCCCCCAGCGCTTATGCAGGTTCCAGAGGATGTTTAGCGAGAACTTGATATCGGCGGACCTGGAATCCTGCAGGTTGGCCCACTGGTCCTGATCATAGGCCATAATCGTGGGATTGTCCTCGGTGATGGCCTTGCGCATCCTGCTGAAAGCATTCATATGGCTGTCCGCACAATGATGAATCACCTGGCGCAGCGTCCAGCCGCTCTCCCGGTAAGCGGTATCCAACTGTTCCGGTGATAGCGTTTTAACGGTATCCTTCATGCGTTTGGGAAACCGCTCTATTTCACGGATGAAACGCTTGGTTTCCCCTTTGCGGAACTTCTCGGGACGCGTAAACTTGCCGATCGGATAACGGATGGTATCCGTGGTCATTTCATTCATAACAACTGTATTTAGGTTTAGCAGTTAGGTTTAAAAACCCTCTAATATCGAAAAAAAAGTACAATGCCCCGAAAATCGCAATCTGCAGATTATCAGGTATATACAGCTTTAAAATGTCAGTTGGATAAATGATCCAGCAAGCCGGCAATAGCGAGTTTCTGCTTGAGGTTTTTATGGTGTTGCCTGACTGTACGCAGTGATAGGGCCAGATTGACCGCGATCTGTTTGTCGTTCAGGCCCTGTCCAAGCAACGAAAACACTTCGTATTCACGTCGTGTCAGCCTGGCCTTGCCCCGAATGGTTTCGCCGTCTCTATTGCTCCCGGCTGCTTCCGGTTCGGAAAGATCCAGCCAGGTGGAGTTGCTGTAGAGGAGGTGCCCCTCGTTGTCGCGCACAGCCATTACGTTCAGCAGCACCGGGATCTTTCTTCCTTGCTTTGTACGGATCCACAGCTTCCTGTTTTCAACATGCCCCGTTTTCGAGAAAAGCGAAAAGGCCTGTAATGCCTCCTCCATGTGATCCGGATGATAGAACTCGAAAACCGGCTTTCCAATCACTTCGTTTTTCGCATAACCGGTCTTCTCCAGCATGGTGTTATTGCATTCGAGCACGGTCGCATCCTCAGGACGGATGCTAAGATGCATTTCCGGGGCTTTGTGGTAAAGGTCGAAGTAGCTAACCGCCCAACTACGCATTGCATTGTCACCTGCATCAGGTTGCCCTGCAGAAGGCGTATCATCCTGCGCGGGGGAAAGCTCGGGGCTCAGGAAAAATTCTTCAGCCGCCAGGTGTGACACGAGTACCGGGAAAGCATGAGCCAGCGCGGGCTCAAACAGGATGGCATCGTAGCCTTCCTTTTGCAGTCGCCCGAGATATGCGTGGTCGGATTTTTCAGTAAGCGCTACCAGCCTGACATGGGGAAAAGATGCTTTTACTTTAACAGGCAGATCCTGCACCTGGCCTGCAAAGGAATCGTCCAGCATGACCAGGTCAGCTTGACCATTCCTGATGAACTGGATGATCCTGCTGCTTTGATCAGAATGCGCGACAGAAGATACCTGGGGATGCTTAGCCAGTTTCCACCCGATAGCGGCGGCGGCGGCAGATGACGCCTTTACAATGAGTACCCTCAGTTCATTCGTATCCATGATCACTACACCAGGCACATAATTCACCCGGACATTTCGCGTGAACAATTCACGCACTTATTTAATCATGGTCGCTGACTGGGGCGGCAGCGATCACATGGTCAAATATAAGTAATTTTAAAGTTGGTTTTTCGTACAAATAGTGTTTTATAAACAATTGTTTCTAAGCCGGACCCTGGTAACCGGTCGTTCTATAACATTTGAATGTCTGTTTTGGTTTGTCATATATTCAATCCGTGTGACAATAAGCGTGGTTAAAGGGAATATCACGACAGTGACTGCTGATGCCATCGTAAATGCCGCCAATGCCTCCCTGGCGGGAAGGGTAGGAGTGGACGGGGCCATCCACAGGGCGGGGGGACCTGCAATCATGGAAGCATGCGACCGGATACGAAATACCACCGGAAGGTGTGCCACAGGGAGTGCGGTCCTGACGATTGCCGGCAAACTGCCGGCGCGTTATGTGATCCATGCGGTCGGACCGGTCTGGAAAGGCGGGACAGGCGGGGAAGCAGAATTGCTTGCCGGCGCATATCGCAGCAGCGTGGCCCTGGTTCAAAAACAGCGCCTCACCTCGGTGACCTTCCCTAATATCAGTACGGGAGTATACGGTTTTCCGAAATTGCCGGCCGCCGATATTGCGATTCGCACGGCGAAGGCATGGCTGTTACAGGATCCTTATTTGCGTATTATCTTTGTTTGTTTTTATGATGAGAACTATGAAGTTTATAAGGAAAGGCTTGCTTGATGTTGCCTGTATCGCCATGTGGTGGATGGCAACCCCGGGATGTGCCAACCCCGGAAAAACGGTCACGATGGGTGGCCTTTCCAATACGTCATGGATCAGCCGCTCCTACCTCGATGCGCTGGACCGCGCCGGCATGCCGGCTTCTGTACGGCAATTCAAATGCCTCGAACTGGTGTTCAATGCAGCAGCCGACTCCGTGATGGTGATCGAGGGGCTATTGCATGCCAGGGCATACCCGGTCCGCGCTACAAGCGACTCCACGTTCATTGCGACCGGGCTGCAGGAAGGTGGCTATTTCGGGCACCGGCCGGGAAGCCGGAGGCTATCCTTCGTTGCGGATTCCGTTGAGGTGATGTTCGGTCCGCTGGACAAGAAATATATGGTGGGGCAGGTCCGGGGATGGAGATCGGGCGCGGGTTTGTTTTTCAATGAACGGCTGATAGCCGCACGGTACCTGCTGCTGAATCCCGATGACGAACCAACCGTCCCGGTGACCTTTTCAGCCTATGGTGAGGTATCCGGGCTGGCCAATTACAAGGCGTACCGGGTTTGCCTGCATGAAAGCTGTTTCGCCGGGGGCGCTGATGTCGTCGAATTGTCCGACGGCAGCACGTCAGACCGCTTTATCTGGGAGTGGAAACGGGACACGATGCGTTTCTACAACATCCGGGTTACGGGCCGCGAGGTGCAAGAGCTGAAACGGGGCCAGGAGATATTCAGGTTCATTAAACAACGGTAAGGTGTATGGAATAGAGCATTTCTGGGTTTTCCTGCTTGCCGGAATCCTGCTGAACCTGACTCCTGGTCAGGACAGCATGTATATCATCGGTCGCAGCCTCGCACAGGGACGGAAGGCGGGTATGGCCGCCGCATTCGGAATTGGTGCGGGCAGTGTCATCCATACCCTTGCAGCTGCCTACGGACTGAGCTTTGTCCTGGTCAACTCAGCACTTGCGTTCGAAATCATCAGGTATGCAGGGGCGGCATACCTCGTTTTCCTGGGCCTGAAACTGATGTTTACGAAAGGCCGTGAATTCATGGCTCCCGTTCATGGCAAATCCCATTTCGGAACGGGAATGCTCACCAACGTGCTAAACCCGAAGGTGGCATTGTTTTACCTGTCCTTCCTGCCCCAATTTGTGGATCCTGGAAATACCCACGGGGCGCTGCCGTTCGTGTTGCTTGGCCTCACGTTCGTGCTCACCGGCACAGCCTGGTGCCTGGCACTGGCCTGGGGAGCATCGCGCTTCAGCCACACCCTGCGACGAAGACCCGCATGGCGCCGCGGAATGGAAAAAACGAGCGGTATGGTGTTTGTCCTGCTGGGCCTGCGGGTGGCCATGCAGGAGAGGGTATAAGGTTTATTATTTGATGTGTGGTGCGTGTGCTTCGACCCGGCCGTCTGTTTCACGGTGCAGTGTTCGCTGGCTTGCAGCGCAATTGGCTCCAGGCCCTTCATTCGGGCACTCAATTCCAGGCTGGTTTGAAAGTGATTGCCGTTGAATCGGGTTGCGGTTAATAATTCGCAGTTTGCCGTTGAATCCTGCCTGCCTCCAAACAGGGATTACTGTTCAGGCATCATTAGTTAAAGTCGCCTGCGGGTATCGTGAAAAGAGACCAGGTCATCACCTGTTCCGGATGGCCTTCTCCATCCTGTCCAGCTCCCTTTTGGAATCCCGCTGTTTCACATCCTCCCGCTTGTCATACTTCTTCTTTCCCTTGGCCAGCCCGATTTCAAGCTTGGCATATCCCCGTGCATTGATATAAAGCCTGACCGGTACAATGGTGAATCCTTTCTCACGAACCCGGCTGCGGAGCTTACGCAGTTCCGCGGCTTTTAACAGCAGCTTGCGCAGCCGGCGTGGCTCATGATTGGCGTAGGAGCCTTCACGGTATTCCGCTATATACATACCCTTGATCCATAGTTCGTCTTTAATGAAAAAGCAGTGTGCATCACTGATGTTTACCTGCCGTGCGCGGATTGACTTGATTTCAGTACCCGTTAACTTAATACCGGCTTCAACCTTTCCAGATACCTGGTACTGGAAGCCCGCTTTCCTGTTTGCAGCGATATGGATTCCACCGGCTTCTTTCACGTCGCAAAGCTAACGGATAATGCGTTGGTTTGACGTAACTTTGAAGGACCATGGATATAAAACCGGAACAGACCGTGGGCCCGGGCCTGGATAAGGGATTGGCGCTGCCGCTGATGGAGATGTTCGCGACCATCCAGGGGGAGGGCTTCCATTCCGGCCGTCCTGCCTTCTTTATCAGGCTGGGCGGTTGCGACGTGGGATGCACCTGGTGTGATGTAAAGGAGTCATGGGAGGCCGGGAACCACCCGGTTACGGATATCGGGGAAATGGTCCGTGTGGCGGCGGCACAGCCCGCCCGGTTTGCCGTGATCACCGGCGGCGAACCATGCATGTACAACCTGGAATCGCTGACCAATGGCCTGCACGATCACGGCTTCCAGATAGCACTGGAAACGTCAGGAGCCTACCCTGTAACAGGGCGATTCGACTGGATATGCGTGTCGCCAAAGAAATTCAAACGACCCTTGAACGGATCCCTGTCTATGGCCGACGAACTAAAGGTAATTGTCTACCATCGTTCCGACTTCAAATGGGCGGAGACACATGCAACCCTGGTGCCGGACCACTGCCGCTTGTTCCTGCAGCCGGAGTATACCCATGCTGACCAGGTGCTGCCGGAAATGGTCGAATTTGTGAAGACACATCCGCGCTGGAGGATAAGCCTTCAGGTGCACAAGTACATTGGAGTTCCCTGATCAGTTGTAAAATTTCCCGGGTTATCCTGCGTTAAATGAAGATCGCGGGAATATCTGGCGTGGGCGATTATTTAGTGCGATTATTGCTTTCTTTACCGGGATGAGTCTTTATATCAGGGGAATAATAGCGGCATTGGCACTCGTATTTCTTTTGCCCGCCCTCTCAGCGGCGCAGAAGGGTTACGAGTTCAGAACCAAATCCAAGGAGGCGGTTAAGCGTTTTAAGCGTGCATTATACTACTACGAGAACAGGGACAACCTGAAGGCCCTGGAGGAACTCGATGCAGCCGTGAAGATCGACTCCAACTTTGTCGAGGCGCAGATGCTGCTGGGCGATGTTAGTGCCGACATGGGCGAGCACCATAATGCCGTTTCCCACTACCGGGCTGCGATCCGGGTTGATCCCGAATATTTCCCGCAGAATTTCTTTAACCTCGCCAAATCTGAAATGCAGGTTAACGAATACGATTCCGCCCTGGTGCATATTGAGTCGTTCCTGCTCTTCAAATCCAGGTCGCAGGCAATGCGCGAGAAAGCGGAAAAGATGCGCAGTATCTGCAGGTTCGCCGCCTATGCGGTTAAGCATCCGGTGCCATATGATCCTGAAAGCCTGGGCGACAGCATTAATTCGCCAGACGATGAATACCTGCCCGCCTTTACGGCCGATGACCAGACACTGGTATATACGCGCCGGCGCATGATGGGCTTGATGGCAGGGCGAAAACAATACAACGAGGACTTTTATATCTCCAGGAAGCAAAATGATAAATGGATTCAGTCGCGCAATATGGGTCCGCCTATCAATACATCCGGGAATGAAGGTGCCCACTGCCTGTCGCCCGATGGCCGGTTCGTGTTCTTTACAGCCTGCAACCGGGAAGGATACCGTGGCTGCGACCTTTATTATTCCCAGCGGATAGGTTCCAGGTGGCTGCCGCCGGTGAACATGGGCAAAACGGTCAACAGCCCGGCATGGGATTCGCAGCCGAGCATTTCATCGGATGGCCGGACCATATATTTCCTGAGCAGCCGGCACGGCGGTTACGGTAAGCAGGACATCTGGATGACCACACAGGATGAGAACGGCAACTGGGGTGAACCGGTAAACCTGGGACCGGAAATCAACACTACGGAGAGTGAGCTGTCACCATTTATCCATGCGGATAACATGACCTTGTATTTCGCTTCCGAGGGTCATCCCGGCATGGGCGGAACGGACCTGTACGTATCGCGCAGGGGTGATGACGGCAAATGGCAGGAACCCCTGAACATGGGATTCCCGATTAACACTTCCGGCGACGAGAGCAGCCTGTTCGTGAATGCCGCCGGGACCAGGGCATTTTTCGCCACCAACAGGATGGAAGGTGGCAGGGGCGGACTCGACATTTACGGTTTCGATTTATACGAGGAGGTGAGGCCCGCTTCGGTCAGCTATGTGAATGGCACGGTGCGCGACAGGGATTCACGTCACCCGCTCGAGGCCGAGATCGAAATCATAGACCTTGAATCGGGCGAGCCGGTGGCACGTTCCATTTCCGACAAGAAAACCGGTGAATACCTTGTTTGCCTTCCGTCCGGGAGAGATTACGCATTTAACGTATCGCGCAAGGGATACCTGTTTCATTCCGATCACTTTTCCTGCCGGGACCCGAAGGCCATGAAGGATGCCTACCGCGTCGATATCGAACTCAGTCGTGTGAAGGCCGGCGAGAAGGTTGTACTTCGGAACCTGTTTTTCGATACCAATGAGTTTACCCTTAAATCCCGGTCCTTCCCGGAACTAAGGAAAGCGGCTGCATTTCTTGCCCTCAACCCGGGCGTACGTATCGAGGTCAGCGGGCATACGGATAACGTGGGCGATGCCACCAGCAACCAGGTTTTGAGCGAGAACAGGGCCAGGGCGGTTTATGATTACCTGGTGGACCAGGGGGTCAGCAAAACACAGCTTTCATACAAGGGCTATGGCGAACGGGAACCCGTGGCCGACAATAGTACAGATGCCGGCCGGGCGGCCAACCGGAGGACGGAATTCTCGATCGTTTCCGTGAACTAACCGCCTTGTACGATGGCCGGTTAAACCGTATGTGGTGTGTCAACGGATAGAAGGGCCCTTGCCGCGGTTGCCGTGGTCAGCTTTTTCTGGGGAACGACTTATATCGTCTCTCGTTTTTCCATCGATTATATTTCGGGTCTTTACCTAGCATCACTTCGTAACCTGCTGGCAGGGGCATTAATCATCGTGTTTTTCATGCTGCGCGGACATGCATTGCCAGCACGTGGTGAACTGATAAAATCCGCGTTCCTGGGACTTATCATGATTGCGATCAGCAGCGGCCTGTCGTTGTGGTCGGTGGAATTTATTCCCGGCAGCCTGGCGGCACTGATAGGCGCCACCATCCCGCTTTGGATTGCGGTGTTTTCGCTATCACGGGGCAGACAGCCAAGCATACGGCTTGTGGCAGGGCTTTTAACGGGATTTGCTGGTATCGCGGTGATTTTCTTCGATCATCTGCATGAGCTGTTTGTCGCGGATTTCCGCACGGGTATCTTCCTGGCGGCATCCTCGTGTGTGACCTGGGCGGCGGCATCGGTTTACACTTCGCGTGTGCGGCTCAAACTGGGTTTATTGTACGGGGTGGGCTGGCAAATGCTCTTCGCGGGGCTGTTTCTTTTTGCGGCCTGCGCATTCACGGGCAGGGTAATCGATCTCGCCTCCATGCCCGCACCTGGCTGGGGTGGGGTGCTGTATCTCACCTTCATCGGTTCGGTACTTACATACAGCTGCTATATATACGCGATCCGCAACCTGCCACCCGCCCGGGTTGGAGTATATGCCTATATAAATCCCGTCGTAGCCGTCATATTGGGAAATATCTGGCTGGGAGAGAAGTTTACGGTGGTCATCGGGCTGGGAACGGCTATTACACTTACCGGTGTCTACCTGGTCAATACGGCTTTCCGGCATACGGAATCCAGGCGTCCATGAATCAAGAATTCTTTTTGATTAGCTTTATCCGCGCAGTTCAATCCTATCTCGATGACAAGGGCCTTGCTTTTCATACTGTTGTTTTCACTGTTGCCCGCACGGTATGAACCCGGATCGTACAGGGAGGAAGGCAAAGCTTCCTATTATGCGGACCGATTTCATGGGGCGGTTACAGCGAACGGTGAGCGTTTCAATATGCATGACTTCACGGCAGCGCATAAGTCACTTCCTTTTCACACTTTTCTGAAGGTTACACGCAGGTCCTCGGGCAAAAGTATACTGGTACGCGTCAATGACCGCGGCCCCTATATCAAGGGCCGCATACTGGACCTATCAAAGGCGGCGGCGCGTCATATCGGGCATCTCGACAAAGGATTATTCGATATCGTGGCCGAGGAAATCAGCTTCGAATCCCTTGATCCCGTCACGGACAGCCTCTATCGACATGAACCGGTCATGGACGGGCTGGGAAACATCGCATCGCTTTCAGGCCGAAGTATGAGGCTTTGGTCGACCCGGCACCTGATGCATGCCATCTATATGGCCAATGATATTTGGCTTAAAGATACGCTTGACCAGGTTCTCGTATGCGGAAGAGGCCAGGGGAAGCGGCGACGGTATGATGTGGTCATCACCGGCATCACCGGCAGGAATACGTTCAGCAGGCTTGCCAGGAGCTTATACCGCATGGGCTTCTACGAAGTCATCCCTTATACCAGGCACTGAACGATCAAACCAGCCACCTTCCGGTCGATGGGAAACGAAAATACGTTCTGGTCAGCCACGGATGCTTCTATCCAGCGAAACGACAGGGCCTTTTCCTCTTTTACGGGGTAGTCGAACTTTTTTTCCGATACGGGAATGACCGCATCGTATGGTGGCCGCATGATGTAATATACACTGACCACCTGTATGTCGTTATCGAATGCTGAGCGCTGGAAAAAATCCGTCGTATAAAAGTGATCCTTCACTTCAACATCCAGGTCTAGTTCCTCTTTCATCTCTCGCTTCAGGCAATCGACCGTGCCCTCACCGAACTCCAGTCCGCCGCCGGGGAATTTGGTGATGTCCCGGCCCCTGTGATGTTCATCGCATACCAGCAGCCGGCGGTCCAGAACCATGATGCCGTAAACACGTATGGTGAAGGGAAATTTGGGGGACATGGGATCCCAAACGTAATAAAACAGGCCTTTTCGGGCACCTGCCAGCCGGACACGCTGTAAATTGTGAGGTGTTGAAACCTTAACGCCCGGAAGGCGTAAATCAGGAAAACCTTGAAAATCATGACAAACAGGCTGATCACTGGGATATTGCTGGCTGCTACGGTATCATTTTCCTCATGTGATAAGGGCGGGGAGCCCGCGCCAACGGCACCGACAAATGGCGGTGGTAGCGGCGGCGGACAATCCGGGGGATCAATCGGACCCGTACCGTCAACTTTTACACAGAAGGTGCTGCTGGAGACATTCGTGGGAACATGGTGCGCCACCTGTCCCGATGCGGACCATAAGCGTAACCAGGTAACGGCTGTAAACAACAAGGTTATTGCAGTAACCGTTCATCAGTCCGACCCCATGACAATTTCCCTGTTCGGTTCACTGAACAGCGTTTTCAGCGGCAACAGCCCTTCCGGCATGGTCAACCGCACGCCTTCCCTTGGCAACGTGATCCTGTCGCCAAGCCAGTGGATGAGCAATGCCTCCGTGGCGGCGGGTGGGTCTGCAGTTGCCGGTCTTGCCATCACGTCAAGCATGAGTGGCAGCACCGCACAGGTGGAAGTTCATGCGGGTTTCAATTCCACGTTGTCGGGCGACCATCGCCTGACCGTTTACCTTGTCGAGGATTCTGTCACGGGTACCGCCAGCGGATACCAGCAGATGAACGCCTATAACAACTCTTCCGGCAGCCCTTATTACAATATGGGTAACCCTATCCAGGACTATAAGCACAGCCGGGTGGTTCGCAAGGTACTCACCGCCGACCTGGGTGATGCCATCCCCGCGGCAAAGCTTACCGCCGGTGGCGACCACAAGGTTGAATTCAGCAATGTGGACTTGTCCGGGTACAACAAGGCGTTCCTTTTTGTGGTCGCCTATGTGCACCGGTTCGGGGCCAGTGCCACCACCCATGAGGTGCTGAATGTGCAGGCCGTGAAAGTCGGCGCGACCAGGGACTGGGATTAGCCTCCAGTAAGGGATCCGCTACCTCCCGTCACGCTATTCCGAAACAAATACCTTTACTTCACGGAATCCCGTGAATCGAAGGACTACTTGCCTGCTGCTTGTAATGATGGCCATGGGCCTGTTCGTTTACGTCGCGACCAGGAGCGCCATGCTGGCCATCACGTGGGACGAAGCGTTCACCTGCCTCGAATTCGTCATGACAGGAAAGGTGTATCCCGGCGCGGGTGGAGGCATGGCGGCAAATAACCATTTCCTCAATACCTGGTCGGTATATCTGCTCGTGCAGCTTTTCGGGACCAGTGAGTTCGTGCTCCGGGTGCCATCCATGATTGGTTGCGGATTGTTTCTGATCTACGTGGCGAGATTCGCATTGCGTATAAAGCCGGGCTGGGCGGCAATCCCCGTTTTTTTCCTGTTCACCTGTAACCCTTACCTGCTCGATTTTTTCAGCCTTTCACGTGGCTACGGACTATCTTTCGCGCTGCTGACGGCAAGCGTATTTCATGCCATTTGCTTCTCCGCCACCGGGAAAAACAGACAGCTGCGTATCGCCATGCTATACGCTATGGCCGGCGTGGCTGCCAACATGGTGCTCCTCCATTTCCTTTTGGCGCTTGTGCTGCTGCCGCTTTATCTCTTATGGGTGAACACGGGACGACGTTTCAGCCTTGCCGGTGCCGTTCGCGTCGCTTGGAGCGATCAACCCGTTTGGTTAAGGGCCGTGCTGGTCGCCTTTATAAGCTGCTTTGCCGTGTATGGTATTGTGCTGCAACAGCATGGTGCGTTGTTCTACGGCGGGCAGACGGGATTTTGGCATGACACGGTTGGAACGGTCGTGGATCGCACGGGTTATGAAAAATCATATGCGGCTGCATGGTCACCATTCACCTGCCTGTTCATCGTGTTGGTGGTCGCCGCTTCCGGGATACGCCTGGTCACCCGGGGCGGCCAGGATTCAGGGGATTTCAGGGCCGTTACTTTTTTACTTTTTTGCTGCATTCTATTCATGCTGTTACAGCGTTTCCTATTCGGATCCCTGTACCTGATCGATCGTTCCGCCCTGTACCTGTATGTGCTGTTTTGTTTCATCCTCGTTACGCTGGCCGGATCTTTTCAGGAAAGACACAAGCTGTATATGGCCATTCCCGCAATTTGCGGGGTATTGATGATGGTGCATTTCGCCCATACGGTGAATTGGCGGTACGTACTTGAATGGAAACGGGATGCGGATGTCCCTGCTATCATCACGGATATTGACCGGCTGCGAAACGACGTACTGCCTGCAGGCCGGAAGGTGAGGATAGGGGCCAGCCTCGAATTCGAACAGCCGTTCAACTACTACATTGCCACTGATTCAATAGGGTGGCTGCAGCCCCTGGACCGGGAAGACAGGCTCAGACCGGGTATGGACTTTTATGTGCTCGATCCCCGCGACCGGGCTTCCATGGACCCGTCCATGGAAGCCCTGCGCAGGTATAAGGTCAGCGGCGCGGTGTTGCTGCAACCGTGATTCAGTCGACAGCGATCTTCATCACCACCTCTTTGCCGCCAGATTGGCGGACCCTGAAGAGGTATACACCACTGCGAACGGAAGAGAGGTCCAGTTCATGCAGCATGCCGCCGGCTGACACATCGATCGTCTCTTTCAACACCATCCGTCCTGAAAGGTCTGTGATGGTCAGAAGAGCTTTTGTATCGGCATCGCTCTGCAGGTCTACTGTCAGCAACCCGTCCGTCGGATTGGGGTATGCTTCCACACTGAAGTTACTTCCCGTGTTTCCGGGATTGGTGATGCGGCAATTCTGGCTGAGGTTGTAAGGTGCCGAGTTTCCGCAACTGTTTTGCGCGGTTACGGACAGGCTGTTGCCGAACGGCCCCCACTGGATCCCGATCTCGTTGTTAACCGGAGGGTTTTGATAGAATACCGTACCGCCCGTCACTGTCCAGTTGTAGGTGGTGGCACCTGATGAACTTGCGATGTAAAGTTCAGCCGAGTTGGCACAAAGATCCGTGACGCTCAGCACGGGCATGGTGGGTGCGCCGGATACGTTAAGGCTTGCCATCGTGCTGCCGCACGGGTAGGTTGCCTGTACGGTAATTGCCCCACCGGCAAACGTGCCGCTGAAATCGACATTGATGGCATTGGTACCCTGGCCCATCACAATAGTGCCGCCTGCCGGTACATTCCAGGTATACGACAGCGCGCCGCTGGTGGAGAGCTGGTAGTTGACGCTTGTGGCACCGCAGATCCCGATTACCGGTCCGGAAATACTTCCGATGGGCACTATTTGCCCGGAAGTGACCGCGAGGCAGGAAGGCGTACTGCTCTGCCCGCAGGCTGATACGGCAACCACGCAAACCTGGCCATTAAATGCAGATGCAGGGAATGTCACGTCAGCTGTAGTGCCGTTATTGACTATAGTGGCACCGGCGACGGTGGTGCTCCAGGCATACGAGCTTGCACCTGTTACGGCGCTGATGCTATACGTCTCCGTGGCGCCCTGGCACGGCTCGATGTTCCCTGACACCGCGCCGGGTGTGGCTGTGGTATTCTCGATATCGATACAGTAATCCGGTCCGGCAAGTCCGAACGTGGTCTCGCCGTGACAGCACAGCTGGGCCGACGAAAAGCCGGGAGCGAAGTTCACGGAGATGGTCTGGTTTCCGTTCCCGACAATCGTTCCTGCGGAAACAGGTATCAGGGACCAGAAATACCCGGTTGTATTGGCAATGGTGGCCGAGGTATATGTTTCCGTTGAATTGGCGCAGGCCACCACGGGTCCGGAGATAGACGTGGGTGCGGCCACAGAACCACGGGCACGGTGATGCGATTTCTGGCTTATGCCACAGGCATTGATGGCCCGTACGAAGATGTTGTAATTCTGCTGGTGACAGGTAATGTTCACATCCACGGAAGGGCTTGCGGTTTCATAAGGCATCAGGTTCCCGTCGAACAGGACGCAACCCATATTGGGCTGGTTATGTGACCAGCGGTAGCGGGTGGCCCCGGGAACAGCCGGCGATACGGTTAGGGTGAATGTCTGTCCCACGGACGTGGTGGCTGGCGCGCCAGTGATTACCGGCTTCACGTTTGGCGATGACGTACTAACCGTAACGGTAATTGACTCGCATGCCGTGTTGTTGCAGGTTCCTTCCGCACGCACATAATAGGTGGTGGTGACCGTCGGGGCGGTGGTCAGCGATGTTACCCCGGTAGCAACCGGCGTACCTGACCCGCAACCGCCTGCATACCATACCCACTGTGCACCATCGCCCAGCGTTCCTCCGTGAATAGACATAGTGACATTCTGGCCCAAACAGACATTGTTGAAATCCCTGTTGCTGGTAATGCTGTCCAGCGGGGCGGAGGGATCAACGATGGTTATGTTGAAGCTGCAGGTGGCGGTATTGTTATCATCATCCGCCGCCGTATAGGTAACGGTTGTCGTACCTGGTGGGAAGTTGGCACCGGGGGCATAATTGCTCGATACGGTGACGTTGCAGTTATCTGTTGCCGTGGGTACTGCCCAGCTTACCGGGTTACAGGTGGTCATATCAGCGGGACAGTTGGCCCATACAGGTGCTTCCACATCAATTACGGTAACAGTAAATGAGCAGGTGGCGGTCAGCCCGCCTGCATCGGTGATCCTGAACGAATTGGCAGTTGTGCCCACAGGGAACAGGCTGCCGCTGGCGAGGCCGCTGAGCTGGGCAATCGTGTAGCCGGGGCAGTTGTCCGTACCCGAAAGGCCGGTGAAATTCACGATGGCACCGCATTGCCCCGCGTCGTTAAACACGGTGACGTTACCCGGGCATGTGATCGTTGGTGGTTCCACGTCTATAACAAAAACGTTAAAGCTGCATGTGGTGGTGTTGCCTGCAGGGTCAGTGACGCTGAACGCATTCGTGGTAAGGCCCACCGGGAATACGGATCCGCTTGGAAGCCCTGCGGTCTGCACGACGGTGACGATACAGTTATCGGTAGCCGATGGGGTAGTATAGTTTACCAGCGCCCCGCATGTGCCGGGATCCGTGGTGGTAACAACATCAAGCGGGCAGGTGATGACCGGGAACTGATTGTCGGAAACGGTTACGACTGCCGTACAGGTGACGGTATTTCCGTTGCCGTCGTTGGCGGTCAGCGTTACGGTATTAGGACCGGTATCTCCGCAGCCGAATGAATTCGGGCTGACAGAAACCAGGTTGACGGTGCCGCAGTTGTCGCTGCCGTTCAGGAATACGTCAATTGGCGTGATCGTGGCATTGCCCGAGGCATCGAGTACGACGGAGGCGGGTTTGCACGTGACGACGGGATCGATATTATCTTCCACCGTAACGGTGGCATTGCATGTGGCCTGGTTGCCGCTCACGTCCTCGACGGTCAGCGTGACGGTATTGGCACCCACGTTCAAGCAGGTAAAGGTGTTCGGTACCACGGAAACGAGAATGACCGGTCCGCAATTGTCGACGCCGCTCAGGTAAACATCATTTGGGGTGATGGAGGCGTTGCCAGAGGCGTCCAGTGCCACCGTGTGGTTCTTACAGGTCACTGTGGGCGGGGTGCTTTCCGTGACCGTAACGATAGCCGTGCAGGTGGCTGTGTTACCGTTTCCGTCGTTGACGGTAAGGGTGACGGTATTTGGACCTGCATTCGCGCAGGTAAATGTATTGGGTGTGACGGATACCAGGTTGACGGAGCCGCAATTGTCGGTGCCACTCAGGTATACATCATTCGGCGTGACCATGGCATTGCCGGAAGGATCCAGCGCCACGGTAAATGGCTTGCATGATACTACAGGGGGTACGTTGTCCATTACCGTCACCGTGGCAGTGCAGGTGGAAGTGTTACCGTTCCCGTCACTGGCCGTAAGTGTTACAGTATTGGTGCCTGCCTGTGCACACGTGAAGCTGCTGGGCGATACGGAAACCAGCGTTACTGTACCACAGTTGTCTGTTCCGCTAAGGAAAACATCGTTGGGAACAATGGATGCATTACCGGCGGCATTGAGAATGACCGTGGCGGGTTTGCATGTGATGGACGGGCCGGTATTGTCCACCACGGTGACGGTGGCCGTACAGGTGGCGGTATTTCCGTTGCCATCGTTAACCGTAAGTGTAACGGTGTTGGTTCCGAGGTTGGTGCACGTAAACGACGATGGGGTGACCGAAACGAGGTTCACAGTACCGCAGTTATCAGAACCACTCAGGTACACGTCTCCGGGCACAATGGTGGCATTCCCGGATGCATCAAGGGCGGCGGTGGCGGACTTGCATGTGACACTTGGCGGCGTGTTGTCGGAAACGGTGACCGTGGCCGTGCAGGTGGCGGTATTGCCGTTGCCGTCGTTGACGGTGAGCGTGACGGTGTTGGACCCGATGTGGGTGCAGTTAAATGCAGCTGGAGATACGGACACCAGGTTCACGGTGCCACAGTTGTCAGATCCGCTGTCAAATACATTGCCGGGCACGATCGAACCGTTGCCGGAAGCGTCCAGGTTTACGGTAGCAGGTTTACAGCTCACCACCGGAGCGATATTGTCCTCCACGGTTACGGTGGCGGTGCAGGTGGCCTGGTTGCCGCTTACATCCTCCACGGTAAGGGTCACGGTATTCGATCCCACGTGGGCGCAAGTGAATGTGCTGGGGGTAACGGATACGAGGATCACCGGTCCGCAATTGTCGACGCCGCTCAGGTAAACGTCATTGGGGGTGATGGATGCGTTGCCCGAGGCGTCCAGTGATACCGTATGGTTTTTACAGGTTACACTTGGTGGTGTGCTCTCCGTCACCGTCACGACGGCGGTGCAGGTGGCGGTGTTGCCATTGCCGTCATCCACGGTTAGCGTAACGGTATTGGGCCCGGCATTCGCGCAGGTAAATGTATTGGGTGTGACGGAAACGGGATTTACCGTTCCGCAATTATCAGTGCCGAAATCGAATACATCTCCCGGTACGATAGTGGCATTACCCGAGGTATTGATAGGTACGGTTACAGGCTTACAGGTAACAGTGGGCGGAATATTGTCAATGACCGTAACGGTAGCCGTACAGGTAGCAGTATTGCCGTTTCCGTCGTTGACGGTCAGGGTGACCGTATTAAGTCCGATATCATTGCAGTTGAAACTGGAAGGTGATACCGAAACGAGGTTGACCGTCCCGCAGTTGTCCGATCCGCTGTCGAATACATCCGCCGGTACGATGGACCCCGTACCTGATGCGGATAGAATAACCGTGGCAGGTTTGCAAGTCACTGACGGTGGAGCATTATCGGAGATATTGACGGTAGCCGTGCAGGTTGCGGTATTGCCGTTGCCATCGTTCACGGTGAGGGTAACGGTATTGGGTCCGATGCTGGCGCAGGAGAAGGTATTGGGGCTAACGGATACGAGGTTGACCGTACCGCAGTTGTCTGACCCGCTGTCGAAGACATCGACCGGAATGATGGCCGCCGTTCCGGCAGAGTTAAGGCCCACGTTGACCGTTTTGCAGGTAACCGCGGGCGGCGTGTTGTCGGAAACGGTGACCGTGGCCGTGCAGGTGGTGGTATTGCCGTTACCGTCGTTGACGGTGAGGGTGACGGTATTGGGCCCGATGCTGGCGCAGTTGAAGGAATTGGGGGACACGGATACGAGGTTAACCGTACCGCAGTTGTCAGATCCGCTGTCGAATACATCACCCGGCACGATCGAACCGTTGCCGGAAGCGTCCAGGATGACGGTGGCGGGTTTGCAGGTTACTGCCGGCGGGGTGTTGTCCTGGACCGTCACGGTGGCCGTGCAGGTGGCCTGGTTGCCGCTGAGATCCTCGAC
>JAHEKC010000004.1:0-29852 GCA_024638565.1 Bacteroidota bacterium
TGGTATTTTCCTTTACCTTCTGGTCCTCCGGGCTTGATTACCGTCCCATTCAGCATATCGTGGCCGCGCTGCTGATCATGTTTTTTATAGGGATCAAGGATGATATCATCGAGCTGTCGGCCGACAAGAAATTCTACGGGCAGCTGCTGGCCGCATTGATTATTGCCGTATTCGGAAACATCCGGATTACCACTTTGTGCGGGCTCTTTGGCATTTACGACATCTCGTACATGGCAAGCATTCCCATCACCATTCTTACCATCCTGGTGATCATAAACTCCATCAACCTGATTGACGGCGTGGACGGGCTTGCGGGGGGCATCGCGGCAATAGCCAGCTTTACATTCGGGCTATGGTTTTACAACTACGACCAGATCGCACTCTGCATCCTGTCATTTTCCCTTTTCGGAGCCCTGCTGGCTTTCCTGGTTTACAATTTTTCGCCAGCCAACATATTCATGGGCGACACCGGGTCACTGGTGATTGGCCTTATCCTATCGGTACTGGCCATTAATTTCATTCAGCTCAGCTTTATTTCCCCTCCGGACGCATTCCCGTTCCGGACAGGCCCTGCCATGGCGGTGGCTATCCTGATTATCCCGCTCACCGACCTGTTGCGCATTTTTATCGTGCGGATCGTCAACCGGAAATCGCCCTTCAGGGCCGATAAAAATCACATCCATCACATGTTGCTGGACACGGGACTTTCACACCGCGAGGTATCCCTTGCACTGTACATCGTGAACATCAGCTTCATCCTTGTTGCACTGGCTTTGCGCCACCTGGGAAACCTCACAGTACTTTTCATCATTTCCCTGCTCGCCCTGACCCTGTTGGGCGCCCTTTCCGGCCTGCGGTATTTTGCCAAAACCAGGCCGGTGGAAGCCAGCCTGAAATAGGCGGCGAACCCCTCCCTTCCAGCTCATTTCCAGGTTTCGAAACCTGTAAGTTCATGTCGTTTTTTTAAGCGATTTTATTTCTATTTTAGCGAACTTTTACCTTGGAAAGTCGAATAATTAAGATTGCAGGAGAGGGGAAAATAATCATGATCAGGAAAGTACTTTGTGTCACAGCGCTGGCCGCCGCAACCATCACGGTCCAGGCCCAGGAACAGCCAAAAGAATCAGAAGAAGCCGTTTCAGACCCTATCGTTTCCATGTTGGACAGCCTGGTAACGCTGAACAATATTGTACGGTTCAGCACCGTATGTACGGATGCTGCGGAATGCCCGGGAGAGGCCAGGCCCGGCGAGCCACCCCCCAGGTTCACGGATGCTGAATACCGCGACCGGATCAATGCCATCTCCACACCCATACCCCTTGCATTCAATGAAGAGGTCATGCGCTACATCGACCTCTACGCTTTCAAGAAGCGCAGGCTGACCTCCCGTGTGCTCGGGTTGTCGGATCTGTACTTTCCCCTGTTCGAGGAAACGCTGGACCGGGAACAGCTCCCGGAGGAATTGAAGTACCTCGCCATCGTGGAGTCAGCCCTGAATCCGATTGCAAGATCTCGTGTAGGTGCCACAGGCATCTGGCAGTTCATGTATACGACAGGGAAACTCTATGGACTTAAAGTTGATTCGTATACGGATGAAAGGCGTGACCCTATCCGTGCCACCGATGCCGCATGCCAGTATTTCAAGGACATGTACGAGATCTACCATGACTGGCTGCTGGTTATTGCCGCGTACAATTGCGGGGCAGGCAATGTAAACCGGGCCATCGTGCGATCAGGCGGACAAACGGACTTCTGGCAGATCAGCAGGTTCCTGCCGCGGGAAACCAGGGGTTACGTACCCGCTTTTGTTGCGGTCTGCTATGTCATGAAACATGCTGCTGCGCACAATCTCGTACCCGTCAAGCCAACTTACTCCTATTTTGAAGTGGACACCCTGTGGATCGACAACGGTACCTCCTTGCAGCGTATCGCCCAGGCTACCGGCCTGCCGGTGGATGTGGTACGATACCTGAACCCGCTTTACAAACGAGGTGTCATTCCGGACAGGAAAAGCCCGCAGCTCGTCAGGCTTCCTGCCAGCCGGGTAACGGCCTTCCTTTCCGCAAGCGAACAATTATATGCCCCTGAAAAGAAAACCGAAGCCCCGGTACTTGCCAAACTGAACATTTCCAACAAGCCGCCGGAAGGGTACGAGTTTACCTACAAGAAAGGCATGAAAACACACCGTGTGCGTTGGGGAGAATCGTTGAGTGTGATCGCGAAGAAGCATCGCTGCTCGGTAAGCGAAATCAAAAGGTGGAACAGCCTGAAGTCATCCAGGATCTATTCTGGTCAGCGCCTCAAGGTTTACGGGTGGAAACGCACCCTGCGCAAACTGCCCGAACAGGAAGTCAAAACTGCTTCCGCGGAAACAACAAAGGCCGACACCCTGGCGACCTCCTCTTCCGTACCTGACGCAGAATCGACTGTTGCCACAGGGCCCGGAGTAAATGACCCGGCCCAAAAGGTCGTTTACCATGTAGTGCAGCGTGGTGATACGCTTTGGAAGATCGCCAAGATGTATGAAGGCGCCACCATCGAGCAGATCATGGAGCTTAACCGCATTAAGGAAGTCCGCGACCTTAAAACCGGAACCAGGCTCAAGGTGCTGATCCCGGGCTAGAATGCCCCGAATCCCCGTCCTGTTTTTACTTGCGTTACTGGCATCGTGTGCCGGCGACGATTCCGTGCGACCCTCCTCCCTCGGGCGGCTGTCTGAACTGGTCGTGGTGGCTGACAGTACCGTGTGGAACGGACCAGCCGGCACCGGGATACGCCAGGCCCTTCAAGCCCCTTTCCCGGGATTGCCCCAGGAGGAATCCAGGTTCCACCTTTCGGTTTTCAGTCAGGCCGACTTTGACGGCATCGTTCCGCTTCATCGCAATATTCTGAAAATCAGCCGCTCTCAAGATGGCAAGGCCCGGATTGCTTCGCAACGTGACGTGTGGTCGGCACCGCAGCTGGTCCTTGAGGTTTCGATCCCCACGGCCGCAGAAGGGCAGGCGGCGGGACAACGGGCCCTCCGGCTGCTCGAAGCAGAGGAGCGCGCAAGGCTGATCCTAGGCAACCGGTTGACCGGGAACAAGAAGCTCTACCAGGCAGTGTCCGGACGTTTCGGTTTCGGCCTGCACCTGCCGGACGACTATTTCCTCGCTACTGACACCACGGGCTTTATTTGGATGCGGCGGGAAACCGAGAATACCTCCACGGGTATACTGGTGTACGCCACCCCCCCCTATACCATGACCGGGAATGGTGTCCTGCATGTCCGTGATTCTGTTTGCCGCATACACATACCCGGCCCCGCACCCGGTTCATACATGGCCACGGATTCCGCTTTTGCCACCATCACCTACCAGGACAGCATTGCAGGACTTGATGTGCTCTTGATCCGGGGTCTCTGGCGTACCGAGGGTGATTTCATGGGCGGCCCTTTTCTCTCCGCCACTTTCAGCGACCGGCCAGACCGAATGATTACGATTGAGGGTTTCGTGTATGCACCCAGGTTCGAAAAGCGGGACTACATGAAACGCGTGGAGGCTATTATCTATTCGGCAGGGCTGGGAGAATAAAGTCCTCCCGGGTCCGGCTGCAGGTTACTTAGATAATGATTCCGAGCTGGAACCCATGACCCGTATAATATAACCCTGAACCCGGTGCATGGAATCCTGAATGTTTTTCAGAAAGCAACCTGATCCCGTAAAGGGCCTGTCGTCCCGGCAACCATGGTCACCTGTCAATACACCGCTTTCGCGATCCTGCGGATGACATCCGAATTACCCATCGTATAATAATGCAGGCAGGGCACCCCGTATTTCATCAGCTCCTTCGACTGGGCGATACACCATTCCCTGCCCACTTCGCGTGCGCATTCATTGTCCTTGCATTTCTCCATCTCGCTTTCGAGCTCATCGGGAATGTCAATATGAAAGGTCTTGGGCAGCAAGGCCACCTGCCTTTTGCTGGTTAGGGGCTTGAGGCCCGGGATAATCGGAACACCGATCCCGGCTTCCCTGCACTTCTCCACGAATTCAAAGTACTTTCCATTGTCGAAAAACATCTGCGACACAATATATTCCGCCCCAGCATCAACTTTCATTTTCAGGTAACGCAAATCCGACCGCATGTTGGGCGCTTCAAAGTGCTTTTCCGGATAGCCGGCCACCCCGATGCAGAAATCCGTAGGCTGCACTTTTACCAGGTCCTCGTCGATGTAAACGCCCTTGTTCAGGTTTACGACCTGCTTGACCAGGTCAATCGCATAGGCGTGCCCGCCGGGCTCGACCGAGAAATGGGGTTCGGATTTGATGGCGTCGCCCCGCAGCAACAGGACATTGTCAATCCCCAGAAATGCAAGATCGATCAGCGCATTTTCCGTTTCCTCCTTATTAAATCCCCCGCAAATAATATGAGGTACGGCATCCGTCTTGTAGCGGTTGATGATGGCTGCACAAATACCAACGGTTCCCGGCCGCTTGCGAATGGAGATCTTTTCCAGCAGGCCGTTTTCCCTCTTCTTATACTCATACTCCTCGCGGTGGTACGTCACATCAATAAAGGGAGGGTTGAATTCCATGAGCGGGTCGATAGAATCAAATATCGACTGGATGCTTTTCCCCTTTAACGGCGGAATGATCTCAATGGAAAAAAGGGTCTTGTCACCCCGGTTGGCCAGATGTTCGGATACCTTCATAAGGAAAGCTCAGGCATAAAAAATGCGTTCATCCCGACCCATGAACCCGGGCGGGATGAACGCAAACTTAACCTAATTCCTGAATCTTACTTGTCTTCGCGCTTGATTTTTGTGATGTTGCCGTGGTAACCCTCGCCATTGTAGTTCAGGACATAGTAGTATACCCCGTGCGGCAGGTCCGCACCGGCCCAGTCGTTCTGGTAGCCCGACGTGGAGTACACCTCGTTACCCCAGCGGTTGTAGATGTTCAGCGTATGTGATATCGACGGATCGAAGTTCTCAATCACCCATACGTCGTTGTTACCGTCCCCGTTGGGCGTGATCACGTTGTAGAACACCAGCTCGCATTCCTCTTCCACTTCCACGTGAACCTTGTTCACGCAACCGTTCACGTCCGTCACCTCTACCTCGTACTCCCCGTAGGCATACTGAGGGATCAGGTACATCGACGTGTTGTTGTTCAGGTTGGTCGCGCTGCCGCCAACCGCCGTGTAGGTCCACACGTACGAGGAGGCACCCGGGTTGCTCGTAACCGTCACCTCCAGGTCGTCCTCGTCACAGATATGAATCCCGTTATGCATCGGGTCCACAGGGTAGGTGGTCGAGAATGTTACTTCAGGCGTCGGGTTCTCCGTCACCGTGGCTGTGCCCTGGTTGGTACAGCCGCCGTTGATCGATACCACTACCGTATACGTGCCGGGGCCCGTGGGATTGAACACCTGGTTGGTCTCGCCAGGGATGGCGTTGTTGTTGCCGTCGAACCACTGGTAGTCCACGTTGGACACATTCGCATCCAGCGGCGGGATGGTTTCACCTTCGCAGTAGGACACGTCCAGCGGCGTGGGCTGGGCGGCCTGGTTCACGATCGTGATCTCCACGCTGCCCGTATCCGTACAGTTGCTCGAGTTGGTCACGATCGCACTGAACGTTCCCGTTTGCGTGGGCGTGTAGTTCTGCTGGTTCGCTCCCGAGATGGGCGAGCCGTTCATCAGCCACTGGAACGTGGCACCACTGCCCGCGTTAAGCGTGTAGCCTGCCAGCACACACACCATCGTATCCGGACCCAGGTTCACCACCGGAACCGGGTTGATCGTCACTTCTGCCGTATCGTTGCCCGCACACGTGGGTGAGGTGGATACCACCACCGAATAGGTGCCCGTTTGTGTGGCCTGGTGCGTGGGGTTTGTCGCGCCTGCGATCGCAGAGCCGTTCAGGTACCACTGGTAGTTGGCTACCGACACGTTGGCCGTCAGCACCGCTGCCGGGTCGTTGGCGCAGATCGTGATATCCGGGCCGATGCTCACCGGGATGTAATCCGCGAAGTTGATGATCGCCAGCGTGTCATTGGGGTTCAGCAGCGTACCGCAACTGTTGGCGATCGTATTGCCGTCAGAGCCCGTCTTGACCGTAAGGATCAGCGGCGAGGTATAGTTGCCAGGGGTGATCGTGAACGCATACGTGTCATCATACGACCACGGGTTGCCGGGCTGGCAGTTCGAACTCACCGACAGGATGGGTATGTTCACCCCGTTCGAGTCCGTGAGCGTGAAGTCGCTCAGGTTGGTCGCTATCGTGCTGCAGTCCAGCAACAGGTTGAACTGTGCGGTGAAGTTGTCAAAGTCGCACGAGGGCAGGTTCAGCACCGGCGGCACCAGCACCGAGTTGTCCACCACGTAGATGGGTATCGAGTCGAACTCCGCCATCTCCACACCGCATTCGGTGATAAGCGTATTCCCGTCGTTACCGACCTTGGTGTATATCCAGGAGATACCGGCTTTCAGCCCATTCAGGAGCGAGACGTCTACCGTATCAGAAATACCGTTTGCACAGTTGAACGGGTTGGCGGCAATCACAGGGTTTGGAAACCCACTGGGCTCTGTTACCCGGAAGTCATTGGGTACGATAGAGCCACACTGCATCTTCTGCGTGAAGAACAGCCGTACAACGGTGTCACCGCAATTGGCTGTGATCCCGTCAACGGTTCCGCCACCCGGCAGGGTGATGGTGGTCAGATTCGTAAACTGGGGTGTAATGTTGTTACAGGCCGCCACCACGTTTACCTGGAGGTCACGCCGAATGTAGCCTATCTGGATGCCGTTCCTGTATTCGTCCACCTGGATGGCGATGTTGAATACGCCCTGGGTGGTCGGTATGAAGGTCAGCATGCCGGTCTGCGTATTGAAATTGATCCCGTTCTGGGAGGCGAATGGCTGCTGTGCGGTATTTGGAGCCACCCAGGGAATATTTTGTGCGGTGAATCCGCCGCTGGTGCAGCTGCCATTGTAATCCTCGCAGTCTGTCAGGGAAAATACCAGCGAGTCGCCATCCTGATCGATGGCGCCCTGCGGGTAAAAGAACTGGTTGCCAATGCAGAACCGGTTGATCGGGATATAGGAGAATACCGGGGAGGAGTTGGTGGGGGCCACCTGGCTGTTGAGACCGGAGCGGATGAGCACCCCTGAACCACCGGGATTCTGGATGTTATTGATGGCGAAGTTACGACAACAGCTCACCCAGCTGAAGACCCAGTCTGGTGCCGTGGCAGGCAGGGTTACCAGTCCCTGGTACATATATTCCTGGTAGCACTGTCCCTGGCCCGTAGGGGGCAGGCAGGGCGACGGCGGCAGCGTATCGCCCGATCCAGGGGCGAGTTGCAGGACCACGGTGCTTCCGAAAGCGAGAGACTGGGAGGCATAGCAAACAGAGGCCGTCTGCCCCAGGTTGGCCGTACCGCCGCTGCAATCGCGATAAGCTTTCATGGTCAGCAACCAGGTATTCGGGGTGCCCGTGTATGCATATGTGATCTCCGCCGCGGCGATATGCGTGGCACGCGCGGTGTTCACCGTGGCTGATGCAATCAGCACAACGAGGAACAGATACAAAGACTTCTTCATGATAGAATTGATTGTCAAGTTAAATTGTGTTAGCGTTTCAGTTCGAGGGTTAAGGGCGGTTCACTGACAGGCTCGCCATCAGCGCGAATCGCAAATATATTAATTAGGTAGGTTCCTTCAGGGGCCAGATCTCCGTTGCCAAGGCGGCCATCCCAGAAGCCATGCAGGTTGTCCCATTCATGGACCACCCGGCCGTTGAGATCCCGGACCTGAACCTGGAGGGATGAGATATTTTCAGACCGGATTACGAAGATCTCGTTCTTGCCATCCCCATTGGGCGTGATGATATCCGGGTAGGCCAGTTGGTGCATCATCGGCGCTGAAGGCTCCGGGTCAGGTGTGTGGAATTCAATGGTTTCGTCAGCCTGGTCGGGCGCAGCCGCGACTGCCGGCACTTCCTGCCGTTGTTTCAGCTCGGGCTGATCCGTCATGGAAAGGTCTACCGCCTGCTGGCTTCTGGGCTGCATGGGCAGCGTCTGGTCTGCCAGGCGCTTGTAATCGTCTGTCGCTGTAAAGTATGCCTGGCTGGCGGTGGCATTGGGACCTGGTGCCGGCGGGTCCACCGGCGCCGGTTCCCCTGACGCCTGGGGCGCCTGTTCCGTAGGTAATTCGTCCTGCCCAGCGGGTTCGGTCGTTTCCCCTGCAATAGTTTCCTCCGTGGTGAGGGCGGTCACCACGGACTTGTGCTTCGGCTCAACGGGTGCGGGTTGTTCAGGTGAATTTAAATACACCAGACCTGCCACCACGCCGGCTACGATGAGGCTTCCGCCCACCCAAAGACCGCTGGTGCCCTTGGCCGCTCCCGCGGCCTGGCCGGCACCGGCATTGGCACCCTGCTCAAGCGATTGCGCAATCTGATCCCATGTACCTGGATCCACCCCGGCCTCGAAATCGGCGAAGGTTTCACGGTAAAGTTTTTCCAGTTGCTGGCCTTTCATTTTTTATCCGGCTTGAACGTTTTCTGAGATTAACATTTTCTGCAGGCTTAACCTGGCCCGCGCATATTGTGACTTGGAGGTGCCAGGCTGGATCTGCAGCTTTTCTGCAATCTCCTTATGGCTGTATCCCTCGATGGCATAAAGGTTAAATACAGTCCGGAAGCCTGCCGGAAGCCGTTGAATGGCTTCCAGCAGTTCCTTTTCAGATAACCTTCCGGGCAAATCACCCCTATCCTCATGGTAATTAACATTATCGTTTATCTCCACCAGGGTTCTCATGGCCCTGGTCCTTCTGAAGTTGTCAAGTGCGTTGTTCACCATCACTGTTTTGATCCATCCACCCAGTTCGCATTCACCCCTGAAGGTGCCGAGTTTGTCGAACACCTTGATAAATCCTTCCTGCATCAGATCCTGGGCTTCCTCCCTGTTCTCGGCGTATCTCAGGCAGATACCCATCATCCGGCCCGCGAAACGCGTATACAGTTCTTTTTGCGCTTTGAGGTCCTTCTGAATGCATTTCCGGATAAGCTGCTCATCTGTCATAACCGGGCTTCTGATAACATGATGCAATTTAAGGAAAAAGGGTTGCATCTCTATCTAAAATATCTACAATATTCTCATATTCAACTATTTATATTCAGCTGATAATCAAAAGGTTGGGACAATAATGGAGGCTGGGCAACTAAAAACAGCTATATCATTGATAGTCAATGACATGACTTCAATAAAGAAATGGAAGGATGGAATTCCGGGCCGTACTACCGGATCACTGACAGGTAGCCATGCCTGCGGCTCCCGTCAGGCAGCTGCAGGTGGTAGAAATACGTACCGCGTGGCAGCCCCCTGGCGTCCCAGTCGTCCCGGTAGTCCGGGTCATGAAACACCCGCTGGCCGTACCGGTTGAAAATACTGAGCCGGTTGCCATGCGGAAAGCCGGGGCTGATGATCCTGAAAAAATCATTGCGGCCATCGCCGTTTGGGCTTATCGCCGATGGCAGTAACGCCTCGCAAGGGGCGGATTCAGCTGCCGGACCGGCGTCACAATGCCCCTCACTGCGGGCCCGGACCAGGATCGCCTCCCCGGTTCCTGCATGTGAATACCCTGCCATGCCGGATGAAGGGAATGTCCAGGTTTGTCCGCCGTCGTTACTAACCTCGTACCACTCCGCGCCGTTCACCTTTTCCCACCGGTATATCCACTGTCCGCCTTCAAACGCCGGGCAGGCAACCACGGGCACGGCAGGGCGTTGCATGAAACTAACCCGGACGGAGTCCGTGGCCGTGCACCCGTTGCTGTCGGTGACGGTGAGATAGAACATCCCGGCCTTGAGAAACGGCGGATTGGCCGTATGAAAGACCATGGGCTGATCACTCCCCTCAGGAGGATCGGTTTTCCATGTATACAAGTATCCCGGCTCGGGATGAATGATGGTGATATGCTCTCCGGAACAAACACTTACTTCGTGTGCCTCCAGTTGCAGGTCAATGGCAGGGAACGCCCTTATGCTAACCGTATCTGTCGCATGGCAATAGGTTCCCGTCACGGTGACGGTATAGGTGCCGGGTTGCTGCGCCTGCCATGATGGGCCGTTGCCCTGAAGGGGCGTTCCGTTCAGTGACCAGGCAAAAGATTGCCCGGTACCGGCATGCAGCAACGGCAGGGCCCCGCCGTTGCAGACGGTAGTGTCGGCCCCCAGGCTTACCTGTGGTGCAGGCAGCAATGTCAGTTCCATGGTATCCGATGCGGTGCACCCGGTACCTATGGCAACCGTTACGGCATACAAACCCGGCTGGCCGGTCTGAAGGGTGGTTCCCGCCCCAGCCGGTATACCGTTATAGGTCCAGCCATGGATGCCGGTGGTCTGCGGATCCAGCAGCGGTGCGGGATCCCCGGGACAGATCGCCATATTTCCGCCCAGGCTGATCTGCAGGTCGTTTTGCACATCCACGGTAGCCAGCGTATCATTGGCCGCTACGTAATTCCCGCAATCATCAGCGAACGTATTGCCATCTGTTCCGTGTACCGGCACCAGGTATAGCTTGCCGGTCTCGGCAACGGGACCTGCCAGCGTCACCTGCACGGAGGCCTGTGAACCGCCCTGCCCGCAAGCCACACTAATGGATTGCACCGGCAGTGTACTGCCGTTTCCGTCTATAAGCAGCAACTCGGAAACCGGGTTGGTGAAGCTGTTGCAATCGAGTCGTTCGCTAAGCGGGAATGTCACCTGGTCTCCCGTACATCCCATCGTGACAGAGGTGGCCACGGGAGGCTGGTTATCGAATATGGTCGCTGTGGATGAGGTGAAATCGATTGTGTATCCTGACTGGGTAGCCGAGAAATTACTGACGTTGATCACATACCTTTCCCCTGCCATCACGGGAATGGGTGGTGTGTTTTGCTGTCCGCAAATACCTGAGGTATTCCCGTTCGCGCCGGTCTGCCCGCCGCATCCCACGTTGGCGGAGAAATTGCATCTGACCTCCAGGGCACTGTTCAAGGCGATGTCACTGCATGCCGCGCTGGTGAGATTGTACACGGCCCAGTCATAGTCATCAGTAGGATTGACCGGGGTGATGGTGAAATTGAGCATGCCGCCCGTCACCACGCGGATCGAATACCAGACATCATTTCGTTCACCAGCCGAAAGGCATGATATCAGGGGATTAATTTCATTGGCCAACTGCCCCTCTCCGCTGTAAGAATTCGGCTGGAAGTACAGATTATCACAAATGGACAATGCGTTCATGCAATCCTGTTCGGGCTCCAGTGACAGGGCTGCCGGTGCACCGCCCTTCACCGGCTGTTTCACGGGTTGTGCCATGCCGGCATGGCAAGCAACGATGGCGGGCAGCGTCGCCAAAAACAGGTTTTTCAGGGTTTTCACAGTAAAAGCGTCTCATTCTTAATTACGAGCAGCGGGCACGAAAAACCGGGTAGCGTGTGGCAAATACAACCGCTGTAAGGTTCTGGTTGGATTGTGCGCGGTTTGCCATTTACGGCTCAGGTGCCCGACGGCACCCGGTTAAAAGCGCGTGTCTGCCCACCGGGATCCCATCAGTACCTCCGGCTATTCGCAGCGTATTATTCAACCACGCACCGCAAACCGCGCACCCTAAACCTGTATCTTTGCCGCCCTTTATGGACCACATCCGGAATTTTTGCATCATCGCCCATATCGACCATGGCAAGAGCACCCTGGCCGACCGGCTGCTGGACAAGACACAAACCATCGACGCCCGGAAAAAACAGGACCAGGTCCTCGACAGCATGGACCTGGAGCGTGAGCGCGGTATCACCATCAAGAGCCACGCGATCCAGATGAATTACACCCAGGAGGGCAAGTCATATGTGCTCAACCTGATTGACACCCCCGGGCACGTCGATTTCAGCTACGAGGTATCACGCTCCATCGCGGCCTGCGAAGGGGCCCTGCTGGTGGTGGATGCGGCGCAGGGCATCCAGGCCCAGACTATCTCCAACCTTTACCTGGCGCTGGAAAACGATCTTTCCATCATACCGGTCCTGAACAAGATTGACCTGGAGAGCGCCAACCCAGAGCTGGTCTGTGAACAGATCGTGGACCTCATCGGCTGCGCCCCGGAAGACATCATTCATGCAAGCGCCAAAACAGGACAGGGCATTGATGAGATCCTGCATGCCATCATTGAACGTGTTCACCCGCCAATAGGTGATCCCGTTGCGCCGCTCAAGGCGCTTATCTTCGATTCGGTATACAATTCCTTCCGGGGTATCATCGCATATTTCCGGGTGTTCGACGGCAGCTTAACCAAGAACGACCGTGTAAAATTTGTCGCCACCCGGAAGGAATACATGGCCGATGAAATTGGCATCCTGCGGCTGGACCAGGAGGAACGGAAGACCGTCAGCGCCGGGGATGTAGGCTATATCATCTCGGGAATCAAGGAAGCGAAGGAAGTCAAGGTTGGGGATACGATCACCCATATCGACCGGCCGTGTGATGCGGCCGTGGAAGGCTTCAAGGACGTAAAGCCGATGGTCTTCGCGGGTATTTACCCTGTCGATACCGACGATTACGAGGTATTGCGCACATCCATCGAGAAACTACAGCTGAATGATGCTTCCCTGGTCTTCGAACCGGAATCATCCGCGGCGCTTGGATTCGGATTCCGGTGCGGCTTCCTGGGCATGCTCCATATGGAGATCATCCAGGAACGGTTGGAGCGCGAATTCGACATGACGGTAATCACTACCGTCCCGAACGTTTCCTATCATGCACATCTTACGGGCGGGGAATCGTTTGAAATCCACAATCCCAGTGAATTCCCGGACCCCGGCAAACTGGACTTTATAGAGGAACCGTACATCAGGGCCCAGATCATCACGAAAGCTGAATATATCGGACCTATCATGACCCTGTGCATCAACAAGCGCGGGCAGATCGTCAACCAGAGCTATCTCACCACTGACCGCGCCGAGCTGATTTTTGAAATGCCGCTTGCCGAAATTGTTTTCGACTTTTACGACAAGCTCAAAACAGTATCCCGCGGGTACGCGTCCTTTGACTACCAGCCTGTGGGTTACCGGCAAAGTGAACTTGTCAAACTGGATATCCGGCTGAACGGGGAGCAGGTAGATGCACTGAGTGCGCTTATCCACCGGCAGCATGCCTACACGATTGGCAAAAAGATGTGTGAGAAGCTGAAGGAACTGATCGACCGTCAGATGTTCGAGATTGCCATCCAGGCTTCAATCGGCAGCAAGATCATCGCCAGGGAAACCGTAAAGGCCATGCGCAAGGATGTGACCAGCAAGTGCTATGGTGGTGACATCACGCGTAAGCGGAAATTGCTCGAAAAACAAAAGGAAGGCAAGAAACGCATGCGCCAGGTAGGAAGCGTCGAAATCCCGCAGAAGGCTTTCCTGGCGGTGCTGAAGCTGGATTGAAAAGGCGCCTGTTTTGAAACCGGGATCAGTAAGCACTGAACAGCGGATGCCCGCACAGCGCTGAGCACAGGTCGCTAGCCAGACCACCCTGCTGCCAATAAAAAACCCCTTCCGGCACCGGAAGGGGTTTTGCCTTTTCGGGAATTATGAGGATCAGTTGTCCTCAGCCTTTTTCACATTCACGGCATTCGGGCCCTTACGGCCTTCAGTCACATCATACGTTACGGCATCATCCTGCTGGATACGGTCAACCAAACCTGAGTGATGCACGAAGATCTCCTGGCTTGAATCGTCTTCGACGATAAATCCGAATCCTTTGGACTCGTTAAAGAATTTTACTTTACCTGTTTTCATTGATAATTAAGAATTGAGAATTAATATGGGATTTAAATATCCTTGTTGGCCCTGTGGACCAGATAATCACGGGATTGAAATTAGTTTGGAGAGATTACTTGAGGGAGGCCACGTGCCGGGAGAGGCCCGACTTCAGGTTGGCCGCCTTGTTACTGTGTATAATGTTTTTCTTGGCCAGCTTGTCGAGCATGGAAGCCACTTGCTGATACAGCTTTCCTGCTTCCGCCTTGCTGGTGGAATTGCGCAATTGCTTCATCGCATTGCGTGCGGTCTTGGCCTGGTAATGATTCCGCTCGTTGCGGCTGGCGCTGCTTCTAATGCGTTTTTGCGCCGACTTGTGGTTAGCCATCCTATTGGTAATCTATTGGTAATTAACTATTTATATAATTATGCAGTCCGCATCATTTCATTTGCGGAGAGCAAAGATAGGAAAAGAAAACGTTGGAAATGAACCGGCTGGTTTTTGCTGTCCTGCCAGCAGGTTTGGGGCAGGGATTCATCAGGGCGGTTGATCATTTGCTGCGGCATTGCCAGTGATCAGCGGATTGCAAACCGCCGGCTCCTTCCCGAACACCGCGAGGCGGGCGGGACGGAACCCGATCTAAACACCCCGCTTCCTGCTGCTTGGTGGCGGCGACTTGGGCGGTGCGTAGTGCGGAATCATGCGTTTCTCCTCGGCCTCGTAGTGGGGCCGCCACCAGCGGATGGTCATCGGGACGGCGATATTCAGCAGAAAGGCAGCAATCATCAACATGAAAAAGGCTTCATCCGGTAGGATGGCGTTTTGTACATAGGCGATATCCATCACCACGAAAGCCAGTTCCGCGCGGCCCAGCATGCCAAAACCCACCATCATGCTTTGCGACCAGTTCATTTGGCCCGTGTAGCGGGCTGCCAGGCCGGCGGAGACGATCTGGATCACGAATACACCGATCCACAGCGCGGCGGCATACGGCAATACCTTCATGATAAGGTCGGCATCAAAAACGATCTTGGTACCCAGCTCCACGAAAAAGACCGGGCCCACGAGGGAAAAGGCGGAGGTTTCCACGATCTTTTTCGTTTCCGCGAAGATGCGCGGTGTACGACGTGTTTTCCGAATAATGCCCACATCGCTTTCTATCATGAAATACTCTTCTTTCAATACAAGCCCAGCCATATAGGCCCCCACCGCGGGGTGAAATCCGAAATAGTAGGCCAGCAGTCCAACCGTGAGCGCAATGAACATGATGGCAATGGTGGCATGCCGCCCCCTGTCAAACGTAAGCAGGTGCATCACCCCGTAATTACCCAGGAACGGGATGCGCCCCATCCAGCCGGTGAGACGATGCGGGAAAATAAACCCACCGATAAGGACAACAATCACAAAGAACAACACCGCCTTTCCTGCCGTGGAAACCACCCCGGCGAGGGTGAGCTCCTCTCCACCGGCTGCCAGCGGTACCACAATGGCCACGGCTACGAGAGAAGCAATGTCGTCGATTACCGCGGAGGTCATGATACGGGTGGCCACCACGGACTTTTGCAGGCCTTCATGCTGCAGCGACACCATGGTGAGTGACACCGCAGTCGCGGTCATGGCAAGGGCGCACATCAGGGAAATGTTCGTCTGGCCCCAGATGTGGTCGGCAATAAAATAAGTGACGGCAAACGGCCCCAGCGCACCGAAAAATGCAATGCCCCAGCTTTTCTTGACGCTGTCGATAAAGTTATCGGTCGATTCCTCGAATCCGAGCGCGAACATGATAAAGATGATTCCCAGCTCCGCGAAGGCCCGGATGAACTCATTCGACTCATGCGGCAGAATACCGGTATTGACCATCACAAAACCCATGAACAGAAAATACAGCACGGGTGTCATGCGGGTCCGCTTGGCGGCCACCACGGACACAAATACCGCCGCCCAGATAACGGCAAGGTGTACTAGGGGGTGCAACTCCATGGCAAGGTCAGATCAGCCAAATTATGCAATTCCGAAGGAGGCGTTTCGGGCTTTTAACTATAGTAAAAGGGAAGACGGGCTTGAATCTGCTGTGGATGCGCCGGCAGGGCTGATCCCCCCGTGAAAACGAAAAACCACGGCATTAGCCGTGGTTTTTCTGCTTCATTGGGTAGCCCGTACGGGAATCGAACCCGTGTTTCCTGCGTGAAAGGCAGATGTCCTAGACCCCTAGACGAACGGGCCAATAATTCAGTGAGGGAGCAAAATTGAGGTCGCAAAAATAACAGAAAATATCTACCCTCAAGGGGCTGTGGGTCAGGATTCCTCGTCCGCACTGGGCAGGATGAAACCAAAGCGCTTCCCGGAGATGATGGTGGTCTGGGAACTGGAATCGATAATATTCTGAAGGGTGGCCTGCTCCATGTCTCCAAATGCCGGGATTTTCATGTCTATTTCGAGCACGAAATGCATGAGGGCTTCCACCCAATGCGTCAGTTTATCCGGGGTCACGATATCCTCGCTGAAGTTGTTGTACATCACCCCGATCTTCCTTTTTCCCTCCACGAAGAAATGGCCTTCCCTGTTCACGAACAACCGCGCTACCAGGATGCCGTAATCGTCGCGCCGGTTATATTTTACTGATTCGTACAGGAAGTTATAGACATAGATCATCCCGCAGAACGCTCGCATGGGATCCTCCTTTACATAGGTAGACTTCATCAGCGGGTGGCTCGCATCCAGGGTGAATATATTGGTATGCATGAGGAACACCAGCACATCATTGGCAAACTTGAAGTGCACTTCCAGCCTGCCCTTGTCATCCAGCTCCACGGGAATCCGCGGGTCGGCATCGCGCATGTTTCGCTTGATGTTTTTCTCGAGCTCCATAAGGACAACTTTGATGTCTCCGAATACGGCCTTACTCTTCTCGAAGACATCCACGTTTACCGCTCCCTTCCGTGTAATCAGGTCGAGAATCTGCTGCTGCGTTAACTGTCTGCTCATATCAATAGGCCCTTGCGAAAAGTACCTTCTGGGGCGAGGGGTCCCCGGTGAGGATGCATTTCCCCTTTTCCCGCCGGCTTTCCAGGGGGATGCAACGCACCGTGGCCTTGGTCCGTTCCTTGATTTTCAATTCTGTTTCCGTTTTGCCGTCCCAGTGCGCATAAACAAAACCGCCATTCCCGATCAGCTTTTCGAATTCTTCCATGCTGTCCGCATGGTACGTGCTGCGCTCACGGAAGTCGAGCGCCTTGTCGTACAGGTTTTCCTGGATCTGGTTGAGCAGATGCGTCACCTTGACATCGATGTCCACGGCCTGGTAATTGGTCTTCTCCCTGGTATCCCTGCGTGCCACTTCCACGGTATTGTTTTCCAGGTCGCGCGGCCCGATCGCAAGCCGGACCGGCACCCCTTTCATTTCATACTCGGCAAACTTCCAGCCCGGCTTATGCGTGTCCCTGTCGTCAAACCTGGTGCTGATGCCTTTTGCTTTCAGGGCACCGATGATGCCATCGGCGTAAGCCCGGATCTTCTCCAGCTGCTCCTCGTTCCTGTAGACCGGCACGATGACCACCTGGTATGGCGCAAGCATGGGGGGCAGGACAAGTCCATCGTCATCGGAATGGGCCATCACCAGTGCACCCATGAGCCGCGTGGAGACACCCCATGAGGAAGCCCATACGAAATCCCGGGTGCCGTCCTTTGTGGTGAACTTCACGTCAAAGGCCCTGGCAAAGTTTTGTCCCAGGAAGTGCGAGGTGCCGGCCTGCAGCGCCTTGCCGTCCTGCATGAGCGCCTCTATGCAGTAGGTGTCCACCGCACCGGCAAACCGCTCGAAGGGTGTTTTAACACCCTTGATGACCGGCAGGGCCATGAACTTCTCCGAGAATTCCGCATAGACGCCCAGCATCTTCATGGTTTCCTCAACGGCCTCGTCCCTGGTGGCATGTGCCGTATGGCCTTCCTGCCACAGAAACTCAGCCGTCCGCAGGAACAGGCGGGTCCGCATTTCCCAGCGCACCACGTTGGCCCACTGGTTGACGAGGATGGGCAGGTCACGGTACGACTGGATCCATCCCTTGTAGGTACTCCAAATGATCGTTTCGGAAGTGGGTCGGACAATGTACTCTTCCTCCAGTTTCGCTTCCTTGTCGACCTCTATGCCCTTGCCATCCGGCGTGCTTTTGAGCCGGTAATGGGTCACCACCGCGCATTCCTTCGCAAATCCCTTGATGTGGGAGGCCTCCTTGCTGAAAAACGATTTTGGGATGAAAAGCGGGAAATAGGCGTTGGAATGGCCGGTATCCTTGAACATCCGGTCCAGGGCCTGCTGCATTTTCTCCCAGATCGCATAACCATAGGGCTTGATCACCATGCATCCCCGCACGGCAGAGGGTTCCGCCAGGCCGGCCTTGATGACCAGGTCCTGGTACCACTGGGCGTAATCGGTTCCGCGGGGGGTAATTTCCTTGCTCATTCTTTATATTCGAAAAATATTCATTATTAGTTAATTACGATTCACATAAACTTCATTCATATTTCAGTCCCTGGTATTAAGTTTGAGATATAAAGAGGGAAGCAAAAGTCTGAAAGAATATCCACTTAGGCAAAGTACCTTGAATAGTAAAGGGCTGGTCTAAATAAATATGAAAAAGATTATGAAAACAAACATCATTTGGGTAGCGGCCATCGGAATCGGCCTGAGCGGATGCTCCGGCTCACAGCAGGCTACCACAGGCCAAACGTATGACGATGTGTATTTCCGTGCACCGGATCAGGAAGCCACGGCCACCCAGCCGACCGAATATACCCAGGAGGGTGATGACTCGAGGTTCGAGTATACCAACCAGGATGACTATTCGGGTGATGACGGCGCCAGGCATGTCACGAACAACCATTACTACAATGGCGACGACTATTATGATTACGCCTATTCCGCCCGTTTGCGGAGGTTTCACCGCCCTTACGGCTGGGGTTACTATGACAGCTATTACACGAACCCATACTGGTATAATTATAATCCCTCGTCCTGGGGGCTCAGCATATACATGGGATATAGCTGGTGGGCGCCTTCCTATGCCTATCACAGCCCGTTTTCCTGGGGCATCAGTTTAAATTACGGATGGCCCTCCTACGGATGGTGCGGCAATTACTGGAACAGCTGGTACAGCCCCTATTTCCATTCACCCTATTACGGGTCAGGTTTCGGGTATCCCGGCTACTGGGGTTCGCCTTATCATCACGGATATATGCACGGTTACCATCACGGGCTTTATAACAGTTACAATAACCCGTATTACTTCAATCATTACGATTACAACAGTTACGGCAACTATTATTACGGCCCGCGCAAGCAGACCGGCACCGTTGGTACCGGCGGTACGCCGCGACCCTCTGTGGCTCAATTGTACCAGTCCAGCCTGCCGGAGCGTTACAGCCCGCCGGTGATCAGTACGGTTGGCTCCGATGCGGCACCCGTACGTGCAGGCAACCTCGAAACGCCTGCCTCCAAGGGGGTGCGCTCCAACAACCCGGTCACCACTCCGGACCAGTATACGCCCCGTTCAGGCGCGGCAGAAACCAAGCCTGTCCGGACCAATGAGGCAAGGCCTGCCACCGAGCAGCCCGCCCGAAGCAAATCCCAACAAATCGAACAGCCGGTACGCGATCATCAACAGCAGAAATACGAGGAACCTTCACGCGGCAAGCAGCAGCATGAACAGCCTTCACGCAGCAAGCAACAGTATGAGCAGCCGTCACGCGGCAAGCAGCAGCATGAGCAACCTTCCCGCAGCAAACAGCAGCGCTACGAGCAGCCCGCCCGGCAGGAAGCCAAACCCCGGCAGGAAGCAAAGCCCCGGCAGGAACAACCGCGCTATTACAAGCAGCCAAGCAGCAGACCTTCCTACGACAAAAACCAGGGTGGCAAGCAGCAAAGCAAACCCAGGCAATACAAGGCGCCTGAAAAGAAGCCGCGCAGCTATAACCAGCCTAAGAGCAAGAGCAAGAGCTGGCAAAGCACCTCGAAACCGCGCACGGTCAATAAAAGTTCTTCCGGACGAAGCAACTCATATAGCCGCCCCTCGTCCAAATCTTCGCGGTCGAGCAATAACAGCGGCTCTTCCCGGTCTGGCAGCAACCGCCGGTAATACCGAAAATCTTATAAATTATACCTGTTATGCGTAAGAGCCTGCTCTTATTGTTATCCGTCTGCCCTTTCATGCCCGCCATGGGCCAGGGCGATGTGGATGCCATCCGCTATAGCCAGTTTATCCCCGGGATTACGGCCCGGTCCATGGCCATGGGCGGTGCCTTCGGCGCATTGGGCGCAGATTTCTCCTCACTGAGCAACAACCCGGCAGGCATTGCCCTGTACCGCCGTTCCGAATTCACGGTGACGCCCGCCTTCGCAAACTTTTCCTCGGAATCCAGCTACCTTGGTCAGAAGGGACGGGACAACAAATACAATTTCAATATCGGTAACATCGGGCTGGTATATGCCTACCCGAAAAGTGAAAAGAACAAATCGCCATGGCGGGGCTGGGCATTCGGCATAGGCTACAACAAGCTGAACAGCTTTCAGTCACGCAGCCTTTACGAGGGGCTCAATACGAAGTCATCCCTGCTCCATAGCTATGTGGAAGAGGCTAATGGCGTCAATGTCAATGCTTTACAGGAGAACAGCGCATATGCCTTTTCAAGCAACCTGGCATTCCAGACCTACCTGCTGGATACCCTGGTGAACAGTGCAAACCAGTATTTCAGCGCAGTTCCGGAAGGGGGTGCCGTACAGCGCCGGTCGCGCGAAACCCGCGGATCCTCCGGGGAAGCGGTAATCTCTTTCGGCGGCAACTACATGAACGAGGTCTTCTGGGGTGTCACCCTCGGATTCCCGTTCATCCGGTTCGAAGAAGACGTCATCTACGAAGAATTCGATCCTGCCGATGATGTCCGGCAAACGACTGCAGGCATCGATTCATCATACGCGGCATTTTACAATTTCGAATCGTTCACACTCGCCCAGCAGGTAGCCACATCCGGGAATGGGTTCCAGGCCAAGTTCGGGCTTATATTCAGACCTAACGACTGGCTTCGCTTCGGCGCCGCCATACATTCACCGGGCTTTTACTCGATGCATGATGAATGGATTTACAACATGCATTCCAATTTCACCGGTTCGAGTTATGATTCCGAATCGCCATTCGGAAGTTATGATTACAACCTGACCACCCCGTTTCGCGCCAGCGGAAGCGTGGCCATGATTTACCAGCAGCAGGGTATCCTGAGTTTCGATTACGAGTTCACTGACTACACCACCGCCAAGCTGAGTGCATCAGATTATTCATTTGTCACCGAAAACCAGACGATAAGAAATACCTACACCCAGGCTCATAACCTGCGCGCAGGCGCCGAATGGAGACACGGCATTTTCTCGTTCCGCCTGGGTGCCGCCTATTACGGCGGCATTGTGAGGGGCAACCTGAGCTCCTCCTCCACGGACCAGCACAAGTTCATTTACTCCGGCGGACTGGGCATACGCGAACAGCATTATTTTGTCGACTTCGGCTACTCGGTTGCCAAGGGCAACGAATCGTACCGCCTGTATGAGCTTGCCGGTACCGCGGAATCAGAACCTGCTGTTACCTATTCGCTCAGCGACCACCGGCTTCTGCTGACGCTGGGATTCAGGTTTTAAAATCCTTTACGCGATGCATTTTTAATTACAGCAGTTTTTAGCTGTTTAATCGATTGTGCCCTGAAGAGCACCCCATAAGCTTTACGTTTCTTTGCGCCTTGGCGCTTTTGCGCAAGGTTATCCTGCCACCTTATTGAAAAAGTTTCACGCAATGGCCCTATGCCGCCAAGTATCCGTATGGTAGCAGGTATTTCAATAAGGGGTTCAATCCAGACGAATTACTGATCGCCTATGACTGCTATTTTTTTGCATACCACCGTTTTATCGATTTGTACGCAGAGGAAATAAATGCCAGGCGGCATGCCGGAGAGATCGATCTCCATGATTCCCTTTATGGCTTTCTGGTTAGCATGGACGACTCTGCCGTACCGGTTGTAAACCACCAGGCTTGCCTGTCCAGCCAGGTTGCCCCGGTTAATCGAAATATTGAATAAGCCCGTCGAAGGATTTGGGTAAACCGTTAACCCTGCTTCATCCGGATGTTCGTCATCCCCCATGCCGATGCACGGATCCATATATACCAGGGTCCCCGTGCCCGGGCCCACGGAGCTATTCGACATGTCAAGGCCTGCCGTAACGGCTAGGGCGAAGGTCGTATCCTGGATAACGGGAATGGAAACCACCGGATGAACGGTGCGGTTATGGCATCCTGAATTTCCGAGGGTGTCGATATGCAGCAGGTACAGGTCGGTCGTGTCGCTGCCTGAAAAGCTCGCGGAGTACGCGGAGATCACACAGCCGCCGGAGGCCCAGGGTGCGATGTTATACCCTTCGTCGAAAAGGCCGCCCCCGATGGCGCGTGTCCACACGGTATCACCAGCCGCGGTGAGCCGCATCACGAAGACATTCGCGCTGTCGCCACCCGCGGCCGGCAGGCGGTGCGGCGGTGCGGCCGGACCCGCATTAAAACTCTCTGTATACCCTATGACGGTATAGCCGCTGTCGGGATGAAGCAGCAGGTCGTATGTCGCCTCGATTTTCGGACCACCGTAAAGCTTCGTCCATAAGAAATTTCCTGCGCTGTCTGTCCTCACAACGAATACATCGGCCTGCCCGGCACCCTGCGGTGAATTTGAGGCGCCCGTAGCGATAAATCCGCCGCCGGGTGTCTCCGCCACATACATGGCTTCGTCATGGGCCGGCCCGCCAAAAGCTTTAAACCACTGGACCATTCCCGCCGTATCCGTTTTGAACAGCACCGCATCGAAAAAAAGCCCCGCGGTGCTCGTGGTCCGGCCGGAGCAAATGAAGCCGCCGTCGGCGTGATTGATCGTTACAATCCCGTCATAAACCGCAGCGCCGAAAACCCTGGTCCAGAGCGTATCACCGCTCGCATTCATTTTTAGCATCAGGTAGTCAGCGCCGCCGGCGCCCTTGCTTTTGGTATAGCCCCCAAATACGAATGTCGTATCATCCAGGATCACGAACCGGGAAAGCACATCATCCTGCGATCCGCCGATGGTCCGCTGCCATAGCACATTGCCCAATGGGTCGGTCCGCAATATATAGCCGTCATAAGCTCCCATTCCGAAACTCGCGGACACGCCCGCTACCAGGAATCCCCCGTCAGGCAGCTGCTTCACCTGCGAGGCGACCTCATCCATGGGCCCGCCATAGGTCCGCAGCCATTCGATGTTCTCGAGTGAATCCATCTTCAGGAGAAACAGGTCATAACCGCCGGCACCGAACGAGGTGGTCGACCCGAGGTGCGCCAGGCCCTTGTCCTGGGTCCGGATCAGGGAACTCACTGACTCCCACCCGGGGGTGGCATAAATGGCTTCGTAGGGCACCTGCCCGTTCAGCGCAACCGGCACAGCCAGCAACAGGCAGCCGGCCAGCGCGGTTTGTTTTATTAGATCAATAACCGATTTAATCATTGCTGTTTCTCGTCTTAACAAATAAAGGCATCGCATGCAAATGAACATCCCACTGACTGAATAAGTAACTAACCCCGGTCTCCAAACTAAAAAACCCCACCGGCAGATGGGGTTTCTTAGTGCTATTGCTGCCCGGCGTACTACTTCACACCGTGCATCAGTTTGTTGAGCGACTTCGAGAAGATCGCAATGAGAATGGCGATTCCCACCAGTACGAATCCGATGTTGGAAAACACTGTTGTATACTTATCCAGCCCTTCAGCAGGTGAAGGCAATGAACCGTCTCCGCCGTGCCCGCCGGTCAGCGAGGCAATCAGGCCACCGGTATAATTGGCAATGGCGAAACTGAGGAACCAGGCACCCATGGCAAAACCGGAAATGGTTTTGGGGGCAAGCTTGGTCACCATTGACAGCCCAATAGGGCTCAGGAACAGCTCACCGGTGGTATGCAACAGGTACACGAAGACGAGGATCCAGAGCGGTACCAGTGAATCGACGCCTGCCAGCTGCATGCCAATCATGGTGATCAGGAAGCCGAAACCCAGCTGCAGGATACCTAGCGAGAATTTCATGGGAATGCTCGGGTTCCGGCCGATCTTGGACAGCCTGACCCACATCACCGAGAATATGGAGCCGAAGATGATGATGAATCCCGGGTTGAAGACCTGTGTCATGGATGCCGGCATGGTCCAGTCGCCGATCACCCGGTCCACGTTCCGGTCAGCATAAAGCGTAAGGGACGAGCCCGCCTGCTCAAAACAGGCCCAGAAGGTGATATTGATGAGCATAAAGATCACCAGGGCCACCATGCGGTCCTTCCAGACCTTCGTTCCGTTGCCGTCAGCCTGGTCGGCGCTCTTGCCCGCCTTGATCAGCATCCCTGCGATAATGAAGAACAGGGCCGTTAGCAGGTAGGTAAGCACCTGGTTCTGGAAGATGAGCAGGTAGCACAACGGAATCAGCAATAACGACCCCAGGCTGATGGCCTGCGCCTTGTTCAATGGTCCAAAGGCTTTCTTCTTTCCTTCTTCCGTGACTTCAAGACCCTCGGCAGCGGCATAGCGATGCCGGCCCAGGTAGAATATAAGCCCGCCAACCAGCATACCAATGCCGGCGAGCGCAAATCCGTAATGGAATCCGTAGGTTTCACCCACGTATGCCACCACACTCGTGGCCAGGAAGGCCCCGATGTTAATCCCGATATAAAATATCGTAAAGCCCGAATCCCTTGCTGCAGGATCGTCATGGTACAGTTTGCCTACAATAGTGGAGATGTTGGCCTTGAAATATCCGTTGCCGACAATGAGGGCACCCATACCAATAAGCAACATCGTCGAGTTGCCACCAAGAATCAGGAATTCCCCGATGGACATGAGGATGGCCCCCAAAATGACCGCCCAGCGGTACCCCAGGTATTTATCAGCCATCCGGCCGCCGAGGATCGGCGCAGCATAGACGAGGCCCGTGTAGGCGCCGTAGATGAAGGCAGCCTGGCTGTCCCCTTTCATCAGGGACTTCGTCAGGTACAGTATGAGCAGGACGCGCATCCCGTAATAGCAGAAGCGCTCCCACATCTCGGCGAAGAACAGGACATACAACCCGTCAGGGTGCCCTTTCTTCACGGCTACATTTGACATATAGTTAGGGTTTTGATGTTAAGACAGCGAATATATTAAAAAAAGCCTCTCCCGATCCATTATTTTCCGCTGGTATACAAGCACATACATGGATATGCAGGCTCCGGGACCCGGCAGGGGGCCATGACCTATGGCTTGCGGTCCCTGCACGCGCTATCCCATCATGATGTGTTGATTTTAGGGCTGTTACGTTCGTTTTAATTCCAAATCTTCATATCCCCGTACGGTGATTTACGTATCATTGTATGATGAAATACCTTTCGGTGATAGCGCTTTTCATGATGTCATTTTGCGCCTGTTCAGCCCAGGAGGAACCGTCCGACCAGGTGCTGGCCGAGGTGGTAAATGATGGCGAAATCCGCTGGCTGAGCTTTGAGGAGGCGGTATCCCTGAGCGAGCAGACGCCCAAAAAGCTGTTTATCGATGTGTATACCGACTGGTGTGGCTGGTGCAAGCGCATGGACAAGACTACCTTCAGTGATCCGGACGTGGCCCGGGAGATCAACAGGCATTTTTACCCGGTCAAGCTGGATGCGGAGCGAAAGGACACTGTTCGATTCCGGGAGAATGTATTCGTATACAGGGCAGAGTACAAGGCACACGAACTTGCCCTGTCGCTGCTGAATGGCAAGATGGGATACCCTACCTATGTATTTCTTGACGATGGCTTCGGAATGATATCGCCGGTGTCCGGCTTTAAATCTGTGGACGATATGTTGCCATTGCTGTCCTATTACGGGGGCGACGTCTATAAAACCACACCATGGGAGGAATATCTCGCCGGGGTCCGGTCGCCGGGCAACTAGCCTGGCTCTTCGCCGCCCTGCTGCCGGCCTGCAGCGCGTTCGCACAGGCCGATCACGATACCACTTACTACCTCAAGTATCCCGACATGCTTGGGGTTGGCTATTTCGAGGCCCTTCGCAACAACGACGTGCGGATCCAGAAGCTGGATCCGGCCCTGGAAGACGTTTCCGACTTTGTCGAATACAAGACCAATGGCCGCACCGTGGGCGGAATCCTGGTGAACTATGACAAGCTGTTCCTGGCCGTTGGCATATCGCATGCGCAGGGGGAAGCCGGCAAGGGACAATCCGACAACACGAACCTGGCCATCCTGCTGAAGGGTAACAGGCTGGTGCTCGAAGGCTACTGGCGCACCTACAGGGGTTATTACGACAACAATACTTTCGGGTTCCGGGAGAACCTGATGGACACGGTCAACTACTACGTGAATAGTGGGATGCGAAACAAGAATATCAAAGTCAAGGCCCTCTATTTTTTAAAACCTGAAAAATTCTCATACAATTCCGCCTATTACGGATCCTACCGGCAACTGCGATCGGCCTCCTCCTGGATCGCAAATGCGAATTTCTACACCAGCCGTGTAAATGCCCCCGCCGGGCTTATTCCCTACTATGCACGGGAGCAGTTCGGTGACTTCGGCAACCTGGAACGGATCTCCGTAAGGGGTTTCTCCGGCGGCTGGGGATGGACGGGTAACCTCGTGGTATTCAAACGTGTCTTTATCAATTTCATGCTCACACTAGGAGTCGAACCGCAATGGCGAACCTATGCATTCAGTGATGGAGCAAAGACACATCCATTCCATGTTTCACTGGCTTCCGACCTGCGGCTCTCCGCCGGCTTTAACAGCAAGCGGTTTTTCCTGATCATCAGCTCCGTGAATGACCGGACATTCAACGAAAGCAAATCACTCAGCATCATGCGGAATTTCTGGGCCGTAACCTTTTCGATCGGGTACCGGTTCAAACTTGAAAACAAGTCCACCCGGTGGCTTAAGAACAACAAGGTTTACAGGTCCCTGTAACCAGCTAGCGGGCTACCACTACCCTCCCGTTTGCCATGCCCCCGGAAGTTTGCAACGTGTAATGGTACATGCCGGGTGCGAGGCCCCGTACATCGGTTTCAATGCGATGGCTTCCGGGCCCCAGGTCATGCACTGATTCGCTGACCAGGCGTCCGTCCGGGGAATAAAAACGAAGGGATACGGGTGACTGTCCGGCTGTCGAGAATGCAATCACCCAGCGGTCCGCCGCGGGGTTGGGAAAACCAATTGCTTCCAGTGCGGCTGCCGGACTGTTTATTCCGGTGATGCCGTCGTATTTCACCTGGGCATTGTTGGCGCCGGTCACCAGGTCCTGCAGGTCGTCACCTGCCACGAGGGCAAATGCCACTACCACCGAGTCACCGGGCGACAGGCTGAAAGGACCCGTACTCACCACGTCACATACGTCATTCCCATTCCCTGCCTGGCCGGCCTGCGGGCGGTTAGTGGTAAGCGTAAGGTATTTCTCGGCGGTGGAATACCCGTCGAACATATTAACACCCCCCGCCCCGCCGGTGATATTGTCGATCGCATAATGGATAAAAGGACCTCCGGTAAGCAGCTTGACGCCGGCATACAGCCCGGAAGCCTGGGTGCTGAAGTTATAGCCCAGTTTGATGCCCGAATCCTGGTTCCCGCGGTTCAGTGCATAGTCCATGATGTCCCAGTCAGTAAAAATTCCTGCATGCAGGGCATTCAGCGATGTGAATCCGTCATTATGGATGACATACTCCACTATGACAAATTTGGTGTTGCCGGGTGTACTCCATGCAAAGGCATGATGTTCAACGCCCACGTTCATCGGGCTCGACGCCTGGCCGTCCCCGAAGCGGCCGGTCAGGTCGAATTCGGATTTCACGGCGGGCAGCACATGCTGTACCACCTGCTGGGAGTTAAAATCATCGTCCGTGGCACCTGCTGCCGCCCGCACATTGTCTGAAACCTGGTTGCTGTTGGCCCCAATCATCAGGCCGGCTTCGTAATTCAGCTGGTTGCCGTCATAAAAGAATCCCAGCCCCTCGGTCTGGTTGGTGCCGTTCCAGCACAGCCGGCCCTTGCTGGTAATGGTGGTATGCACCTCGTTGATGGTGATGTTGATATAATCCACGTTTACCACGGCCTGGAGGTACTGGAAGTCGTTGTACAGCCCGTCCATGTAAGTGAGCTTGAAGTCGATGATGGCGTTCTGGGGGGTGCCGGGCCCCACGAGGATTTCAAAGGGACTGGCCATGCTGTTCCAGGAAGCCAGCGTACCCAGGGCGCCCACGTTCACGGTTGGGGTGAGCACGGTTACCGTGGGGGTGGTGGTTGACAAGGTGACGGACAGGTTGCTGGCAGGGTCCAGGTAATTGATAAAATCGCCATAAATGCGAATGGTATCTCCAATAACGAAAGCATCGTCGTTATTATCCGTGCGCACTTCGTTCTCAAGCCGGACGGCCGGCGTATTGTTGATCAGCGCGCTGTGCATGTTAATGCGGCCTTTGCCCAGCTTACCCTGGTAGGCCCCGTTTCCGCCTATGCCATAGATGTTGTCACATCCCATGCGCAGCCGTTCTCCCACCTGCAGGCCGTTCAGGCCCGGGAATTGGGATTTGATGATGGCCGCGGCACCGGCAGCCACGGGGGAGGCCATGGATGTGCCGCTGGAAAACGAGTAGGAGTTGTTGTAAACGGTGCTGTAAATATTCGACCCCGGTGCACTTACGTCCACGTCGACCCCGAAATTGGAAAAGCCGGATTTGGTATCGTTGGAATTGACCGAGGCCACCGACAATGCATGCCGGTAGCTGGCCGGGTAGTACGTTTGCTCACTGCTGTTGTTTCCCGCGGCGCACACCACAAGTGCACCCTGGTTATTGGTGGCATAATCGATGGTATTCTGTCCCATGGATCCGCCGCCGCTGCTGCCCCAGGAGCAGTTGATGATATCGCAGCCATGGTCTGCCGCGTAAACGATGCCCTGGTAGCCTTCCACGAGATAGGCGTTCGGATCCGAATCCTGGGATGCCTTTACCGGGAGGAACCGGCAATTGAATCCGGGACTGGCCACGCCGGTGGCATTGTTCGTGATGGCGGCTGCACAGCCCGATACATGTGCGCCGTGCCCGAGGTTACCGCTACCTGCCACCATGACATTATTATCATTATCCGCCAGGTCCCAGCCCCTGAAGTTATCTGTGTACCCGTCATTATCGTCGTCTATGCCGTTGATAGGATCTGCATAATTGTACTTGATATTCCCTTCCAGGTCCGGGTGGTCCCAGTCGGTTCCCGTATCCACGATTCCGATGACCACATTGGTATCGCCGGTCTGGATATCCCAGGCAGTGTAGGCATTGATCTTGTTGAGAAAGCTCTGGAACCCGATATTCGGGTCATTGGGCACGAACCCGGCCCTGGGTAAATAATAGGGTTCGGTGTATTCCATCAGTCCGGTCGCATGGATGGCACCGATGGCTTTCATGAGATTGACATCGGCCTTGTAGGTAAGCCGGTATATCAGCGACAGGTCCACGAGTGGTAAGCCCATGGCGTTGTACTCCGTGGCCGGCGGTTCGTGGTGCGGGAATATCTTTTTGAGTGTCACGACATCCAGCGGGCCTGCGGCATTGAGGAATGCCTGGTGATCCACTGCATGGATTCCTGCCGTCGATCGGAATTGCGGCTTCAGCCTGAATACAACGGTCTTAGGCAGAAAGTCATCGGCCGAAAGGCGGTCCGGGTGTGTAAAACCGGCCGTGCCGGGTTGCTGCGCCCGGGCGCCCGCGATCATGCAGGCAAGCAGCAGGAGGGTACTTAGTTTTTTCATGGCATCAATGATGGAAAGGTAAAGGTACAAGTATTTGAAATGACCAAAACCGGTGCGTGGCCTGTCATAAAAGCTAAAGCCCCGTCGGCTGAAACCGGCGGGGCTTTAGTCTGGTGACATCCGGGAATCAGTACTCCCACATGTCGTGTTCCATGTTGACGATCTGGTGCTTGATCCGTTCCGCCTCCACGAGGGCGTCCATGCCCAGCAGGTAGTCTTCGATCCGCCGGT
>JAHEKC010000004.1:29862-67790 GCA_024638565.1 Bacteroidota bacterium
CTCCTTGGTGATATAGCTGGCGAACATGCGCTTCTGGAAAATGTCGTCATACGTACGCCGTTCCGCGTCATTGTAACGGTTAAAGCACTCCGCATTCACCAGGATCTTCCGCGTTTCGGGGAAGTACAGCCAGAAGATATGTACCATTTTGGCATTCGGGCGCTGGTTTCCGAATTCGTCCCACTCGTAGGCCAGCGGGGCGAGGCCGATTATGCGCACATCCATGACGGAACGCTGCTTGTCGAAGAACCATTCCTCTTTGATCCTGTAGCCTACCACCTTGTCACGCGAGAAATCACGGACAATCACGGTATCGATCTCCAGGTAGGGCGGGTCCGGGCTGGTATAGGTGGTGCTGTCGATCCCGGCGCCACCGACAGTCTTGAGTTCTTCCCGTGTCATTGGCAGGGTAAACTCGTCGTCCAGGGTGGTATATGCCGTAAGCGTGCCTTCCTCCACCGCATCAAAGAGCACATCGATCAGGCTTGCCCTGCTCTTCCGTGACTTGCTGTAAGGATAGGCGAACGCCAGGTTCACCTTCTCCCTGAGGTCGATCACCCGCCAGACTTTCTTGGACCACATCACATCGGCTTCCCGCAGGAAGGCCGGCTGTATCACCTGCCGGGTGGGGTAATGCTCCTTGACATAAACACCGTCCAGTACGTTCTGAGAAAAACTGATTCCACAGGACAGGAGCGATCCGGCGACCAGCAGTAATACGAGCTTTCTCATGATGATATCTTGTTTCAGTTTTATACGCTTAGTTAAGCACAAAGTTCAGCGGGCTCAGTGCGCGCACCGTGCCATCGGGGCCGGAGGCCCTGATATATTCGATATAGACCTTAGTGCCGATGGGTGAGCCTTTTACGATGCTCCTCATCTGGTTGGTAAAGCGATTCCCCTTGCTTGACAGCTCGATGGGGTCACGGCCTTTCCGAACGATGGTCATCTTAAAGGAACGCACCCTGAAGTAGAGTTCGAAATCGAAGTTCTCCATGATGGAAACGATACCCGGCTGTGCGGCCAGTGTGGCCTTGTTGATGGGTCCGCCTTTTTTGCCCGCACACTTGGCCACGGGGTCAGGCACCCGCTTGACGCGGTATTCCATGCTTCCCATGGATGTCTTTTTGCCGTCAAGTTCTGCGGAGACATTGATGTTCGCCTTTCCCTGGGTTTTGACGGTAACGACAAATTTTCCCGCACCGCGTTTTGGATCGCGCTTCAGGACCCCACCGCCGCCGGCGATGGATGGAAATACCTTTTCGTTGGGCACCCCCGGTACAGAAATTGACATGGGGTTGTCCACGCCAATGTAGAGTACATTCATCTTGTCAGCCGAGATCACCGTGGAAGGCCTGGCGGCCACATATTCTGCCTCGAAAGGATACGATTCCTCCTCGTTGGTTTCCGGGTTCTTGACCGTAATGAGGCCACCCCATTTCTTGATACCCTCGCTGCCGGGCTTTGATTCGTACTTGCCCAGGCCGCCTTCAACGGGAACTTTAATGGCATCTCCCTTGATACTTTTCGTGACGGTATCCACCGCCCCAACCTGGATCATTGGATCTGCCGTGGAGCTGTAAGCGGCCAGGAATACGTCTGCCTTGTAGGTCTGCCCCAACAGCACATAGCTGGTGGGCGCAATTACGCGGGCCTGCAAGGCGTCAAACTTATAGCTTGCCGCATCGATCGCCTGGAACAGGTAATTGACAATTTCCGATTCCGCGTTCTTCACGTCGGCCTGCATCTTGGTCATCAGGGCCACACAAGCCACCACGGGATTATGGTAGAAGTTTGCCATTTCCCAGGTCTTCTTGTTATCCTTTACAGCGATGCGGCTTTTGGGGTCCGGGTCTGACGTAGTCAGCAGTTCGTCAAACCGCTCCTTGAATCGCTTCTGGTCCGCGGGATCGAGCCCTTTGACCACATTGGTCTTGAAGACGTCGATTTTGGTCTTGAGCTCCGTGGCCAGGGCACCTACGCCGTCATTGGCGTCACCGCACATTTCAAAGGTAGGGACGTCATAGTTCTCCTTATCCTCCACGTCTATAAGTGCCGGGGTCACCTCACCCTGGTCAATCTTGTCGACCTTCCGTACGAGGTGCTCCTTCAGCCCTTCAATGTAGTTAAACAACGAGTCGGACTCCTTTCTGGCGATCTTGGCCTTGTCGTAGAACGGCTTTGTTTTCGTTGGGTCGTTCTTCATCGCAAAGTCGAAGTCGCGATAGGCCTTATCGAGTTTGCCACTCGTATTCTTGTTCGTCACTTCCAGGCTGTCATTAACGGTTACAAATGCGTTAATGATCTCCTTGGAGACGTTCAGGGCAAGGAGGGCGGTGAGTACGAGGTACATCATATTGATCATCCGCTGCCTCGGGGTTAATTTCGTACCTGCCATTTTCCTGAATTGGTTTTTTGGTTAATGAGACTGATTGAAAACGTAAAAGCGGGCCGGATATTACTTGTTGGCGTTGATGTTCATCGCCGACAGCATGTTTCCATAGACCGTATTCAGTGAGGACAGGTTCTTGGCAAGCATTGCCACCTCTTCCTTGTATTTCCGTGTATCGTCCAGCGAGGAGTTGAGGTTTTCCATAAGCTGGTTGATACCTTCATAGAACCTGGAGGTTTGCTTCAGGTGGCTCGCAGAATCCTGCAGTTGCAGCTCGTAGTTCGCATTGATCGCCGCCATGTTCTTGCCGGCCGAGCGAAGCTGGTCATTGTAAACTTTCACATCCTCGGTTGTGGAGCTCATCTCGTTCATCACACCTGCGGCCTTGTCATAGGACTCCGTAAGGGTATGCAGTGATGTGGCCGCCCCTTTGGCGTTCCGGGTGAACTCATCTGTGGCCGCGCCGGCATCGGTCATATCCGCCAGCTTGGCGGTATTGTCACCAAGCTTGGTGAGGCCCGTGCCGAGGCTTTGTATCAGATCCGGTCCCACATTCGCGTCAGCCAGCATCTTGTCAAGGGCCTGGGCAACGGGATCCGGCTTTTTCTTTTTGTTCTTGTCATAACCCGGCTCGTGCATGCCTGCGAGCTCCGGATAAACAAGCGACCAGTCCACATCTTCGTGAGGATCTTCGAAAGCGGAAAAGAAGAAGATGATGGCTTCAGTGCCAAGTCCAAGTACAAGGAAGAAGCCGGCACCGGGATAGTGCTGGATCTTAAACAGGGCACCAAGAATAACGATCGATGCGCCCCAACCATAGAGACGCATCATGAAGGTCTTGAACTTCTTGCCCTGGGTAAATTGGAACAGTCCCATAGTAGTAAATACGGTTTTTTGAGGTTAAATGATATGTACGTTAATTAAACTGGTTCAAAAATAAATAAAGCAAGGTAATAAAACGGGACTGTTGGAAAATCAGACTCAGAAGTCTGACTTATCCCTGCCCAAAAAGTCCATCACGCACCGGAACCCAATGTAGCATTTGGCGGTATCCTGGTATTCAAAACTCCGGGTACCGGTTTGGAGGTAATATCCGACGTCTTTCCATGAACCACCGCGAATCACCTTCCTCTTGAGCGCCGGCGGGTCGGATTCGCTGGCCTCGTACTCGTAGTGCGGATTCAGGTCATGATTAAAGTTATAAGCAGCCTCGTCAAAGGCATCGCTGGTCCACTCTGCCACGTTGCCTGCCATGCAGTACAAGCCGTAGTCATTGGGCCAGTAGGAGGTGACTTTCACCGTGTAAAAGCCGCCGTCATCCAGGTAATTTCCCCGCATGGGCTTAAAGTTGCCGAGGAAGCAGCCACGGCTGTTACGGATGTACGGGCCGCCCCAGGGATAGGGTGACATGTCATTCCCGCCACGTGCGGCGTATTCCCATTCGGACTCCGTGGGCAGCCTGAAATCCTGCACGATGGTCTCCCCGTTCCCCATGAGGTAGCTGTCCAGCAACTGCGTCCTCCAGATACAGAAGGCGCGTGCCTGCTTCCAGTTCACCCCCACGACCGGATAGTCGTCATATGCCGGGTGCCAGAAATAACTCTTGGTGATCGGGTCGTTAAACGAGTAGGTATAGTCGTGTATCCAGGCAAGCGTGTCCGGGTACACATTAATAATGTCTTTCTTGATGAATACGGAACGATCCGTATTGCCCTGCTCCCTGTTGCGCCGCTGGGCAGCCTCCTTGAGGTCAATCCAGTAATACTCGAAATTGAGCTTCCGGACGTCGATTTCCTTGCGCTTGTAGAACCGCTCGCTCTCGGGCAGGTAAAGCTCCGCCAGCGTTTCGATGTTCTCTTCGTCATCCCAGCGGATGCGTTCGCGCCAGTTGATCGCCTCGCCATATTCCCCCTCATCTATGAGGTGCTCACCCCCGATAAGCCGGTGGGCAAGTGAATCGCGAACCCATTCAACGAATTGCCGATACTCGTTGTTGGTGATTTCGGTATTGTCCATGTAAAATGCATGAACGGACACCGACTTGCTCTGGCGAACAAGTGCGTAGGGTACATCCTGATCGCCGGGACCCATCAGATACGAGCCGGAAGGGATGAACACCATACCGTATGGATCCGGCTGGTACCACTTCTCCCTTCCCTGCGCACCTACCAGCTGACCCTTGTTACCGCCTCCACAACTGCTCAGCATAAGCAAGATGAATGAGCCGACGATAAGTTGTTTCATGAATAAAGCAAGTTAAGGTTATAGTTCCGTAACGACAAAGATATATGAATATTTCAAGACCTTTTCAAAACTTTTGGCTAAATGTTACAAACGAAAATCCCTGAAAAAGGTTGCAAATGACCTTTTTACGTGGGTTTTCTAGAGAAATCTTACGTTTTTAATCAGGGGTGGTTCCTTTTTGCGGATTTTGTGGCAATAGCCCAGTGAAATCTCATGGGTACCGTCACTGAAGTCCTTGATTTTAGACGTTGTTATATCATACGAGTAACCGATACGAAGGTTCTGCAGCACGGTGAATCCAAGCATGGCCACAATGGCATCCTCGGTCCGGTACGAAGCCCCGATATAAAAGCGGTCATTAAAATGTGCGTTGATATTGATGTCTGTGATGGTTTTTGGTGATACGTTCTTGACGAAGACAGACGGCTTAAGGGCCACGGTTGGCGTCAGGTCCAGGCTCACGCCGGCCATGCCGTAAAAATGCCGCTTGATCTCGGTGGTCAGGTCCCCATAGTCTATTTCGCCTTCCAGCAGGTGGGTGGCCGAACCGCCTATGTAGAAATGCTCGTTGTTGTAATACACACCGGCACCAAGGTCGATGGCGCTGCCGCTCACGTTTCCTGAAGGGATCAACTGGTCATTGAGGTCGAGCGGGTTGAACTTCGTTCCGTCCAGGGAGCGTTGCATGATCCCCACATCGGCGCCAAGCGCAATCTTGCCGTTGCCCACATCCAGCCTGAGCGCATAGGCCAGCTTGGCGTTGAACGTGCTTTCCGCACCAAGTTCATCTGTCATCAGCGTCAGACCAAGTCCACCGTGCAAAAACTCCACGGGCATATCCACACTCAGCAGTCCTGTCTTGGGCGCCCCTTCGAAACTTACCCACTGGCTCCTGTAAAGCAGTGAACCGCATATGGCATCATTGCTACCTGCCGTAGCGGGGTTTGGCTGCAACCGGTTGAACATATTGTGGCTGAACTGCGGGTCCTGCTGTCCGAAAGCTGTCGCCGAAAATGCGCAGCACAAGACGCCAATAAAGAATTTTCTCATAGGGAGGTTTCTAGAGTCGTTTAGGTGGGTTGTTAAGCCTTGAAAATCGGGGGGTAAAGTAACTAAAAAATTATTTTATTAACAAAAGGCTGTGATCAGGCCATTTTCTGCAATGCAAGCCACCAGCGGTCCGGTATCTCGTCATTACAGGCCTGTTCATAGTCCCGGTAGGAGCAGGGCAGGAAGTGGTGGCGTATAAGTTCGTTGCGGATTTTCCCGGTTGGCAGCTCCATCCACCACCTTTCGGTTTTTTTGCTCTTTAAAAACGTGATCTGCTGCTTGTTACCACTAACCGGAACCCGGTACACGGTAAAGCTTTTCTCGATCCTGCTGGCAGGCAGGTCCTGTTTTCTGTTTGAAAAGCCTTCGATGAAATACCAGATCATCTGGGCCGCCAGACCGGCCGTCTGTCCGTTGTCCTCACGACCCGGATCGAGTTCATACAGGCCCAGGCTTTGCAGCTTGTCGCTCATGCCCGCATAGTGCATGACCTGGCAGGCTTCATTGCCGAAAAACCCGTTGGGTGAAGGGTGAAACGCCGCAGGCGCGTCGCTCTGCCGGATGGCCGACATGTCAACGGTCACCAGGTCTGCCCCCCTGATGATGGGCTCTGCCTCGCGCATGTCTTCCTGCACCTGCCCCAGCCGGTATGAATCGAAAAAGAGCTTTTCCATGAGCTGTACCTGCTCCTGGCCTACATAATAGGTCTGGTGACCTATGTTACTGAAATTGAACAGGTAATTGGGTTGCTTTAGTACAATTCGACCCAGGTAGGTGGTGGAGGACATGGGTTCGTCAGGCCCTCCCAGGTCGAACCGCGCATCGATGCCGGTGATGTTGATTACCTGCTCCAGGTTTTCAAAGGCCTTGTACTGTCCGAAGGTGAGATCCTGGCTGCCCCCGATGATCAGCGGCAGCATGCCCTTCTGGACAAGCTCCGTGACCACGGAACCCAATGCAAAGTAGGTGTCCTCAAGGGTGTTTCCCAGGACCAGGTTTCCGATATCCACGACCCTGTTGTCCTGGCTGTGCTTCTTCAGTGCATACAACCTGGAGCGGACGGCATCTGCCGCACCACCGAAAGCCTTGTCCTGCCCCGCCCCGCGGTATTCATCCACTCCCATGATTACGAGGTCCGCCTCCGCGCCGGAAGGAAATTCCGACTGATCCGTATAGATGAGTGCCTGGCTGCGCAGGGCGTCATGCTGTTCGAAGGCTTTTCCTTCCAGCAGTTCGCTGCGCACGGGATTGAACAATCCTTCTATTTCCATGGGATTCCCGAAGGGACATAGGCGCTACTTGCCCGTCTTCTTCGTGGCCGGCTTTACTGCCGTTTTTGTTTTTGCGGCAGGTTTCTTCGCCGCCTTTTTGGCAACCTTTTTCTTCGCCGCCTTTTTGGCCGCCTTCTTCTTTACGGCCTTCTTCGCGGCCTTCTTCACCGGCTTCCTGCCCGCAAGCTCCATTGCCTGCTCGAAAGTAAGCTTGGCCGGATCCGTTTCTGACGGGATCTTGATGTTTTTTCTGCCCAGCTTGATATAGGGACCGAACTTCCCTTTCAGGACCTGGAGGTCCTTCCGTTCATCGAACCGCTTGATCACCTTCGCATTGGCGGCATCGCGCTTGGTCTGAATGAGCTCCACGGCCTTGTCATACCCGATCTCGAACGGGTCCTCGGATTTGGGGATGGAATAAAATGCGCCCTTGTGCTTGACATAGGGCCCGAAGCGCCCCCTCGAAACAATGACCTCCTCTTCCTCGAACGCGCCCAGCTTCCTGGGATTGCGCATCAGGTCCGGCGTCTTCCGGGCCTCCGTCACGATCTCCGTGACGCGCTGTACCGTTATCTCGTATGGATCTTCTTCCTTAGGCAGGGAATAGAATACCTCGCCATGCCTGATATAAGGGCCGTACCGCCCGATGGAGACGACCAGCTCCTGCTCTTCCAGGGCACCCATGTCGCGCGGCAGTTTGAACAGGTCAAGTGCCTCCTCCAGGGTGATGGTTTCCAGCCGCTGGCCCGGCCGCAGCTTGGCATAGGTGGGCTTTTCGTCGGAGTCGTCCTGCTTCTTTTGCGCCATGGGCCCGTAACGGCCTATACGCACGCTTACTGTCTTGTCCGACTTCGGATCCTTACCCAGGATGCGCTCCCCGGATGCCCGCTCCGATGTCTCTTCGGTAATGACAATTTTCTTGTGGAACGGCTTGTAGAAATCGGCCAGCATGCTGCGCCACTGCATGTTGCCTTCGGCGATATCGTCAAACTCCTTTTCAACCGTGGCGGTGAAGTTATAATCCAGGATATCACTGAAATTCTGCACCAGGAAGTCGGTGACCACCATACCGATGTCAGTGGGAAATAATTTATTTCGCTCGGCGCCGGTAATCTCCGTCTTGACATCGGATACCACCTTGCCTTCCTTGAGCGTGATCAGCCGGTATTCGCGTTCATGCCCCTCACGTTCCTCCTTGACCACATAACCACGCTTCTGAATGGTGGATATGGTGGGTGCATAGGTCGATGGCCGGCCAATACCAAGCTCTTCCAGCTTCTTGACCAGGCTTGCTTCCGTAAACCTCGGCGGGGGGTAGGTGAATCTTTCCCGTGCCTCGATAATATCCAGCTCCAGCGACTGGTCTACTGCCAGGGGCGGAAGCAGGCCTTCCGCTTCCTTGTCCGTATCCTCGTCATCCGTGGATTCCAGGTAGACCTTCAGGAAACCGTCAAACTTGATCACTTCCCCGGTGGCGATGAATGCAGTTTCCACCTTTTCAGGCTGAATGGTGACGATGGTCTTTTCGAGGCGGGCATCGCTCATTTGTGATGCGATGGCACGCTTCCAGATCAGGTCGTACAGCTTCTGTTCGCGGTTGTCGCCTTTCACCAGCTGCTTTTCGAAGTAGGTGGGCCGGATGGCTTCATGCGCCTCCTGTGCCGATGCAGATTTTGTTTTGTATTGGCGCGTTTTTGCATACGCTTCACCGAAATTCTTGTGGATCTCATCCTGCGCGGCCTTGAGCGCGAACTTGGACAGGTTCACCGAATCGGTTCGCATATAAGTAATGTGCCCGTTTTCATACAGCTTCTGCGCAACCATCATGGTCTGGCTCACGGAGAAACCGAGTTTCCTGGATGCTTCCTGCTGTAACGTGGAAGTCGTGAATGGCGGCGAGGGGGTACGCTTTCCGGGTTTTGTTTCCAGGTTGGAAACCTTGAATGCTGAGCCGGCAAGCTTTCGCAGCAGGGATTCCGCTTCTTCGAGGGTTTTCAGCCGTTCCGGCAGTTCTGCCCTGATAAACCTGGGATTTCCGCTTTCATCCTGGACGAGGAATGAACCCACAACCCGGTAGGACGAATGCGGCTCGTGCGCCATCACCGCCCGCTCCCGCTCCACGATCAGCCTGACAGCCACGGATTGCACCCTGCCGGCGGACAGCTGGGGTTTGATCTTCTTCCACAGCACGGGCGACAGCTCAAAGCCCACCAGACGGTCCAGGATCCGGCGGGCCTGCTGGGCTTCCACCAGCCGCATGTCGATCTGCCTGGGATTCTCGATCGCTTCCCGGATAGCCGTCTTCGTGATTTCGTGGAATACGATACGCCGGGTTTTGGATTTCTTCAGTCCCAGCGAATCAAATAAATGCCATGAGATGGCTTCCCCTTCCCGGTCTTCATCAGTCGCAAGCCAGATTACCTGGGCCTTCCCGGCCTCCTTCTTCAGGTCCTTGATGACCTTTTCCTTTTCTTCCGGTATCAGGTAAACAGGTTCGAACTTGTTATCGATATCGACTGCCTTATCATTTTTCGCCAGGTCACGTACATGGCCGTAGCTGGACATTACCTTGTAATCCCTGCCCAGGAATTTCTCGATGGTTTTAGCCTTCGCGGGCGACTCTACAATGACAAGATTACTGGCCATCAGGTTATTTTTCAGTATCTAATTGGTTTCGAAAGCGTGCAAATAAAACGATTTTATTTTCATAGCCCGTCGGCGGGAGACCCGCTGAACTGGCACCTGCCGGCATGATGGACGCTTATAATTGATAATTTTGCAGGGAATGGCACAAAGGGAAAACAGTCATATTGAATTGGATAGGCAAGCAACCGCAACTGCAAGCCGGCATGATGTGCAAACGGCAATCCGCGGCCGGTTTTACATTGAAAGCTATGGCTGCCAGATGAACTTTTCGGACAGCGAGATCGTGGCATCCATCCTTTCGGAAGAAGGGTATGCGCTTACGCGCGATGCCGCGCAGGCCGACATGGTTTTTCTGAATACCTGTGCCATCCGGGACAATGCGGAGCAGCGGGTCCGGCAAAGACTGCAGGATTTCCGTCAGCACAAACAAAGGAAGCCCGGCCTGGTGGTGGGCATGCTGGGCTGTATGGCAGAAAGGCTGAAGACCCAATTGCTGGACGAGGAGAAACTGGTGGACCTGGTGGCAGGCCCGGATGCATACCGTGACCTTCCGCGACTGGTGGAAAGCGCCTCCGGCGGCCAGAAAGCCGTGAATGTGTTGCTGTCCCGGGAGGAAACGTATGCAGACATCAGCCCCGTGCGCCTGTCGCCCGGTGGCATTACGGCTTTCCTGTCAATCATGCGCGGCTGCGACAACATGTGCTCCTTCTGCGTGGTGCCGTTCACCAGGGGCCGGGAACGCAGCCGTGACCCGGTGTCCATTGCAGCGGAAGCGAAACATCTGTACCTGAATGGATGCAGGGAGATCACCCTCCTGGGACAGAATGTGGATTCATACCTGTGGCATGCTGGTCCCAACGACAAGAAAGGCATCCGCCGTGCCGGCGTGGATGGGGAGGCTCTTTCCTTCGCGGGGCTGCTGGACCGCGTGGCACGCATTCATCCTGACCTTCGCATCCGCTTCTCGACCAGCAACCCGCGTGACATGACAGATGATGTGCTGCATGTCATGGCAGCTCATGAAAATATCTGCAAATACATCCACCTGCCGGTGCAGTCCGGTTCCACCGTTGTGCTTGAGCGCATGAACCGGGGTTACAGCAGGGCGGAATATATGGATCGCATTGCGGCCATCCGCCGCATCCTGCCCGGATGCGGCATCTCCACGGATATCATCTGCGGGTTCTGCGGCGAAACGGAAGATGAGCACCACGAAACACTTGATGTGATGCGGGAGGTAGCCTTCGATTTCGCCTATATGTTCGCTTACTCCGAAAGACCGGGTACAGCTGCAGCCAGGCAGTACCGGGACGACATTTCTTCTGAGGTGAAATCGCGCCGGCTGCGTGAAGTGGTGGACCTTCAGATGGCGCTTTCTCTTGAAAGCAATGAAAAGGATGTGGGCAGCGTTTTCCGCGTGCTGGCTGAAGGTCCGTCGCGGCGCTCACCCGATGACCTGTTCGGAAGGAATTCACAGAACAAGGTGATCGTATTCCCTGCCGGCGATCATAAGCCGGGGGATTATACAGATATCCTCGTGGACAGGTGCACGGCTGCCACCTTGTTGGGCAAAACAAAAGGACACAACGGCAAAGTGTCACAACCCGGAACGCTGCAGGGATCCGGTGAGGTGGAATAGTGTTTCCGGCCCGGCATGCACGCGGCAAACAAATTAAACGGATGAAAGTACAGGATATCAAACAACGGTTCGGCATCATCGGCGGCTCACCGGAACTGGACCATGCCATCGATACCGCCCGGCAGGTGGCCTCCACCGACCTGACCGTACTTATCACGGGCGAAAGCGGGTCAGGGAAGGAGGTATTTCCCCAGATCATCCATCAGCTGAGTGCACGCAAGCATGGCTCATATATCGCTGTCAACTGCGGTGCCATACCGGAAGGCACCATTGATTCTGAATTGTTCGGGCATGAAAAGGGATCGTTTACCGGCGCACACGAGGCACGCAAGGGTTATTTCGAGGTCGTCAACGGGGGCACCATTTTCCTGGACGAAGTGGCGGAGTTACCCCTGCTCACACAGGTGAGGCTGCTGCGTGTGCTCGAATCCGGTGAATTCATCCGGGTAGGTTCTTCCAAGGTGCAGAAAACAGATGTGCGGGTGGTGGCAGCCTCCAACGTGGACCTGCCACAGGCCATCGGCAAAGGAAAGTTCAGGGAAGACCTTTACTACCGGCTCAACACAGTCCCCATCCATATTCCAGCGCTGCGCGAACGCAAGGACGACATCATGCTCCTGTTCCGGAGATTCGCAAGTGACTTTGCGGATAAGTACAAAATGCCGCCGGTGAAGCTGCTTCCCGAAGCCCGGAAGCTGTTGACGGATTACCGCTGGACCGGCAATGTCAGGCAACTGAAAAACGTGACGGAACAGTTATCCATCCTTGAAAAGGAAAAGGAGATCACCGGTGAGGTATTGATGAAATACCTGCCCAAGGATTTATTTTCGTCCGTGCCTGCCTTGTATCATGACCCTTCCAAACAGGATTTTAATGAACGGGAAATTCTCTACAAGGTGCTGCTGGAAATGCGCAAGGATGTAAACGATCTTAAAAAACTTGTCCTCGGCATCATTGAACAGGGAGGGGCGGGTGAAATCGAAAAGCATAACGTTCAGCTTATAGACCGGCTCACGCGTGATGTGGTCGAAAGCCCGGCGGAAAATGAAACCATCACCTTTCAGCCCGGACCCGCGCAACCTGCCCCTATAGAGCCACACGAGGAAGTGGAAGAGACGCTGTCCATCTCTGAAAAGGAAAAGGAGCTGATAAAGAAAGCCATCGAAAAGCACCGCGGCAAAAGAAAGCATGCCGCCAGGGAACTGGGCATTTCCGAACGAACCCTGTACAGGAAAATCCAGGAATACGGGCTTAAGGTCTGACCAATATGCTTACGGGAAAGGTCATGAAATCCACCCTTTACATATGCCTGCTGCTGGCCATGGCCTCCTGCAGGAATTATTCATTCACGGGTGCCTCCATTGCGGCAGATGCCAAAACAGTAAGTGTGGGGACATTTCCAAACCGTGCACCCATTGTCAACCCGTACCTCAGCCAGCAGTTTGCCGAATCCCTAAGGGATAAGTTCGTTTCCGAAACGAATCTCGCGGTGGTTCAGCAACAGGGCGACCTTCAGTTTGAAGGCGCCATCGTGAACTACCAGACACAGCCTGCAGCCATCCAGGGCAATGACAATGCGGCATTGAACAGGCTTACAATTACCGTGAATGTGAAATTCACGAATTCAAGTGAACCCAAAAATGATTTCGAACAGAAGTTTTCGCGGTATGTGGAATATGACAGCAAGCTCAGCCTCGCTTCCGTGGAACAGGACCTGGTAACCGAGGTCAACAGGCAACTGGTGGATGACATATTCAACAAGGCCGTCATTAACTGGTAACATGGAACGGGCACCCTTCATGAAGCTGCTGAAGCATCCCGCCCCCGCTGAAGGGGAGGTGGAAGCACTGCAGGAAATGCTCCGTGAATACCCGTATTTCCAGGCAGCGCATATGCTGCGAGCCAAATTGCTGAAGGAAGCCGGTGATGAGCGCTACGGCGAAAGCCTCAGGAAAGCCGCCGCGTATGCGCCGGACCGCAAGAAACTTTTCGAGCTGGTGGAAAAAGGTTCCGCCGCCCCCGCCTCGTCGCCCCGCGGGACGCCGGTGGTCACCGTGACCGGACCGGAAGCAGGGTTGCAGGACCTGCAGCGGCCGGAGGAAAAGGAGCCCGTGCTGCCCGCGGCACCCGATCCCGGCGAACAGGAACGCCCGGAAGTACCGCCGGCCTCACCAGCTGTACCCCTGTTCGAAACCCCGGTCCCCGACTATTTTGACCAGACCGGAACTGAAGAGACCCCGGAAACGAAGAAGCAGGAACCCGTACCCGGGCTGGAACCCGCATCCGTTCCGGAATCCGCCGGCAAGTCCGATCACCTTTTGGGACACCGGGATGAAAACCATGGATTCACCGACTGGCTTTCCATGTGCGCCCCGGTTGAAATCCGGGAATCCGATGCCTTGGGAATGGCACCCCCAGGCAAGCCCGGTAAAGAGACGGCCCCGGACACCCCTGCCCCGCCTGCTGCCGGTGAGCTGCTGGAACGGTTCATTAACGAGGAACCACGTATAGCCCCGGCCCGCGCTTCATTCTATTCCGCATCCAATATGGCCCGCAAGAGCGTGGAAGATGAAGGAGACCTGGTCTCCCCCACCCTTGCACACATATATTATATGCAGGGAAACCGAAAAAAGGCCATTGAGACCTATGAGAAGCTGCGGTTGCTATATCCCGAAAAAAGCGGTTTCTTTGCGGCCCGCATCGAGGAGATCAAAAAGTCTGGCGACTGACAAGGCCTTGCCGGCGGGCGGCGAAGAGGCCGAATTGACGCAATAGACTGACAATTAAAGACTAACACCTATATGTATACCGCCATTACCGTATTCCTGATCCTGGCGAGCATTCTGCTGGTGCTGATCATCCTGGTGCAGAACTCCAAGGGTGGAGGACTGGCAGCAGGTTTCAGCTCGGGAACACAGCTGATGGGGGTGCGGAAGACCACCGACCTGCTAGAGCGACTAACCTGGGGATTAGCCATTTCCATCTTCGTGCTGTCTGTGGCTGGTACCTTTGCGCTGCCCAGGAACCAGCAGGGTGTCGCACCTTCCTCTATCCAGGAACAAATCGACCAGGCCACCGTTCCGGCAGCCCAGGCACCGCTGCCTCCAAACGCTGCTGAAGGACAGCCCGGCCAGGCACAACCTGCCCCGTCAGAAAACCCGGCCCCTTAACCGTCTTATTGTCAGCAACAGGGTCTTGTTATGCCATGTTGACCAATGGCATGTCAGGTCAGGGCCCCTGACAGTACCACATCGGCTGAAAAAATGGCAGTATTCCGGCTGTGGCACAGTTGATGCAGAGGGGCTCTCGACAACTAAAAATTCAAAGTCTAACTAATAAAACAAGCATTGATATGAGCAAAATGAAGCTTAAGCCCCTGGCTGACCGCGTCATCGTAGAGGCGGCTCCTGCCGAAGAAAAAACGGCAAGTGGCATCATCATTCCCGATACGGCGAAGGAAAAGCCACAGCGGGGCAAGGTGGTAGCTGTCGGATCCGGCAAAAAGGACGAACCCATGACGGTAAAAGTTGGAGACACGGTACTGTACGGAAAGTATTCCGGCACCGAGATCACTGTTGAATCCAGTGAATACCTCATTATGCGCGAGAGCGACATCTTCGCCATCCTCTGAGAAGGGATACCCTATTCAAAACAAAAACCGAAAACAATACATTAACTGGAAACACAATCTGAAAAATGGCAAAAGAGATAACATTTAACCTTGAAGCGCGCGACTCACTGAAAAAAGGAGTTGATGCGCTGGCTAACGCAGTGAAAGTCACGCTGGGTCCCAAGGGCCGCAACGTGATCATCGATAAGAAGTTCGGCGCTCCCACGATCACCAAGGACGGTGTGACCGTGGCAAAGGAAATCGAACTGGAAGACGCCATGGAAAACATGGGCGCACAAATGCTGAAGGAGGTGGCATCCAAGACCTCGGATGTAGCCGGTGACGGCACCACCACCGCAACCGTGCTTGCACAGGCCATCGTAACTGCCGGCCTGAAGAACGTGGCGGCAGGCGCCAACCCGATGGACCTCAAGCGGGGTATAGACAAGGCGGTGGAAGCCGTGGTCGCTCACCTCAAGAAGCAATCCAAGGCCGTGGGTGACGACAATAGCAAGATTGAACAGGTGGCCACCATTTCCGGCAACAATGACAGCTCGATCGGGAAGCTCATTTCCGAAGCCATGGCTAAGGTGAAGAAGGAAGGTGTGATCACCGTGGAAGAAGCCAAAGGCATGGAAACGACTGTTGAGATCGTGGAAGGGATGCAGTTCGACCGCGGATACATTTCCCCCTATTTCGTGACCAATGCCGACAAGATGGAGACGGTTCTCGAGAATCCGCACATCCTGCTTTATGACAAGAAGGTCAGCAATATGAAGGAACTCCTGCCGCTGCTCGAGAAGACGGTGCAGACGGGCCGGCCCCTGCTGATCATTGCCGAAGACGTGGACGGCGAGGCACTGGCCACACTTGTGGTGAACAAGCTGCGCGGCTCGGTGAAGGTGGCCGCGGTGAAGTCGCCCGGATTCGGTGACCGCCGCAAGGCCATGATGGAGGACATCGCCATCCTGACCAACGGTACGCTGATTTCCGAAGAGCGCGGTTTCAAGCTCGAAAATGCTGACCTGAGCTTCCTCGGCTCCTGCGAAAAGGTGACCATCGACAAGGACAATACCATCATCGTTGGCGGCTCCGGCAAGAAGGCGGACATCACCGCCCGCATCAACCAGATCAAAGCACAAATTGATGCTTCCACATCCGATTACGACAAGGAAAAGCTCCAGGAACGTCTGGCCAAGCTGGCCGGCGGCGTGGCAGTTCTGTATGTGGGTGCGGCGACCGAAGTAGAGATGAAAGAAAAGAAGGATCGTGTGGATGACGCACTGCATGCAACCCGTGCAGCGGTTGAAGAAGGAATCGTACCCGGCGGCGGTGTGGCTTACATCCGCGGCATGCAGGCCCTGGAAAAGCTGGTCGGCGAGAACGAGGACGAAACAACCGGCGCCAATATCATCAAGCGGGCCCTCGAAGAGCCGTTGCGCCAGATCGTTGGCAATGCAGGCATGGAAGGCAGCATTGTGGTACAGAAGGTGCGCGAATCCAAGGACGATTACGGCTACAATGCCCGTACGGACAAGTATGAGATGCTTTACAAGGCCGGCGTGATCGATCCTACCAAGGTGACACGGGTGGCCCTTGAGAATGCCGCTTCCATTGCCGGAATGCTGCTCACTACCGAGTGTGTGCTGGCTGACATCAAGGAGGAAAAGCCCTCCATGCCGGCAGGCATGCCTCCGGGTGGCATGGGCGGAATGGACTACTAATCCATCTCCCGAATCAAATTCAAATCCCGTTCCGGCCTGCCGGAACGGGATTTTTGCTTCCCCATCCCCGGGGTCCCCGCTGAAAGAAGACGCTAGTTAACCACGAACTTCTTCACCAGGCGACGGCCTCCTGAAAAAACGGTTATAAAGTACAATCCGCCGGTCCAGCCGCTTGTGTCCAGGAAAAAACTTTCCTGGTCCGTACCGGGATGACGGGCTCCTGCCTTAAGCAGGCGTCCCCTGGAATCGGTTACTTCCAACCGAAGATGCTTGCCGGCCAATCCGGAACACACCACCACGACACCATTGCCGGTAACGGGCACGATGCCGAAAGACCATAAACCGATATTCGCATGTCCCGCGGCAGCGGACGGTAAATCATTGCATATGGTCAATCCCGTTCCCGCAAGGTACCGTTCCCTGGCAGGGATGGTCTGCCCGCCCACGGGGTTGGGTGTGCCGATATTCGGAAACGGCGAGGCGATGTTCCAGAATGCCGGAACGGCATCAAGGTAATAGGAAGTGTCATCCAGCACCTGGGTCCCCGGCGGCACAATGACCCCGTTGTCGTTGTTGCCGTACTCAAGGTGATCCGTACCACTAAGGGCATATTGCCCCTGGCCTAACCCGGTGCCGGTAATATCGTTTCCCACGAAATTCTGCCGGTCGCTGTCGACCGAACCGCCCAGGCATATGACGCCATACCGCTCCACACGGTTCCGGAAAAAAGTATTGAAGGGCCCGGAGGGACCCCATGCCTGGTCGATCACCAGGTTCTGGCAGATGTTACCCTCGAACAAATTGGCAAAAGGGAAGTGCCCGTGCAGGGAGATGTCCGCACCGAAATCATTCGGGAATTCGGATCGAAAGGGATCGATGGAATAATTATAGGCAAACACATTCCCGCTGGCCCCCTGCTTGACCATCATGGCATGGCGCAGGAACCGGAAAATGTTATTCTCGATCCTGCTGTCGCCCGTATGCGCGGCCATCACCACACCGTACCCGTGCGTGGATGCACCGTCGTAATTGTATGCATGATGAAAATAGGAACCCGTGATCTCCAGGTGGCTGCTGGTCTCCGCCCAGACATGCGCCCCGATGCTTGACACGCTTTCGATACCGCGAATCCTGCAATGCACGGCGTACTGGCAGTAAACCGCGTAATTGACACCGGGCGCCGTACTGTCGGTCCGGCTTATAGAAAGGCATTCTAGCCCGCTGGCAAAACGCGGTGTGATCTGGCGGATTTCCGGCTGCAGGGCCACGTTCAAATTCATGCGCAGCGGTGTATCTATGTATACCGAATCTCCCGCCACGGAATCGACCCGTGCCATATGTCCCACTGAATACTGGGCCCAGGCGGCCGGGTTGGTATCCCAGGATCCGTTCAGCTGCCGCAATTCGATATGGTCTCCCGCAGAAAACAGGTACGCACTGTCCGAGACCAGCTTTCGCGAGTCCTTTTCCAGGCCACCGGCCAAAGGGTAATACGGAGCGGTTTGCCCCTTGACGATATTGATACAATTGCTTGTCATTCCGCCCAGATCAAAAACCAGGCGGCTCGCTGCAGCAGAAGCGCCCTTCAGCATCATGCTGTCACCCATGTACACCGGACCGTTCATCAGGTAGTTGCCCGCGGGAAAATAGACCACGCCATTTCCGTTAAGTGAAGTCATCGCGGCAACCACGGCCGGCAGGTCGTTGGTGATGCCATTGCCCGCAGCGCCGAAAGCAGTCACGTCCGCCACATTGGATGTGTCCACATTGAAACCGGAGGCCCCTGCCCCGGACCAATCCGTTCGTATCGAATCCGGGATCACCTGCCCATGGCTGGCAATGGCGTAGGCCATAAACAGCAGGCACGTGGCTGTATGGCGAGAGGTCATAAAAGCAGCGTTCTTGTTTTAAAAAAGAATCGAACTATAAATTTCATACAAGTCAATGCATGACACTTCCTTTAACCTTTTATCACCTTCCTGAATACAGTAGTTGCGGCCGTTCGAATCTCGACAATGTACACGCCCGGTGACAGGCCTGAAAAATCCAGGTGAAACACTGTCATTCCGCTGTGCACAGATACTGGGCGTACATGCCGTTCTTTCCCCCGGGAATCCAGGATCCTTAACTGCTCAACTTCCGCGCCGGGAAACCGTACCACCAATTCCGTACTTACAGGATTCGGAAACAAGGACAACATGATCTGTCCGGTTTCCCCTGCCGATGTCACGGAGTCCGGTGTGTATTCCCACAGATCGGAAGCGTAATTCCCTCCCGTGTTGCCCATACCGATATAGCCCTTGCCGCCAATCGCGAAGCCGAATGCATCGTCGCGTGCCTGGCCGCCGAAGCTTGCTTTTTGTGTCCATATATCGGGCACAGGGTCGTACTGCCAAAAATCCTGCATGTAGTTGGCGGTGCCCTGCCTGCCCGTACCGACGTAACCGAAATTTCCGAGACTGAAGGAGACCGCCCAGAATCGCGGGCCTCCGCCAAAACTTGCCAGCTGCGTCCAGGTATCACCGACCGGATCGTAAGTCCATAACTCATCGAGATCGCCGGTTCCGTCACGACCCGTGGCGATATACCCGTCTGTCCCGATGGTAAAACCCGTGCAGTATATCCGTTCCGTACCTGCAAAATCGTTGAGTTGCGTCCATTGGTCCGCCACCGGATCGTACTCCCAGAAATCCTTGCGCATCACCGGGAAATTGGAGTCCGTACCGGTGCCTACGTATCCCTTGCCGTTGATGGCAAATGCAAAGCAATAGCCTGCAGGTCCGCCGCCGTAGGATGCAATGGGTGACCAAATGTTGTTTTGCGTATCGTAACCATAAAAGTCGTCCTGGTAATTCCCCCCGCCGCAACTCGTGCCCGTACCCACGTACCCTACGCTGTCAATGGCAAATCCTACCCCGGCATTACGCACCACGCCAGGATATGAGGCGAGCTGGGTCCACGTGTCGGTGGACTGGTCGTACGACCAGAAGTCGTTCAGGCAGGGGCCCATGTAGCCCGTGGCCATATAGGCTTTGGTCCCCACGACGAATCCCGCCGGCCCCTCCCGGCCGGGGCCTGACAGGCCAGATTTGGAGGTCCAGCTGTCGGCAGTAACAGTTTGCACCCATCCAGTAAGAAAAAACAACAATAAACGTATCCGGGTCATCAATCGACTGTTCAATTACAAGCAACTTCGTGGAACGGTGACTTTCAAGAAATAATTCGACAAGGTAAATACCTTTTTGGACACCGGCAATATACATGTAGGTATGCAGGGTCACCGGTTTTTTTTAATGCCTTGGCCCGGGGTGATTGCGATTCCGCAGATTCGGGGTTAACCCGTTCAATACCAATTTTTCAGGCCAGATGGCCGATCTCAAATATTGCTTAAATTCGCAGGCTCAGCGCGCCTGGATAATGGATAACTTCAAGAGACTCAATAACCTGATTGGCTGGCTGGTGTTTGCCATCGCAGCCGTCGTTTTTGTCCTTTGCATCGAAGAAACGGGCAGTTTCTGGGACTGTGGTGAATTCATCGCCGCGGCATACAAGCTGCAGGTGGGGCATCCACCGGGTGCCGCCCTTTTCCTCGTGATGGGCCGCATCGCCTCCCTGTTCGCAGGAGGCAACGTGGAGCTGGTGCCGGTCACGGTCAATGTCATGTCAGCAATTTCCAGCGCCTTTGCCGTGCTGTTCCTGTTCTGGACCATCTCGCTGCTGGCCCGGAAGCTTTTTAAGAAAAACGAAAATGGCGGGTACACCGGTGCGCAGACGCTCACCATCATGGGCAGCGCCGCGGTGGGGGCCCTGGCCTATACATTCTGTGATTCGTTCTGGTTCTCCGCCGTGGAAGGTGAGGTATATGCCATGTCGCAGTTCTTCACCGCGCTGGTATTCTGGGCCATGCTCAAATGGGAAAGCGTAGCCAATGAGCGGCACGCAGACAGGTGGATCATCCTGATCGCATACCTCATGGGGCTTTCCATCGGCGTACACCTGCTGAACCTGCTTTGTATCCCTGCTCTCGCCTTCATCTATTACTTCAAGAAATACAAGGTCAGCCGCACCGGGATCTTTGCCACCGCAGGCATCGGAATCCTGATTTTGGTTATTGTACAGTACGGCATCATTGCCGGGTTCATCAAGATCGGTGCGTATTTCGACCTGCTGTTCGTCAACTCCTTCGGCATGCCGTTCTGGTCTGGTTTTATCATATTCATCGTGCTGATAGCCGCGGCAGTTGTGTGGGGGCTGATCTACACCAAGCGTACCAACAGGCCCATATGGAATACCGCCATCCTCTGCATTTCCTTTATCATGGTCGGCTATTCATCATTCGCCATGACTGCCATCCGCTCTGTCGCCAATCCCCCGATGGACGAGAACGATCCTGAAAATGCCTTTAACCTGCTCAGCTACATCAACCGTGAGCAGTACGGCGACCGTCCGCTGGGATTCGGACAGCATTACAATGCGCAGATCATCCGCCAGGATGACGGCGCCATGACCTATACCGCCCTGGACGGGAAGTACGTGGAGACCGGCCGTAAGCTGGTTCCCGTTTATGAACCAGCCAAGACGACCATTTTTCCGCGCATGTACAGTGCACAACCGAACCACGTGCGCGTGTACAAGGAATGGACGAACATCCAGGGGGATGCCACCCCCACCATGGGGCAGAATATCAAGTTTTTCTTTTCCTACCAGATGGGATGGATGTACCTGCGGTATTTCATGTGGAATTTCGCGGGGCGCCAGAACGACCTGCAGGGCCATGGCGGCATCCTGCGCGGCAACTGGCTGAGCGGTGTCGACTTTATAGACCGCATGCGACTGGGCCCGCAGGAAAGCCTTCCCGGAAGCATGACCAACAATGCGGCTTATAACCGGTTTTACTTCCTGCCGCTGATCCTTGGATTGCTGGGTATGTTCTTTCACTTCAAGAGAGACCGGCACGATGCGTTTATCGTGATGCTGCTATTTATCATGACCGGGATCGCCATCGTGGTGTACCTGAACCAGTACCCCTTGCAGCCACGCGAACGGGATTACGCATACGCGGGTTCATTTTATGCCTTCACCATCTGGATCGGCCTGGCGGTTGCGGCCATTGGTGAGTGGCTTTCGAAGAAAGTAAAGCCGGCCGCGGCGGTGAGCATGGCCACGGCGGCCTGTATACTCACCGGCCCCGTGCTGATGGCCAGTGAAGGGTGGGATGACCATGACCGTTCACACACCTTTACCTCGCGGGATTTCGCGGCGAACTACCTCAATTCGTGTGCACCCAATGCCGTCATCTTCACCAACGGCGACAACGATACCTTCCCGCTCTGGTATGCACAGGAGGTGGAAGGCATCCGTACGGATGTACGTGTGGTCAACCTGAGCCTGCTGAATACCGACTGGTACATAGACCAGATGAAGCGCAAGGCCTATGATTCCGAACCGGTACCCTTTTCCTGGGAGCACCGGCAGTATGTGCAGGGTACACGCGACTATGTACCGTATTACGACCGCAAGATCAAGCAGCGCATCAACCTGGCCGAAGTAATGGAGTTTATCAAGAGCGATAGCCCATCGGCGAAAGCCACCACCGCTGGTGGCAATGACGTGAACTATTTTCCCACCAAGAAGTTTACCGTTCCCGTGGACCGGGAGGCCGTGATCCGTAATGGCGTCGTGGCTGCTGAAGACATTCCTCGGATCCTGCCCAGCATCGAATTTGACGTAACCAAGAACTACCTGCTCAAGGCCGACCTGATGATCCTGGACCTGGTGGCCTTCAATGACTGGACCCGTCCGATCTATTTCGCCGTGACCGTGGGCGACGACAATTACATGAACCTCCAGGAGTACTTCCAGCTGGAAGGCCTTGCGTACCGGCTTGTCCCCATCAGGACACCGCAATCGAACAGCGGCCAGACCGGCAGGGTGAACACGGAAGTCATGTATGACAACATGATGAACGACTTCCGCTGGGGCAATATGAACGACCCGCGCGTGTACCTGAACCAGAACAACCAGAACATGGCCATGAACTTCCGGAATAATTTCGCACGGCTGGCCGAGTCCCTGCTGGATGAGGGGAAACGCGACTCTTCCCTCAGCGTTCTTGACAAATGCCTGGAAGTCATGCCTGACAAAACAGTTCCGTTCAACCTGTTTGTCCTGCGGATTGCCGACGGGTATTACGATGCCGCTAAATACGACGTCAATACCGGCACACCCATTGTACCCATCACGCCCGAGCTGGAGCGGCGTGACAAATCAGTGAGCCATGCCATCAGCATGGGGAATGCAGTGGTTAACCGGCTGGCCGATATCACCGAAGACGACCTCCATTACTTTCTTTCACTCAAAGGCACGAAATGGCACAAGGGCATTGAACGGGATATGAACCAGTCCATGGCCGTTTTCCAGGAACTGTATCGGATGGCGCAGAAGGCTAACCAGGATTCGCTGGCCTCCGACCTCGAACGGCGGTTCGCCGTGCTTTCACAGCGCTACAACCAATGACGGGCATCTGATGCTCCGCCCCGTCAGGCCGCCTTTCCTTTACAGGAAGCTGCATTCCCAACTCACCTGGCGGTTTCCCGCCGATGACCAGGCTGTTTACCTGACGTTCGACGACGGGCCCGTGCCGGGCGCGACAGATCACGTGCTGGACCTGCTGAAGCAGTATAATGCCAAAGCCACGTTCTTCTGCGTGGGCAAGAACATTGAAGAGCACCCGAACGAGTTCGACCGCATCAAGGCAGAAGGGCATACGGCAGGAAACCATACCTACCATCACCTCAACGGCTGGAGGACCTCCGACAAGCTATACCTTGACAGCGCGGAGCGCGCCCGATCCCTGGTAGGCAACGGCCTTTTCAGGCCGCCATATGGCAGGATCAGCCGGTCGCAGGTACGCATGCTGATGCCGCGCTACCAAATCATCATGTGGAGCGTGCTCAGTTATGATTACGACCATGAGGTGACGCCAGAGGCCTGCCTCCGCAACGTGATAAGCCACGCGGCATCCGGTTCCATTGTCGTTTTCCATGACAGCTACAAGGCCGCTGAAAACCTGGAATACGTCCTGCCAAGGGTCCTGCAGCATTTCAAGGAGAAGGGGTATGCTTTCAAAAGCATACCGGTTTAAAGATATGATGCCGCATTGGTCAGATAATTTTTTCTGTCCAGTTATTAATACTAAATACCTGATGTTTAATGCTCAAGTATGGAAGTACGGATATCCTTATACATTAAGAATCAGGTATGAAGTATTGGGCGTTTGTATTTTTACGAAAATCCGATGTCAGGAAGGAAATTAAAATCACCCGGCACCACTGTTAGTGCTGCCGCTTCCCCCTCCCTTCGACAACAACACAAAACTCCCCTTTCGCCTTCTTCTCCCCGTAGTGCGCCGCCAGTTCGCCCAGCGACCCCCGGCGTGTTTCCTCGAACTTCTTCGTCAGTTCCCGGGACACGCTCGCTTTCCGGCTGTCGCCAAGATGGGAAGCGAGATCCTTGAGCGTCCTGCCAATCCGGTGGGGTGACTCGTAAAACACCATGGTCCGGGACTCGTCGGCCAGCGCACCAAGGGCGGTAGCTCTTCCCTTGCGTACCGGGAGGAATCCCTCGAAGGTAAACCGGTCACAGGGCAGGCCCGAGCAGACCAGGGCCACGGGAAATGCGGACGCGCCCGGCAGGCATTCCACGTCTATCTCATTGCGCAGGCATTCCCGGACCAGGTAAAAACCCGGGTCGCTGATACCCGGCATACCGGCATCGCTAACCAGCGCCACGGTTTTTCCTTCCCCGATCATGCGAACAACCTCAGGAGTCGTATGTTTTTCGTTGAAGGCGTGGTGCGAAAGGGCTTTCTTCTTAATGTCGTAATGGTCCAGCAACACCCGGCTGACGCGGGTATCCTCGGCCAGGATCACGTCGGCCGACCGGAGGGTCTCCACGGCCCTGTAGGTAAAGTCACCCAGGTTGCCTATGGGTGTGGGTACGATGAAAAGCTTGGCCACGGCCGTAAAAATGCGAAAGACCGGGTGAATGACGAATACCTGAACGATACACCGGAAAGGAATCGTGGCGGGCTAACGCTTCAGCACCCTCCGGTAAACGGCTTCCCGGCCGCGTAAACGGACTTCCACGATATATATTCCCGGGGACAGCACACCGGCCTGCATACGCCCCTTATAGGGCCGTGACAGGCACAGCTCGCCCAGCACATTAAAAATTCTTACGCGTTCAATTAATTCCGGTGATTCCGTAAGGACCTCAAATCCATCTGAAAAGGGATTCGGCGATAATGTAAACGACTGGTTATGTGGCCCTACCGGTGCAACCAGCGTCAGGATGGGATTGAAGCAGACGGTGAGTGTATCGTAGTCGGCGGCAATGGTGGTGGAGTTGCTGCTGCGGGGCCAGACCACCACAATGTTGCTGCCGGTTTTATACCGGGTGCTGTCATAGGTATAAGTGGTCACGAATGAAACCGTGTCATTGGGGTTGAAGTTGGAGGTCAGCCCGAAGGAAGCGATGTCCTCCTGGTATACGGATACGGCCACGGAATCCGTATTCTTCCAGGCCACGATCAGCGTATCGCCCACCTGCATGGCCGTATTGCCCACATTATGAAAGGTCACCTGCATGGTCACCAGCTGCTGGTGAAACACGGTGTCCGGGCACACCTGGAATCCTGCCAGTTGCGTGATGGAAACCAGCGGGGTGGCACCCTGCCCGTGACCCTGTCGGGGCAGCATGGCCACCTGCAAGGCCAGGAGAAGCACGATTATTCTGTTGCGCATAACATCTGGTTTTACCCTTCAAAACTATGCAATAATGATCCCGGCACAGCCATCGAATTTTTAATTATCTTACGCGTTCAAAACTAAACAATATGAATACCCTGCAGGACATCGTGGCGGGCATGAACAAGGAGGAGATCCGATTCTTCAAGCTCTATGCCACCCGCTTCGCGGCAGGGGACCGCAAGGACCTGAAGCTGTTCGACTATATCCGCAAGTCGGGGAAGCGGTACGACGAGGACAAGATTTTGAACCGCCTGTACCCCGGCGGTAACAAGAATCCCTTTTACCGGCTTAAACACCGCCTGCTGAACGACCTGAACAAGAGCATTGCCGTACAGCACTTCGATGAGGATGAAACCATATCCGCGCTCCACCACCTGGCGCTCGCACGGTATTTCTTCACCCGCAACAACAACTCGACTGCGCTGCACTTTCTTCGGAAGGCGGAAGCGCGGGCACTTGCCGCGGAGAACTACGAGCTGCTGGATGTGATCTACGGCGAGTTCATCAGGCTGTCGCATGAGATGACAGGCTTCAATCCCGAGGAATATATTTCCCGGCGGAAGCAAAACAAGGATGCCATTGACCGCATCCGTGCCATCGACGACATACTGGCCGCCGTCACCTACCGGCTGAAGATCACACAGAACCTGAGCCCGGAAGAGAATCCCGTGCTGCCCATCCTCCAGCAGGCGGTTGCCGACTTCTCCAATGACAAGACCCTGGGACGGTCGCCCAAGCTGCGGTTCAAGCTATACCATGCGGTCAGCCAGATCCTGCTGCAGCGCCGCGACTACCAGACGCTGCAGGACTACCTGCTCAACACTTATCATGAGTTCAACGGTGAGAAGCTGTTCTCGAAAAGCAACCACGATACCAAGCTGCAAATGCTCACCTACCTGGTCAACGCATTATTCAAGAACAATGAACTCAGGGAAAGCCTGCGTTATGCGGAAGAGCTGCGGCGCGAAATGGAAGCGTACCATCACCTGTTATACGACAAGTACTTTTTCTTCTATTACAATTCACTTGTCATCAACTATTCCAAACTTGACATCGACAAGGCCATCACCATCCTCGAAGACCTGCGCGATAACGAGAAAATCCGCTCCAACGCCTTCTACCAGACCTTTGTCTATATCAACCTGGTCCTTGTGCACTTCGACAAGAAGGAGTTCCGTAAGGCCATCCAGGTCCTGAACAAACTTTATATCCTGGACAGCTACCGCGATACCGACCCGGTAATCCGCTGCCGCGTGGCCGTGACCGAGCTGGTGATCCGGTATGAACTGGGTGATTTTGACCTGCTGGAATACAAGATCAGCCAGGTGCGATCAGACTTCAAGTCCTATCTCCGGCAGGCTGGTAATGAAAAAGAGCGCGAATTCATCGGAATCCTGCGCGCAGTCATCAATGCAGCTGATTTCCTGTACCATAAACCACTCGTCAGGCGCGTAAAGAAATTCCTTGCCATGCAGGGACCCCATCCTGATGAAGAAACAGAGATAATAAGCTATAAAAACTGGCTTACAGAAAAATTCAGGCCAGTTATTGATGATTTGAGCGGGTAAGAAATACTAAATTTGGGGGATGCCCCCGCGGCACCAGGTCGTTACCTTTGTTTCCGGGTTTGGAATTCCGCCCGCATGAACCGATAAAAACAATTGCTATGAAAAAAACACTACGCTTTTTACTTCTCGCGCCGGCCCTGATGGTCATGGCGCAAACAGCTTCGGCCCAGTCGACCCAGACCTGTCTGGCGGGCTTCGGCTTCAACATCCAGGGTACCGTCGTCACATTCTTCGACTCCTCGTTTGACAGCATCGGTACCGTCACCTCCTGGCAATGGAGCTTCGGTGACGGAACAGGTTCTACCCAGCAAAACCCCGTCCATACGTTTAACGCCATGGGCACCTATACGGTCTGCCTGACCATCTCCACCTCTTCGGGCTGCATGGACAGCACCTGCCATGTGGTCACCATTGGCGCGGGTTGCCCGCTCACCGCCGGCATCGTGCCGGACACGCTGAATAACGTCCTGCATGCGGTGGCGAACCAAGGCACACCACCATATACCTATTCGTGGTCCCTCAACGGCAACACCATCGCGGGTGCCAACGGCCAGACATACACACCCACGACACCGGGTCAGTATTGTGTGACGATCACGGATGCGAATAACTGTACCGCGTCTGCTTGCTATAACTTCCAGCCTTCCAGCGGCTGCTCGGTCAACGCCGCGTTCCAGACCGGCGGCGGCGGGGTAGTACACTTCTTCGGTATGGTGGCAGGGAATTACTCCTACTATACCTGGACCTTCGGCGACGGCGACACCTCCTCGGTACTCAATCCCGTTCACACCTATGCCAATCCGGGTACCTATATCGCTTGCCTGACGGCATATGACTCCACGGGAAACGTCTGCAATTCCTATTGCGTGACGATAAACATTAATGCAGTGCCTAACGACAGCATTTGCGGAAAACTGTTCTGGGATACAAATGGCAACGGGATCATGGATCCCGGCGAGGCAGGTATCCCCGGTGGAGTGGTAACCATTTCCGGAAACGGGGTTTTCATTACCGCACAGTCGGACAGCAACGGCTGCTATGTCGCACCGGTGATGCCCGGTACGTACACCATCGTGTACTGCACCAGCCCGGGCAACGTGTTCACCATCCCGCTTAACGTGGACAGCGGCGGATGCGCCTACTATCACCAGGTGGTGGTATCCATGGGCAGCAACGGCTGCGGATATAACTTCGGCATCCAGAATACAGCCGTAACCATCGAAGGCATGCTTTTCATAGACGCGAATAACAACGGCACGCTAGACGCAGGAGAGAGCGGCATCCCCTACCAGGGTGTTTCAGTGGGAGGATATACCGCGTACTCGAATCCCGCCGGCATATATTCGGTTAACGTACCGGCCGGCACTTATACGGTGTCCTACACACCCACGGGACTGTATGCGCCCTACAGCCTGTCCACGCCGGGAAGCATTACCGTTAACGCCACTACCGTGGGGAATACCTACGGCGGCAACCATTTCGGACTGTACATCCCGCCGGGCACGGTGAACCTTTCGGTGAACCTGAGCGCAGGTACCACCATCACACCGGGATTCCCTGCATGGTATTACATCCAGGTGTGCAACATTGGCATCACGCCTACAGCAGCCACGCTGACCATGAACTACGATGCCGGGCTGTCGCTCGATTATGCAAATCCGACGCAGGCATCCAACAACACGACGAACAACATCCTTACCTGGAACCTGCCTGTTATCGCACCGGGAGGCTGTGTGAACGTGTTTGTCGACTTCGATGCCTCGACGAGCTACCAGGTGGGCGCCAGCGTGGTGCAGATGGTCAATGTATCACCGGTTAGCGGCAATGATGTCGACCTGACCAACAATGTCGATACCGTGCACCAGATCGTAACCAGCTCATGGGATCCCAACAACAAACTGTCCGTCAAGACGAACACGAATAACCCCAACGAGCAGGTGATCTCGAGCATCAACAGCAACCAGACCATCGAGTATACCGTCAACTTCCAGAATACGGGTAGCGCTCCCGCGGTCAACGTGGTGGTGCTCGACGACCTGTCGCCGGACCTGGATGCCTCTACCTTCCAGCTGCTGGGCACGAGCCACAATTGCAACGTCACGCAGAATGGCAGCGATCTCCAGTTTGTATTCTCGAATATCATGCTCCCGGATTCGACCACGAACGAACCGGCGAGCCACGGGCATATAAATTTCAGGGTGGATGCCGTGAACGCCCTGCCCGCAGGGACCGTGATCAGCGACCAGGCAGCGATCTACTTCGATTTCAACGCGCCCGTGCTGACCAACTTCGCCAATGTCTTGCTGGTGAACCCGCTGGGCATCAACGAATCAGGAAATGACTTCCTGGGACTGACCGCCTGGCCCAACCCGACTGCCGGTACCACGCAAATTCAGTACGAACTCACAAAATCAGCTGAAGTGACAGCGGTGCTGCACGATGCATCGGGCCGCAGGGTGGCAACCCTGGAGGACCGCCAGCAGGGCCCCGGCATCCATACGATTGCATGGGATGCCTCTTCAGTAGGTACGGGTATCTACCTGCTGGAGCTGCGCGCTAACGGCCACCGGGCCCTGTACAAGCTGAGCGTATTCTGATACAAGTAGTTCAATTCAAATTCAATTAGCTTTACTTTTCGAGAGGTTAGGTCCCTCCCGGTTCGCCGGGAGGGACTTTTTTTTGGGGTTGCCACGCCCCTTTTTTTGGGGGTTGCCACGCCCCTTTTTTTGGGGGTTGCCACACCCATTTTTTTGTGGTTGCCACGCCCATTTTTTTGCGGTTGCCACGCTCCTTTTTTGGGGGTTGCCACACCCATTTTTTTGTGGTTGCCACGCCCATTTTTTTGAGATTGCCACGCCTTTTTTGGGGTTGCCGCGCCTTTTTTGGGTTGCCACGCCCTTTTTTTGGGGGTTGCAACGGCTATCTGTTGGGGTTGGCACCCCCATTTTTGGCAAATGAGGCTACCCGGATACCCGTGTTATCACAGCCCTCCCTGGCTGTAAGGCGACTCATCTTAGGCGTTTTCCGGGTTTTCATTGACGCTTTGACTGCCTGGCGGGTTTCCTCCAATGCCCCGGACTGGCGAATCCTGCCCCCCGTTACAGGGAGAGGTTTGATAAATTTGCCATCCGGATGAAAAAGATTCTGTGGCTCCTGCTGATTCCCACCTGCTCCCTGGCACAACCCATGGAGACCGTGCGGATGTCGGACGGCAAATGGTCGCTGGGTGCCGCCTATCATTACGGCTTCATCATTGCCCACCGCTCCTCCATCGTCGCCCTCCGGCAGGACCATGTCAAGGCCCTGGGACTGGACCTGTTCCGGCAGACGACTGCTTCCGATTCATGGGGGCCCGCTTACGGCTTCCCGAAAGCAGGACTTCGGTACTATTATCTCGACCTCGGAAATGAAGAACAGCTCGGGAAAGGGCATTCGCTGACCGCCTGCCTGGATTTCAATTTTTCAAGGAATGAAGCCACACAATTCAGGCTCAACGTCGGCTTCGGTCTTGGCTACGTGACGGAAAGTTTCGACCAGGATGAAAATCATAAGAACATCGCCATCGGCACAGGCCTGAATGGCACTTTTACGCTTAGCGCCGACATTCACTTTCGCATCGCACAGCAGCTGTTCCTCACCGCCGGCTTTAACTTCAACCACTTTTCAAACGCCGCCACACGTACGCCCAACCTTGGTTACAACATCCCCTCGGGCAGGATCGGATTGCGAAGACATATGGGTGTTCGTGAAAAGCTGACCGCCGATTCCGTCGTGATGTGGGAAAAAGGATTCCGGCATGCCGTATCGGTCAAGGGGGCACTCAAGCAGGTGTATCCTGTAAACGGGCCGGATTACTATGTGGTCAGCATTGGGGCCACGAGCCTCAGGAGATTTTCCCAAAAAAGTGCCCTGGGGGCAGGTATCGACATCACCTATGATCATTCCCTCATTGACAGGATCGCCGACGTTGAAAATCCCGACCCGCCCGGGACTGATGCCGTACGTATTGGCCTCAATTCCACATATGAACTTATATTCGACGACTTGTCTGTCCTTTTACAGGTTGGCAGGTACCTGCGTTCCATGCACAGGAGCGAGGGCATGTGGTACCACCGTGTGGGCATGCGCTACGGTATCGGCCACGGCTGGTTCGTCACCACCGGCTTGAAAACACATTTCGGCAAGGCTGATTATGTGGACGCGGGTATCGGCAGACGATTTTAAACATGAACAGGAACCACCTATTAGTACTTGGCCTTTCGCTGCTGCTCGCGGGTTGCGACAAGGACCACCTGTTCGACTGCCTGAAGGGATCGGGCAAGGAAACCACGGTCGTACGCCCCGTGGCCAGGTTTCACGCCATCGAGATGCACGACAAGATCTCCGTGGAATTCTACAGGGGATTCCGGCCTGAACTATCCGTTACCGGGGGCGCCAACCTGCTGGAAGGGATCGTTACGGAGTTGCAGGGCCATACCCTGGTGATCCGGAACGAGAACAAGTGCAATTGGGTCCGCGACTTCAATAAACGAATTACTGTAAGGGTATACTGCGACAGCCTTTCAGTAGTGACCAATTACGGCTCGGGCGAACTTGTTTTTGTGGATACCCTGCGCAGCACCGATTTCCGGTACGAAAACTGGGAAGCTACGGGCCACATCAGGTTCCTGTTCGACATCACACGATTTGAATGCAATGTGCACCTGGGTACTGCCGACATCATTGCCACCGGCCGCGCTGATATCAGCCTGATATATAATAATTCGTATGGATCCGTTTACCTGGAAAGCATGCAGAATGACATCACCTTCACCACGAACAGCGGAACCGGTGACATCTTCCTGTCGGTGAAGAAGGAACTATACGCCAAAATCGAAGAAGCGGGCAACATATACTATTTCGGCGAACCGCATACCATCCAGTCAACCATTACCGGGTCCGGGAAGCTGATCAAGCAGTAAAGGCGGCGGCACATGCGCTCAATTTGCTAATTTGCCGCGCACCGCTTTTCCATGAAGACTACTTCCAATGCCTCGCTGAAACCTTACAACACGTTCGGCATCGATGCCCGTGCGAAGGTGCTTTGCGAAGTGCATTCCATAGGGGACCTGCGTGAGGCCCTTGCGCTGGCCGGCAGCGAAACGCAAATGATGATCCTGGGGGGCGGCAGCAATATCCTGTTCACCTCCGACTATGACGGCATGGTGATCCTGAACCGGATTGACGGGATCAGCGTGGTAGACGAGGATGAGATTCATGTTTATGTGAGAGCAGGCGGCGGGGAACCATGGCATGGCCTCGTACGCTGGTGCGTGGAACGAAACTACGGTGGCATGGAGAACATGTCGCTCATCCCGGGCTGCGTGGGTGCCGGACCCATTCAGAATATCGGGGCCTACGGACGCGAGCTGAAGGATATCTTCTTCGAACTCGATGCGGTGCATATTGAAACGGGCAAGGTGCGGACCTTCAGCCTGGCCGACTGCAGCTTCGGATACCGGGAGAGCATTTTCAAGAAAAAGTACCGGGATCAGTATGTGATCGCCATGGTTACCTTCCGGCTGGACAAGGACCCCGTTGTAGACACGAAATACGGATCCATAAGTGACGAACTTGCAAAGCGGGGGATCGAAAAACCGACTATCCGTGATGTGAGCGATGTCGTCATTGCCATCCGGCAAAGCAAACTTCCCGAAACGGATGTACTGGGCAATGCCGGAAGCTTTTTCAAAAACCCGGAAATCCCTGCGGATGAATTCGAGGCTATCCGGAAGAAATACCCGGAAGCCAGGGGCTTTCCCGGTAACGGCGGCAAGATAAAACTGTACGCCGGCTGGCTGATCGAGCAATGTGGCTGGAAGGGCAAGCGTGTGGGCAATACCGGCGCACATAAGGACCAGGCGCTTGTGCTGGTCAACTACGGTGGTGCCACGGGTCAGGAAATCCTCGACCTGGCAGGCAGGATCCGGGAATCAGTCAAGAAGCAATTTGGGGTGGAGATGGAGATGGAAGTGAACCTTGTTTAAGACTTCCGCTCACCTGTAATCAATAAACGGGATGAACTGACTGCCATGAAGAACAAGTGGCAGAGGCAGTGGCAGTGGGCAGTCAACAGTGATAAGCTCTATCGTGATCGGTGATCCGTGATCGTTATGGCATTTCTTACCCGGCAAGCATTGCTTCGCACAGACGTGTTAATGACAAAAGCTTAATAATTTGTTGATGATTGGGGTTTGCGCTTGTCTCCGCTTTCAACCGACAGGTTTCAACCACATATGAATCTCGTTCCATTGCATCCACTTGCCTTCATTCAACTGGTCTTTTTTGCCAAATAGATCAAAAATCACTAATCCCTATTCCTAAAGCAATCTCATATGTTAACGGTTCAGCAACCAAATCCCGATCTGCCATCCTTCAACATGCTAGTCTAACTTCTTCAGTTCCTTCGCTGCCTTGTCGAACGCATTTTGTAAATCGTCGACCGTCTTTTTCGTGACCCGCTTACCCTCGCGTGCCGACACCTCTATCTTCTCCGCGATCTCGCTTACCTGTTTCACCCCGAGGTTGCGTGCACTGCCTTTGAGCTTGTGGGCAGCCTGCTCGAGCTTGTCGGCATGTCCTTTCGCACGATGCACTTGGATATCCCTGATGATATCCGGCCCCTGCCGCAAGTACATCCCGATCACTTTTTGTAGAAATGTCTTGTCCGTAGGACCGCCCAGCTTCCTGATATGGTCCAGGATCTTATGGTCGATGAGCGCACGGTCTGGTTCCGATGCACCCGCACCATCCTTTTGCAGCCCGGTACCCCACTGCGTAAGCAGGCGCCCGAGCTCATCAAGCTGCAGGGGTTTGGAGATATAGTCGTTCATACCCGCATCGAGGCACTTTTGCTTGTCCTCGTCCATGGCGAATGCCGTCATGGCGATAACGACCGGCTGGGGGCCGTCAGGCCGCTCCCGGATAAGCCGGGTGGATTCGATGCCATCCATGCCATCCATCTGAACATCCATGAAGACGATATCATACGATTCCTTTTCCAGGGCGTCCAGCACCTTTTGCCCGTCAGAAACCACAACGGGATCATACCCCATCCTGCTCAGCATGATGCGGATGAGCGTCTGGTTTACCTCGTTGTCTTCCGCCACGAGGATTCGCAGCGGTATCTTGCCGGCCAGCTTCCTGACCGGCGCCGGAGCCACGGGTTGTTCCTTAGGCGTTGCCGGCTGGGTGGTGCCCGGTACGCCGGCCTCCATTGTGAAGAAAAAGGTGCTGCCTTTATCCACTTCGCTTTCCACCCAAATCCGGCCATGCATCAACCGGACAAGCCTGGCACTTATAAACAGGCCGAGTCCTGTTCCGCCGTACTTCCTGTATGTGGATGGGTCCGCCTGGGCAAAAGCGGTAAACAGTTTCTCCCGCTTGTCTTCCGGGATGCCAATACCAGTGTCTTTTACGCCCACTTTCAGTTCGACCCGGTCTTTTTCATGACGCACCATCTCCGCTGTAATGGTTATGCTGCCTTTCTCGGTAAACTTGATGGCGTTCCCCACCAGGTTGATGAGCACCTGGCGCAGTCGGACCCGGTCGCCGCTGATCACGTTAGGCACATCGCCTTCGACCTTGTGCATCAGCTTCAGCTGTTTCTCGTGGGCGCGGGCATACAGGATCTTGAACGTATCCTCTATGCATTCCTTTAGCCGGAATGGCTTGTCCTCGAGCTCCATCTTCTCGGATTCGATCCTGGAATAATCGAGGATCTCGTTGATAATATGCAGCAGCGCCTCGGACGAGATGTGCAGGGAATTAACGAAGGTGCCCTGTTGCTTGTCGAGCTTCGTTTCCTGCAACAGGCCAAGCATACCGATGATACCGTTCAGCGGTGTGCGGATTTCGTGGCTCATGGTGGCGATGAATGCGGACTTTGCAAGCGTGGCGCGTTCCGCCTCTTCCTTTGCCTTGACCAGCACCTCTTCCACGGTGATGCGGCCCGTGATATCGCGGGTATAAACCGAGACCCCGGTCACCAGCCCGTCGTCCGTTGTGACTGGATTGTAGGCGATCTCATAAAACCGCACGCTGCCGTCCCGCAGCGCGATCTTTTCGTCATTGCTGACTTTCTGGCCTGCCATGACCTTGTTGAACACGCCCTGCCAGGCTGCCTGGCGGTCGGCAGGCAGGGCATCGCGGTAGTTGTCGCCCTGAAGCAACTGTCTGCCGAAATGCGTTTCGAACCAATTGCTGAACGGCTCATTGACCACCAGCACCTGGTGATTGAAATCGATGGAACAAATGCCGTCGTCCGTATTATCGATCAATGCCGTCACCTGGGCATTGCTTCGCTTGAGTTGCTGTTCAACGGTCTTGCCGTCGGAAATATCCTCTATGAGTACAATTGAACCTTCCTCGCCGGGTGCATCCAGTCCCGTACGGCTGAAGCTCGTCCACAATACCTCGCCGGCCTTATTCAGCATCCGGCACTCGGTCCTGTCACCCGTTCCGGGCAGGGTGTCACGCGGATGCAGGATGTCATGGAGCTTGAGCTGCCGCAGCTCGGAACCGGAGTAGCCCAGCATATCCCGGAAAGCTTCATTGACTTCCACGATACGGTCTTCCCCATCGAGGATGGAAACCCCGATGTACCCTTCCTCGAAAGCCTTTTGTATGGGATCGCCGGTAAGACGTGCTTCGCGTTGCTTGAAAGCCGTGATGTCATTCACGATCCACAACGATGCGCCGGCGCCGGTGAGCAGGTTGCGTATGCGCCGGCCGTCGAAAGACAGCCACACTTCCTTGCCGTCAAGTGTGCTGCATTTGGCGTCCGCCTGCCTGCCGGTATCGACGGCATCGAGTACCAGGCTGAAGCCAGTGATCTTCTGTAACGTGGTAGCATGCTTAACCTGGTTCATGGGCATGCCCAGCCAGTCGCCAATGGCCTTGTTAGCCAGCCGCACGGCACCATCGTCACCCACGATAAGCACACCCACAGGCAGGTGTTCAAGATAGTTTCGTAATTCGATGGCCCTTTCGTCTGAAAGTTCATGCGAACGTTTTTCATCGGTCACCTCCAGGAGGCGGCAGGTAATTCGATCCTCATCCGCCACGAACCGCACGTTCAGCCATTTCTCCTGCCCGCCGGCCATGGCATAGAGTTCCCGGTCCAGGCCATCCGCCGGCAGGGATGCCAGGTCGGGCAACCCGGTAGTGATGGCATCAAGCCTGAAGGCGGAAGGATTGTCGAAAGCCAGCATTCGTTTTGCCGCTTCGTTCGCTGCGATGGTATTGCCCTGCAGGTCGAGGATGAGGGCGGCATCGGGGATGGCAGTCAGCGGGTCGGCGACCACCATTCGTTCGGGTACCTCCATGCGGTTCCGGTAGATACGGTAGAAGACACCCACCAGCATCACGGCAATGGTGATCAGGAAAAAGGCCAGCTGGTTCACCCCGGGTGTTGCCTGGGTGATAATCATGTATTCGAGTGCCGCGAGGACGATGACGTTGTACAGCACCATCACCACTATCCTGCTAAGATGCAGGTTGGTGAACAGGATCATGGCCAGGATCACGGGTTCGAAGCGTGTCTGCTGGTTCACGTACAGGAAGCCCACCAGGTGCAGCGTGCTCAGCAGGAAAAGGACGGCACCGGCCTCGGCCACCCGGTCGCGGAAGAACCCGGGAAAGAAGGATATGGCAAACAGGGAAAGCGGAAGGAGCGACAGCCAGGCGCGTGGCACCAGGAAGTCGGCGGGCGGCTCGGCCTGCCTGTTGAACAGGAATCCGGATACGAAGTACGCGATGGCGAAAAGGGCGTACAGGACCCGGTAGTACCGGAGTTCAAATGCGGGTGCGCCGGCTGCGGCGGCGCTTGATGCAGCCATCTGGGGTCGCTTTGTGAGTTAAGTAACTTACTGCTAATACTTTATACTCAAAAAAGCATCCAAAAGTTTCAATCCGCGCCCGGCGGAAATGATTATTAGTTTATTGATTATCAGCTACTTGTATATTACCTTGGCTATTCCTGTCCGGCTTCCTCGGGTTTTCCGGCAGCCTGGTCATCGCCCTCGCCTTCAGATTCACTTTCGGTTTCCGCCGCTTCAAATGTAAAATCCTTCAGCAGGCTGTACCAGCTGATCATTTTCTTGATGTCGGACAAATACACGCGCTCTTCGTCATAGTCGGGCAGGATGGTCTTAAAGTAATTCTTCAAATCCGCGGGGCTTGACTTTGCATTCACCGGTACCTGATCCCCGTCCTTGTCGCGGATGGCCTGCAGCACCTCGTTGAGCGGCTTTTCCTCCGCAAGCGTGTAGATCGAGATATCCTCCAGCATGCTCACCCGCTGGCTGGCATCGACCACGGTTCGTTTATTGTCGGTCAGCGCTTCGACCACGAAGCCGGACTTCGATTGCGCAACGACTTTGAAAAGGCCGGGTTTGCCGGCCACGGACATGATTTTCTCGAGACTCATGGCTAAAGGGTTTGTTCAAATGTAGGACAAAATCCACAAGCCGGAATCCCGGACCCCGAGCGGGTTAGGCACGTTTTCGAAGGCTGCCTGGCGGGACAAAGTCGAAAAAATCAAGTAGTTTTGCGCACTCATTTCTGTCCCGTAGTGTAACTGGCAACACGTCTGATTTTGATTCAGAAGAGTCCAGGTTCGAGCCCTGGCGGGACAACTTTTTTTTAGCAGCAGGCTGCTGACTAAAGGCGCTCTTTTCGAGGGCCTTTTCGCTTTTCAGAATCAAGCAGCAGCAGGCAGTGGCAGTCGGTCCTCCTTCGTCATTGCGAGGAGTTCCGATTTATATCGGGACGACGAAGCAATCTCATCACATGTGCAGCACGCTTTAAGTACCCCCATTTTCCAACACCATAATATTGAGAGTTTTCATGTTTTTGAGGCGTTCCTTGTTGACCGGTGCGTCAATCTCCGAATTTGACAATAGTCATGATTTTCAACGCTGAGTGTTGCAAGCC
>JAHEKC010000052.1:0-10205 GCA_024638565.1 Bacteroidota bacterium
GGTGGTCAGTACAAAAACGCTTACCGGCTTGAGTTCCGGGTCTTTTCGCACCTCCTGCAGGAACTCGATGCCGTTCATCTTGGGCATGTTAAGGTCCAGCAGCACAATACGAACGGGCGGGTCTATCTTTTCCTTGCCGTTGGAACCCCGCATCATATCCAGTGCTTCCACACCGTTGCGGGCCTGGTACAGCTTGTAGTGGAGGTCACACTTCTTGAGCGCGCGCTCCATAACCATGGCATCCACCGCATCGTCTTCGACATGCAGAATATTTACAGGTACCTGGTTCATGATCTTTCTTACGGCCGATCCTCAGATGAGTTTCAGCAGCTCATAAAGATAGTACAACAGCACAAGCTGAAAAAGCAGGAATTCGGAGGTCAGCACCCTGTTATCGGCTGCCGGCGACCGGAGAATAAAACTCATGCCGCTACGGGTGGATTCAGTTTGAAGGCACGGTAGATGTCCTTCATGCGTGTACCGCCGGCACTGAGTGCTGCAGGAAGGATTTCAGCGATATTCTTGATCACCTGCTCGATATCCTCATCCGTATGATGGAGCGTTACCGGTACACGGATTCCCGTGTTGTTATAAGGCACGCTCGGGTAACAGGAAATGCTTGTATAGAAGCCCCGGTTCATCAGTTCCCGCACCATGTAATAGCCCGTTTCCGGCTTACCCAGGCATATGAAGTTTACCGGCGTCATAGCTTCCGAGTACAACGGCAGGTCGTAAAGCTTGGCCAGCGACTTGAAAAGCCTGATTTTCTGCTGTAGCCGTGCATGAAGCGTATAGATCTCGTCCGACAGATGGAGTTTTGCGGAAGCTACGGCGGCGCCCAGATTCGGTGGTTGAACGGGTGCGCAGAAAGTATGCGTCTTGCCGAAGTATTTCACCGCATTCTTCAGCTCTTCGTCAGGAAATACGGTAACCCCGCCGAATGCCGCGAACGACTTCGACAGCCCCGTGACGAGGTACATCTTCGGATGATGGGGTGCCAGGGCGCGTACGGCGCCTGCACCGTGCTTGCCGGTCCATCCCATGCCGTGTACATCGTCGGCATAAAGGTAGAAGTTGTCGTACCGGTCCATCAGGTCATACACCTCCCTTACCGGTAGCACATCCCCGTGCATCGAATAAACGCCATCAGCGAAATACCAGACTTTTTTCGCGTTTGAATGCTTCCTGATCTTGTCTTCCAGCATGTCCATGTTCGAATGGCGTACCACCTCGACGGGAATCCTTCGTGCACGTAACATATCCGCGGCCGTGGCAATGGACGCATGAACGCTGTGATCGAGGATCACCGCATCCTGGTCGCTCACGAGCACGGGAATGTTCGAGATGTGCGAAAGCATGGTGGATGTGCCCAGGATGATCGGTTTCCCGAAAATCTGGCCCAGCAGTTCCTCCAGCTCCACGTAATGTTTCGTGGTCAGGTAAGCACGTGAGGAGGAAAAGTAGGTTCCGTACCTGTTTATGGCGTCTATGGCCCCGGCTTTAAGCCGGTCGTCGTGTTCCAGGCCCAGGTAACTGCAGGAACTGAAATTGACCATTTCCCTTCCCTTGATGGTTACCGTGCGCCCGTCGAAATATTCATCCTCCGGGGTCTGGTGGGTGATGCCAAGGGGAATCAGTTTGTCTACGATCAGTCCGATCGTGTCGAGCATCTGCTCATGGCGGCTTTTCGCCTCAACTTGGGTTTGCATTGTACCGGTTGTTTTTGGTTCCACAAATGACGGCATGCGCAACTGCGTTCCGTTCATTAACTAACACTTTGAAACTTTACTACAGAATCCCGGATTCGCCGTGCGTTTAATTGCGCCCGGACTACTTGGGTTCTGCTAACAAACCGATACCAATAGCAGTTGGGGATCCACCTTAGAGGTATCTAAGGGTGTAAATATGGTAATAATTTCGGAATATGCACGGGACAGAGTGCTAATTTTTATTGATTTTTGTCCCCCGGCCATCAAAATTTAACCATGGAAAAGCATGCTTTAGCCAAACGGGTATTTCACCAGATGTACGATCATGATCTGTTCAGCCAGTGGCTGGGCATTAAATGTCTTGAGATAAACGAAGGTAAGTGTGTGTTACAGATGGAGATACGTCAGGAAATGCTTAACGGCTTCGATATAGCCCACGGCGGGATCGCCTATTCCATCGCGGACAGTGCCCTGGCCTTTGCTTCCAATTCGCACGGCCGCAGAAGTGTATCTATTGAAACATCCATATCGCATACCGAACCGGTGAGGGCAGGCGACCTGATCACTGCCACGGCGGAAGAAGCCAGGCTTTCGGATAAAACAGGGATCTATTATATAAAGGTCACCAACCAGGCCGGAAAGGTGGTGGCGCTCTTTAAAGGGACTGTGTACCGGACCGGCAGGGACTGGTTTCCGGCAGACAAAGAAAAAGCTTAATGCCCATGCAATCTGCATACATTATTGATGGCATCCGGACGCCCATCTGCTCTTTCGGGGGCGCGTTGTCCGATGTGCGTACGGACGACCTGGCCGTGCACGTCCTCCGTGAACTGGTTCGTCGAAACGAAAGTGTCGACTTTTCGCAGGTGGGTGACGTGATCATGGGATGTGCCAACCAGGCCGGGGAAGACAACCGCAATGTGGCGCGTATGGCGCTCCTGCTTGCCGGCCTGCCCGTTTCCATACCCGGTGAAACGGTGAACAGGCTGTGTGCTTCCGGATTGTCGGCCGCCATGCACGGCGCGCGCATGATCATGACAGGTGATGCCGACCTGGTTCTCGCCGGGGGGGTGGAACATATGACCAGGGGGCCGTGGGTGATCTCCAAGACTTCACGCCCGTACGGCCGGGATGCGCGCATGTACGACAGCAGCTTTGGCTGGCGCTTCGTTCACCCGGATATGAAAAAACGTTTCGGTACGGATGCCATGGGTGAAACAGCGGAGAACCTGGTGGAGCGTGACCATATCACACGCAAGGACCAGGACAGGTTCGCCTTGGCCTCCCAGCAAAAGGCGGCCGCTGCAAAGGAGAACGGAAGGCTTGCGGAAGAAATTATTCCGGTAACCGTCACCAGGCGGAAAGCGCCCGACCTCGTGGTAGCACATGATGAGTTCATAAGGCCGGATACCACTATGGAAGTGCTGGCCGCCCTGAGACCGGCGTTCCGCAATGACGGATCGGTTACCGCCGGTAATTCGTCCGGACTGAATGACGGGGCCGCATGCTTGCTTATTGCGTCTGAACAAGCCGTAATCAAATACAGGCTTGCGCCGATGGCGCGGATCATGGCCAGCGGGGTCGCTGGAGTGGAACCTCGCGTCATGGGAATCGGACCGGTGGAAGCCAGCAGGCGCGCGCTTGAAAGGGCCGGCAGGACCATGGGCGAGATGGATATTATCGAGCTGAACGAGGCCTTTGCCGCGCAGTCACTTGCATGCATCCGCGCCTGGGGACTTGAGGATGACGATCCGCGAATCAACCCCAACGGGGGCGCCATTGCGCTCGGACATCCGCTGGGTATGAGCGGGACGCGCATCCTTCATACGGCGGCACTTGAACTTAAAAAGCAAAACAAGAAATATGCACTGGTTACCATGTGTGTAGGCGTGGGACAGGGATTCGCTGTCGTGATTGAAAACGTAAACGGTCCCGCAACAGATAAAAGATGATTTACGAGTTCAACGGGCTAAAGCCGGTCATTCATCCCGATGCCTTTGTGCATCCGCAGGCAACGGTAACCGGTGACGTGCATATCGGGCGCGATGTTTACATAGGGCCCGGAGCGGCCATCCGCGGTGACTGGGGCAGGATCGTCATCCACGACGGCTGCAACGTGCAGGAGAATTGTACCATCCACATGTTCCCGGGTGTGACCGTAACACTTAATGAAGAGGCCCATATAGGGCACGGGGCTGTGATCCATGGCGCCCGGATTGGCCGAAACACGCTGGTAGGCATGAATGCAGTCATCATGGATGATGCCGAAATTGGAATGGAATGCATCGTGGGTGCCCTCACCTTCGTGCCCGGCGAGACGAAGATCAGGGACCGCCAGATGGTCGTGGGCAACCCCTGCCGTGTGGTTAAGGCAGTCAGTGACCGGATGATCGAGTGGAAATCGAAAGGAACAGCGCTATACCGTTCCTTGCCACCGGAGTTGCGGGAGACGTTGCGTGAATGCACTCCCTTGCAAAAGCCGGAACCCGGAAGACCACGCGCGGGTAAGGGCTATGAAACCTGGAAAAAATCTGAAAAGTAGAACCGGTTATTTACCGGGAAATAAAAACCATGACGCATTCAGCCAAACGCAAAAATACCTTAAGGGTTCTTGCCGCCATGTTCCCGCTACTGGCCATTCTAATGCCATGCCCTGCGAACGGACAGGGCCAGCCATACGCGGTATGGGAACATCCGGCTACCAGTGATTACTGGTTTGTGAGACTAGACGCCGCTACCGGACAGAAAACCGATATCGCTGTCATCCCGGGCATGACGGCATTTGTGAGCGGTAACAACACGGCGTTTGACACGGACCTGAACCGTTACCACGTCATGGGGCTGAGCGGGGCGACACAACGCTTCTATACCATAGAGGCATCCTCCGGTGTGGTTGTCCACAACGTTACCGTGCCTGATGTGTTATATGGCATTACTTACCATTGTACGGACTCCATGCTCTATGCAGTGCGCGTATCCGGCAACAACTATGACCTGGTCACGCTTGATGCCGCTTCGGCAGTAATTTCCCCGATCGCAGCCCTGCCCGGAATTACTGCCGTCGTATCAGAGTCATTTGTGATCGACCGGCTGTCAGGATGGTATTGCTTGGTGGTACAGTCCGGCCCATCGCGGTTTCTGAAGGCCTATGATCTTGCCTCCGGCTTGCAGGTGTCGTCACAGCCGTTTCCCGATAACCTGACAGGCATCCGCTACAGCTGCGCGGATTCTGCGCTGTTCGGGTTGTGGGAAAACGGAAGCAGCTACCAGCTTGAACGCATCATCATCCCGTCAGGCGGGCACTTCACTACCGGCGTGCTCGCCGGTGTGACCCCCGGCTTCGTGGCGGAGTCGGCTTCGGTAAGCAACGGTGGAAACTATACTTACAGGGGATTTGACGCCGGCAATAACTTTGCACTCATTTCCATTGATCTTTCCACGGCCGGCGTCTTGGCAAGCCAGGTGACCATGGATAATGCCAAAGGTTTCGAGGAAGGAATATGTTGCCAGGATACCATGACTACTGGTATTGCACCTGCAGGTCCTCTCATGATTTCCTGCTACCCGCAGCCGGCCAGGGACCTGCTGTTTCTTGAATTCGACCTGCCTGTTCATCTGGTGGAGATTAGCACGGCAACAGGTCACAGGGTTCTGCAGCAGCATGCGCCTGCTTCCCGCAGCTGGGAACTTGGCGTGGCATATCTTCCGGCCGGCACCTATGTGTTGTCGGCTTACATGACCCATGGCAGGTCCGGCCGCAGGGTGATCCTGCTGAGGTGAACATAAACATTTGTTTTTAAGCGGTTTGCAAATCCTGAAAGCTGCGGGCATTTAGTTACATTTGTTTCTCACTTCTATTTATTCAAACCAATTAAATCGCACCTACTATGAAAAAACTGATTGTACTGCTTGTGATCGCTTTCGGCACTACGACCGCCTTCGCCCAGGAGGGAAAGAATATGGCCGCTGACCATCCGGAAGGCCACCAATGCTATATGATGAAGGATGCCAAGCTCATGCATTGTGATGGGAAGAAAGCATCTGCCGTTGAAAAGCATGTTAAGCTAGATAACGGAACCGTTGTTCAGGTAGATGGCAAGATTGTCGCTGCTGAAGGTAAGGAAGGTGCCATGCTGAAGGACGGGCAATGCATCGACCTTGAAGGCAACGTGGGAGATTGTGAAGAAATGCATGCTGCCATGAAGAAAACACGGACAGAAGAACCCAAGTCCGACCAGATGTAGATTCTTTGCCAAAAGCGAACGCCCCGCCACCGGATTCCCGGGGCGGGGCGTTTTTAATTTGCGCGGCCGGGTATTATTTCATCCCGGACTCTTTCTTTACTTCGGCGATGAGTTCTTCGTTAAGTGTAACGTAATGACTGTTTTCGCGTTCGGCAGCCACTGTTTTGGATTTGCCGGCAGTGGCGATGGCGCCCTTATAGTCCTTGAGTTTATGCTGAATCTTCGCTTTTACATGGATAACCCAAAAGGCCTTGGGGTCCTGTGCAATGGCCTTGTTTACCCATGACAGCGCCTGTTTCAGGTCTTTGTCATTCTCGTAGTAGTAAAATGCAGCACGGAAATAAGGACGGTTATCCACCGTGTCAGGCATGATATCCGCAATTTGCTTCATGACCGCCTTGTCATGCATTGACTGTACGGGAAGGCTTATAATGGTATGTTCCCACATAAGGTCGATGGTACAGGAGGTGTACGTCATGTTATTGACGGCGATGGTAAACGTTTCCAGCTTCCCGGACAACCGGCCGGGCTTGATGGAAAAGCGCATGTACTCGTCTTCCTCCTTGTATGAGGCAACGCGGCCTCCCAGTTTGAGGTCCTTGTACAGCATGACGTGCCAGGTTTCCTTCCCCGGAATTGTATACATGGCATAAGTGCCTGGTTCCACATCTTTTCCGTCAATACGCACGTTTTCGCCAAAAGTGATTTTTGTGGAAGCATTGGCACCCGTCCGCCAGATCTGGTCATAGGGCACCAGTCCGCCATAAATCACACGGCCTTTCACGCCGGGTCTGGAATATTCGATCTTGATCTCACCCAGGCCGAAGTCTTGTGTAACGGACTGGAATGGACTGGGCGTGGGCAGGTCCAGTTGTGCCCAGGAGCTGCCGGGCATGCCGGCTGCAAGCAGGTAAAGCAGGATAAATCTGAAATTTCTCATTTGGTCATCGTTTTTTTTGGTTTCAACGGCCGGAAAATTACTAAATCTCCAAATTCTCCCCTAGGAACCGGGTTATCCTGCGGTACAGGTGCAGCCGTACACCAGGAAGGGCGTGATTTTTATTAGGGTAGAAGAAGGTTTCGAAGTGCTTGCCGGCTTTCACAAGCGCGTTCACGAAGAGGGCGGAATTCTGAAAATGCACATTGTCGTCGTAAAGCCCGTGCACCAGCAGGAAGGAGCCTTCCAGCCTGTCGGCATAATTGATCGGGGAGTTGTCATCATACCCTGCGGCGTTTTCCGCAGGTGTATGCAGGTAACGTTCAGTGTATATGGTATCGTAGAACCGCCAGGACGTCACCGGTGCCACGGCGATACCCGCCCGGAAGGTTCCGGCGGTACGGGTCATCAGCAGGGAGGTCATGTATCCGCCGTAACTCCACCCGAATACCGCCATACGGTTCTTGTCAATGTAGGGCAGCGTGGCCAGGTACCCGGCGGCTTCCACCTGGTCGTCCACTTCCAGCTTTCCGAGATTTAGAAAGGTACACTTCTGAAAAGCCTCCCCACGTGCACCGGTACCGCGGTTATCCACGGAAACGACTATGCAGCCTTTCCGGGCAAGCATCTGCCAGTAAAAATAATTGGCGCCGCCCCACCGGCGTCTCACGGTCTGTGAGCCCGGACCGCCATACATATACTGCAATACGGGATACTTTTTCGACGGGTCGAAATCAGGCGGTTTGATCATCCAGCCGTGCAGCTCATCTCCACCGGACGTCATGAAGGAAAAGAACTCAGTAGTGGAAAGGTCATAAGCACGCATTTCATCCTTCACCGGATTGTTGTCTTCCAGCAGGCGGATCTCCCCGCCATCCTCGCTGGCCCGGATGGTGCAGCGGTACGGGCTGTCCGTGTCCGACCATGTATCGATGAAATAGCGAAAGTTGGCGCTGAATTCGGCATCGTGCGTTCCACCGGTTTTGGTGAGGGCCGTCTTCCGACCCTTTGAATCTATCCTGTAGATATGGCGTTCCAGCGGGCTTTTTTCCGCGCTTTGAAAGTAAACCGCATTTCCACCTTCGTCGTAACCGTAAAATGCCGTCACGTCCCAGTCTCCCCCGGTCCATTGACGGATGTGCTTGCCGTCCATGCCTATCTGAACGAGATGCGTATACCCGTTCACCGGCTTCAGCCAGAAAAAGCTCTTTTGATCCGCGGTGAAGTGCATGCCGTCGTTCTGATCTATCTCGATATAGTATTTCGTTTCCTCGGTATAGAATACCCGTGAGCCCCCGATCTGTGCATCGCAAAGCAGGAGTTCCAGTTTATTCTGATGGCGGTTGAGTCGCATGACGCAAAGTTTCCCCGGGTCTGCAGTCCAGCGGATCCTTGGAATGTACTGGTCCCGCTCGGGCCCGGTTTCCATTTTGACGGTCCGCCCGGATGAAAGGTCGTATACATGTATATGGACGATGGCATTATCTTCACCGGCCTTGGGGTATTTATAGGTCTTCTGATCAACGTAAGGTTGGTCGTAATAGGGGATCGTAAACTCACGAACCCTCGTTTCGTTGAACTTGTAAAAGGCAATCCGCCTGCTGTCGGGTGACCACGCATAGGCCTGGTCGAAGGAAAACTCCTCTTCATACACCCAATCGGTACCTCCGTTTATGATCTCATTCAGCCTGCCGTCAAATGTCACCTGGGTTTCCCGGCTTTTTACCAGGTCCTTGATGAACAAGTTATTGTCCCTGACGAACGCTACCTTGAAACCATCCGGTGAGAAGCTGGCGAACATCTGTTTCCCCTTGTCCGAAACGCGCGTCAGCTTTCCGTTTGAACGGTTGAAAACGTAAAAGTCTGCCCGGGTGGAATGCCTGTATATGCGTTCCGTGGCTGTCGAAATCAAAACCTTGGTTTCGCTGCGGCTTAGTTGATAATCGTCGTACCGGAAGTTGTCGCCATTCCCGTCAAGCAGTTCGGCTGCCCGCAGCAGGGTATCTTTTACAGTACCGGATTTATATTCGTAAACGAGAATGTCATCTTCCTGGGTGGTGTTCGTGTAATGCAGTCCGTCATTCATCGTCCTGAATCCTGACACCTTTTTTGCGTGCAGGCGTGAACTGCTCCAGATGTCCGATTCGGTAAGTTGTTGCGTTTGAGCGTGCGCCGACAGGCAGAATGCAGCCAAGCAGGTGATCGTGAGGATCCTTATCATAGGTGTATTCGTTTTCGTTCAAACATACACCATACGGTCAAAACCGGAGGTTCATTTTCGTGTGGTCTTTATCTTTGGTTCGGATACCTGGAAAATCAGTCAGCACGCCCATGAAAATCAAATCCATTCGTTTCCCAGCCCTTAAGACAGGGCGGTACCACCTGGCGGGCGGGGAAGGGCCGGTGCGTACGGCCTGGCTGGTCCTGCACGGATACGGACAACTGGCCGGCCCGTTCCTTGAAATGTGTGCTCCGCTTGTCAGGCCGGGATCATTGGTCATCGCGCCGGAAGGGCTTTCCCGGTTTTACAGGAAAGGCTACTTCGGTGACGTGGGTGCCAACTGGATGACCCGCGAAGCACGGCAGGATGACATCCTGGACAATATCCGCTACCTGGACGGGGTGCTGGCGGAAGTGTTCAGCGGGCTGGGTGGCCCCCCCGAAAAGCTGGCGGTGCTCGGCTATTCGCAGGGCGGCCCCACGGCGGCACGATGGTCGGCAGTAGCCGCCCACAAGGTGGATGACCTGGTCATGTTTTGTTCTGATTTTCCTCGTGATATAGGGGATGAGGCGCTGGAATCCCTGAAGATGCTTCGCCTCTGGTACGTACATGCCAGCCGGGACGAATTCATGGATGATGAGCTGTTCAGGCAACAGGCGGGTTATCTCGAAGAAAAGGGAATCAGGTTCGGGGATGTGCCGTTCGAGGGAACACATGAACTGGATGAAGAGGCATTGAAACGGCTGGAAGGCCTGGTACGGGGCGCGGACTGATTTCACTACATTTACGACAAACGCAAAAAGCATCGATATGAAAAACCGGAATTGGAAATTACGGGTTGCGCTGCCGTCTGCCTTCCTGGCAATGATCTTGTTATTGGCTGCCGAATTCGCGCAAGCACAAAACAGGATTACCGAAGGGACTGTGGTTTACGAGATCAGCTATGAAAACACGGAGATTCCCGAGAGCCACGCCGCCATGATGCCCTCGCGGATGACCACCTGGTTTAAAAAGAACAAGTCGCGCATGGAGATGAAAAGCGGCATGGGCAGCACCGTTTACCTTTACAATCACAAGGCCAGGGAGATGGTCAT
>JAHEKC010000052.1:10215-21727 GCA_024638565.1 Bacteroidota bacterium
CGAAAGTTCAAAGTTAGTTACGACGAGGCGCAGGTGGGCAAGATGCGCGGTAAGGATGAAGCGGATTACCAGGTGGAAAAGACCGGGAAAACCATGGAGATTGCCGGGTACCCCTGCAAGCATGCGATCGTGAAATCGAAAGAAGGTTCGTTTGACCTGTATTATACCCCGGATGTGTATGTGGAAGGAAGCGAGTGGGTCAGTGAATTCGGGGAGATAGACGGGCTCCCGCTGCAATACACCATGGAGGAAGGTGGCATGTCCATGGTGCTGAAGGCGTCCAGCGTTTCCACCGATGCCGTGGACGAGAAGCTATTCGTGATTCCGGAAGGTTACCAGGAAATGACCGCGGAGGAAATGATGAAGCAGTATGGCGGCAAGTAGCGCTTCATTTTTGTGTGATATAAAACTCCGTTCTCCTGTTTTTGGCACGCCCCCCGGGTGTGTCGTTGGTAGCAACGGGTTTGATCTGTCCGAATCCCCTTGATGAAAGGCGTGACGGGCTAATCCCCAGCGACAGCAGGTAACGGTATACGGCGCGGGCGCGCTGGTCGCTGAGCCGCAGGTTCAAAGCCGCATCACCCTGGTTGTCCGTATGGCCGTATATGGCCACCCTTACCCCGCGGTTTTCTTTCAGGAATTCCGAAAAGTCCTCGATGACACGCTTGGACATTTGGGTGAGTTCGTAGGAGTCAGTTTCGAACAGGATGTCCCGCAACGTGTAAGAGTGACCCAGTTCTATCTTCCTTACGTCAAAATTGACGCTTACCGGGCGGGAATTGAGCGTATCGTCGTGCGCGAAGTATTTCGAGGTGAAAGCGGCACCTTTTTTCTTGACGGTCATGATGTAATCGTGATCGAACAGAACGACAGAGGCATACTTACCGGTGAGTGAATCGTAGACGACATTGGTGACTTCGCTCGTGGTAATGTTGCGGAGTTCGATACGGGCCGCGTACGGGATGGCATTGTCTTCGTCCCTCAGGTTGCCTGTGACCATCAGCACCTTTTCAGGCTGCTTGCCCGCCGGCATGTCGAAGGAATACAAATCATAGCCGCCCTTGCCACCCAGACTGTTGGACGAGAAATAACCGGTTTTGCCATCCGTGCTGACGAAAAAACCTACTTCGTCAGCATACGTATTGATGGGGTAACCCAGGTTAACCGGCGTGCCCCAGTGTCCCAGGCTGTCCTTCTTGCTCATGAAAATGTCGAAACCACCCATGCCCGGGAGGCTGTCCGATGAAAAGTAAAGTGTCTGGTCGTCCGGGTGAATGAATGGTGACTTCTCGTTTCCATTCGTGTTAATGCGCGCTCCCAGCTTTTCCGGGCTGGTCCATGAGCCGTTTTTCTTCCTGGTCACGAAGAGGTCCGAAGTGCGGTTTACGGAATCCCGGTAGGAGGCGAAATAAAGGGTGCTGTTGTCCTTGTTGATGCTGGGTTGCGAGTCCCATTGCAGGCTGTCATTCACCCCTGGTCCCAGGTTTTCAGTAGGGTCCCAGCCGTCCGGCTTATAGGCGGAATACCAGATGTCGAAATTGTTATTGTCGTTAAAGGTGAAGTACAGGTGCTGGTTATCAATGGATATGGATGGTCCGCCTTCATTATTGTTGTTACGCAGGTTGAACGGCCAGTCGAGCGGCTTCCCTTCGTCGAACTGCCCGGACGAATCGCGCCTGGCGATCATGAATTTTTCGACATAGATGGGGGTAAGCATGCTTTTCGATTTCATCTCGAAACGCCTGGTGAAGTAACAGTATTCATTGTCAGCGGTGATTACCGCGAGATATTCTGGATTATGCGTGCTTACCCCCTTCACTACGCGCGGTTCGAATGGAACCGGGTTGGACTGAAGCCTGGCGCGGACGATCAAAAGCTCCGCTTCTCGATTCCAGTTTTCCCGCTCACTTCCGAATGAAAGGAAGCTATTCAGGTAGGGCAGGCATTCCTCATACTTTTTTGTATCGTACAGGTATGTCCCCAGCCGGTAGTGCATTTTTTCGGATGCATCCGGACACAACTCGATCGCCTTTGCGTAAGCGGATTTCATGGTTTTGTAGTCCTTGGCGAACCATGCGGCATCGCCCAGCAGGAGCCAGGGCAGGGCATAGGTGGTATCCGATTCGATCGCATTTTCACAAAGCGTCTTTACCTTTTCAAATGGTTTACGGGATTTTCGTGCTGACCTGGCTTTATCGTAGAGCTTTTCAGCATCGGGGTTTCCGGGCGCCGGACACAGATCCGTTCCCTGGCCGAAGGAAGCTACGGGGTTAAGCCATGCGGCCAGGCACAGGATGGGGGCAATCTTTCGCAAAAACAAGGCGGCCCTGGCAGGCCGGGAAGCGGAGGAGATCACTTTCCGAAGAGGTCTTTTAGTTTATTGCCGATTTCCTTTTTCGCCTTTTCCTCTGCTTCTTTTTTAAGGCGCTCCGCCTCTGCCTTGGCCTTTTCTTCGGCTTCTTTTTTAATGCGATCGGCTTCGGCTTTCGCTTTGTCCTCGGCCTCGCGCCTCAGGCTGTCGGATTTTTCCTTTGCCTGCGCCTCCAGTTCCTTTTTCTTCGCGTCCAGCGCGGCGGCGGCCTGGTCTTTGAGCCCGGATGCCGCCGCTCCAGCCACATCCTTCAGATCGGTTTTTACAACGGGCTTGCTGACGGTCCCCCCGATGTTCAGCTTCACATTTACTGTTTCACCCATCTTGAGGTTGGCGCCCGCCGCATTGGCTTTCGCGAATAACCCGCTGACCACGCCGGTAGCGGCTGACGGCAGCGACTTGACAGGCAGCTTCATGGTCCATGTATAGTCGATCGATTCATCCATGCCGTTGGAACCCTCTATCCGCGTGTCGATTCCCGCGATGGTTTGTTCAAACGGCTCCACGTAGACCCGTCCGCCGCTGATCTTGAATGACAGGTTGGCGTCACTCAGGGTCGCATTCCTGAATCGCTCCATCCTGAGGGCATCCGCCACCTTGACAAGCGGCTCGAAGTTGTCAACCGTTACACCATAGGTCCGGAGCACTCCCTTGCCGTTCATGGATTCATAAACCGGGTTCATGCCGGCGTCCAGCTGTCCGCTGATTTTGAAGGCGGAGCTGTACATGCCATTGCACTTTCCTGCGATGGGAGCCAGTTTCCTGACCGCGATAAAATGATCAAACGTTTTCCTGATATCCATTCGCTCGACCGCCAGGTCGAAGTTGATATCCGGCCGTTCCGGGTTCCTGGTCCCGTAGAGGCCGTTCATGGTCACCTGGCCGCCCAGCAGTCCGAAACGAACATTGTTCAGTCCCAGGACGCGTTCACGAATGGCCAGGTTCCCGCCCGCATTTTCAAGTACCAGGTCTTCATACAGCACCTTGCCGATGCTGGCAGTCATGACAAAATCGATGTGCGCCGGGATTTCAAGCACGCCGATGCTGTCTGTACCGCCGCCGGTTCCGCCGGGTTCGGATTCCGTGATATACGGGTTCAGATCCACCTGGTTCGAACGGATGTCCAGGTAACCGCTCAGCAGGTCGTTGCTGAAAAAGTAGCCAGCCACGTTGTTAAGCGTCCCACTCGCCTGTACGTCCGTACGGCCTGCCTGCATGCTGAAATCGCTGAGTGAAACGTTTTGCGGATTAAATCCGAGGGTGCAGCTGCTGATCGTTATGATGTCAGGGTTGGCGGCATCCCGGTAGCTGAAGTCTGAAAGGCTGATCTTACCGCTGGCCCGGAACTTGTCAAACTGTTTACGCTCCATGGCGCTGGCCCGCCCCCTGGCCTCCATGTTTGCGGCCAGCATGCCGCTGAGTGTTGTTCCTTCCGCCAGCGGTACGATACGGCCAATGCTGCCAAGGTCCAGGGAGCCTTTCGCGGACATATCGATGTCGGGATCTGAAACCGGTGTTTTCACAACCAGCCGTGCATCGAATGGCTGCCCGGCCATCTCCAGGTGCAGTTTTGCCAGGCTGATAACCGTGTGGTCCGGGTTCCCGTCAGGGTTGCCCACGGAAAGATCCAGCTGCACGTTGTCCACCCCGGCGGGCAGGGCCGGGTACCTGAACGCGCCGTCGGCGACCTTCACATCAAAAGTGAATCCGGGGATCTGCTCCCCCACGTACGTTCCCTTCACGAATGCTGAAAGGGACAGTTTTCCCGAAGCTTCCAGTTCGCTGAACTGGTCGGAGTAAATACCCGGAACGAGCGACAGGAAATGGCGGAATTCATTCTCGGCCGCGTTCAGTTTCAGGTCCATCTCTATGGCTTCGCCATTCAAGGCCACCCAGCCATCGACGCCAAATTCAAGTTCATTAAGTGAAACCTTGTTGTCTTTAAATGTATACCTGGATTGCGGCATATCGATTTCAAGGTCTGCCTCGATGCCCAGGCTGGCATTGCCCAGGTAACGGATCCCGCCGTATTTCAGGGTGGCTTCCCCGATGGTCGTCTTCGTACGAAGGTCAAACAGGTCCTGGGTGAAATCACCGCTGCCGGTGTGTTCAAGCCGGTCAAAGCCCATATACAGGCCCATGGAACGGTCGTCATACACCAGGTGGCCTTCGCTGATGGTATACTTCCGGAGGCTGAGCTCGAAAGCGGTTTCCTCACCGGGTGCTGCCGCGGTGGTGTCCTCCAGGGCAATGTCGTAATTGGCGGTACCATCCTCCAGCACGATTACGTTTATACGGGGTCGATCCAGTTCAATGAACCGTATGACGACCCCCGATCCCGATACGAGATCCCAGAAATTCACCCCGGCATCGAACGAGCCCACGGAAAGGAGCGTGTCACCTTCAAATGGTTCCTCGCCAACGACGGAAAGATCCCCGAGCGAACAGGAAAGATTCGGGAAATGCCTGAAAAAGCTCAGCCCGAACGAGCTCCAGTTTACCTTTGCATGAAGGTGACGGTTGATTTCTTCCTTTGCGGCAGTTTCAATTTTATCCTTGAATATGACAGGCAGGATGGCAGCGGAAAGGAGCAGCAGCACCACGAATCCGCCGAGGATCAGCAATAGTTTTCTAAGCATGAATGAAGGTTATGTCGGTATATAACGTACAAAAATATATGCTATTGCGAAGAAGCCGGGGCCCCCGGTGCCGAAGATTTACACAGTGTTCCTTAGGGTCAGCCGTTTAGCCAGGCCTTCCAGGATTCGGGCATGGGGATGCTCTTGTGGATCCTGTAATCATAGCACACCATAACGCTCAGCGCCTGTGCAACTGTTTCCTCGCCGGTTTCGCTGGTGCGGACCACCTCGTAGGACAAGTCGAAGCTCTTGCCGCCGGTCCGGCTGCACCAGGTATCAACGAACAACCGGTCTTCCAGCAGCGCAGGTACCAGGTAGTCGAGCTCCACGCGGGCCAGGATCACCCCTTCCGCATCCCAGTCGATGGCACCGGCCACCTGGCTGAAAAAATCAATGCGCGCCAGTTCGAGATAGGACAGGTAAAAGGCATTGTTCACGTGTCCGAGCCGGTCTACGTCCGCGAAGCGGATCTGGATGGGCGTCCTGATCTTGTTCATTTTGCAATGGTACGAAAAGACGCGCCCAGGCGGTTAATCAATAATTCATATTAGATATAGTTCGAAATTCGAAATATCCTATCTTTGCGGCATGCCCGTAAAGAACGAACACATTAACCGATTTATCTATGCCATGTTTACCCTGATGCAGGGCATGAAGAAAGGGGTGGAGGATTGCTGCGAAACTTTCGGCAATCTGAGTGAGAAGGAATTTGCCATTATCCATCACGTGGGGCAGGTGCAACAGGCCCGCATGAGCGAGGTGGCATCCGCTGTCTCGACCCCGCTGAGTACCGTGACCAGCATTGTAGACCGGCTGGTGGGTAACCATTACCTGGTTCGGTACCACTCCAACGAGGACCGCCGGGTCGTATTCGTGACGCTTGGCAAGGCCGGCAAGGAGACCTTCCAGGCATTCCTCGGCCAGAAGCATGAGCTGGCGGTAAAGATTCTGTCCCGCTTCCGGGTTCAGGAGCAGCAGGACCTGATCCGTTACCTGGAACAAATGGCGAAGGCAACAGGGGAAATCAATGAGGAGGACATTAATTACGAAAATCGTAATATTGCACCTTCAAAATAAAGAGGCTCCCGGGCCTGTTTGAGCATCCCATTCCAACTTAATCCAATCCAACCCAACACACTTATGGAAAATAACGAGCAATCCGGCAATGGCGGGATCCGTGCATTGGGCCGGTTCGTGATTCGCTGGCGGTGGCTGATCCTGCTGGTCTCCATCGCAGCGGCACTGGCCGCCGGCTCCGGGGGTCAATACCTGACCTTTAACAATGATTACCACATCTTCTTTGACGAGGATAATCCGCATGTACTCGCCTTCGACGGCCTTCAGGAAAAGTACACCAAGGATGACAATGTGTTTATCGTGATCCAGCCCGAGGATGGGGAGGTATTCAGCAGCAAGACGCTGGCGGCCGTGGAAGACCTGGAGGAGATGGCCTGGCAGACCCCGTTCTCCACGCGGGTGGATGCCCTTTCCAATTTCCAGCATACACGTGCCGAGGGCGATGACATGTATGTGGAGAGCCTGGCCTCGAATGCGGCGGAAAAAACCGGGGCTGAGGTAAAGGCCATCCGTGATATTGCATTAAATGAGCCGCTGCTGGTGGACCGCCTGGTGAACCGGGCCGGGAACGTGACCGCGGTCAATATTACTGTTCATCTTCCCGCGGACAGCATGGAGGCGCCCATGGTGGTCATGGCACATGCAAGGGAAATGGTCAAGCGGTGGGAAGCGGAGCATCCGGGCTACAAGACCTACCTGTCTGGAATCGTAATGATGAACGGGGCTTTCGCCGAAGGCTCCATGAATGACATGGCCACCCTGGTCCCCATCATGTTCCTGATCATCCTGTTCATGGTGCTGCTCACCACACGCAATATCGCCGGGCTGATCACCGCATTCATGGTGCTGTTTCTGTCCATCATGACGGCCATGGGACTGGCCGGATGGGCAGGCGTTCAGCTGACCGGCCCCTCGTCCACCGCACCTACCATGATCATGACACTGGCCATTGCAGACAGCATTCACTTGCTGATCACGCTGTTCCAGAGCATGCGCAGGGGCATGGCTAAACGGGACGCCATTATAGAGAGCCTGCGATTGAATTTCATGCCCGTGTTTATCACCAGTGTGACGACCATCATTGGTTTCCTGACCCTTAATTTCGTCGAGGGAGAGCCGTTCCACGACCTCGGAAATATTACAGCCACCGGTGTGGCTGCTGCATTTTTCTATTCCATATTCACGTTACCGGCCCTGATGGCCATACTGCCCGTGAAAGTTAAGGCAGGGAAGATGGAGCAGAAGCAGGCGCAATTCGTTGATCGGCTGGCCGACTTCGTGATTTCGAACAGGAAACCGGTGCTGTGGATCTCTGTGGTAACCGTGCTGGTGCTTAGTGGCATGGCGCTTCGCAACGAACTGAACAACGAATTCGTCAAGTTCTTCGATAAGAGCGTACAATTCCGGACAGACACCGACTTTATAAGCGAGAACCTCACCGGGATCTATACCATAGAATATTCGCTTGGCGCGGGTGATGCCGACGGCATCAGCGATCCGGAATATCTCCGCACGCTGGATGCGTTTGAACAGTGGTTCAAGGAACAGGATCACGTTATGCACGTGAATACCTTTTCCGAGGTTATGAAGCGGGTCAACGAATCCATGCACGGCGATGACCCTGCCTATTACCAGGTTCCCGGTGCCAAGGATGAGGCGGCCCAGTACCTGTTGTTATACGAGATGTCGCTTCCATATGGCCTGGACCTGAATAACCAGATCAACGTGGACAAGTCTGAAACACGGTTCACGGTTACCCTTGACAATGTATCCACGAACGAGATGCTTGCCCTGACCCGACAGGCGGAACAGTGGCTCACCGATAATGCGCCATCACATATGTTTTCTCACGGGATCAGCACGGCGATCATGTTTTCCCACATAACACGGACCAACATGGATGCCATGCTTAAAAGCGGGTTCGGGGCCCTGGTCCTGATTTCCTTTATCCTGGTATTCGCATTCCGGAGCACCCGGTACGGGCTGGTGAGCATCGTACCCAATATGACGCCCATCGCGGTCGGTTTCGGCCTCTGGGCGATCGGGAACGGGCAAATCAATATGGCCCTGGCCGTGGTGCTTGGCATGACGCTCGGCATCGTGGTGGACGATACCGTTCACCTGCTGGCCAAGTACATCCGGGCCAGGCGGGAATTGGGCAAGTCGGCCGAGGACGCGGTGCGCTACGCGTTTGCCACCGTGGGGCGCGCGGTCATCGTCAATACGATAATCCTCGTGGCCGGCTTCTCCGTGCTGATGCAGTCCTCATTCGGCCTTAACTCGGATATGGGAAAGCTGACCGCCATTACCATTGCAGCCGCACTGGTGCTTGACTTGCTCCTGTTGCCGGCCATTCTCCTGGCCGTGGACCGTGGACCAGCCCGCGGTAAAACTGTTGAACAGGTACCGGGGCAGGCGACCCGTTCATGATGCCTTTTTATTTAAACGATATAAAACGATGTTACAAACAATGAAAATCAAAACAAGAATGATCAGAAAGCTATCAATGTTATCCGCAGGCTTGTTTATGGTCCTTACTTCATCAGCCCAAAATAAGGGGCTGGAAATTGCCAACAAGGCGGAAGTGGCCGATAACGGATGGAAAAGCTATTCGAATACACTCACCATGACCCTTACCAATAGGAATGGCCAGCAGACCACGCGGCAGATGCACGGGTATTTTATGGAAGTAAAAGGGGATGGTGATAAATCCATGACCATTTTCGATACCCCGGCAGATGTGAAAGGGACTGCCAGCATGACTTATACGCATAAGGTGGGCGATGACGACCAATGGCTGTACCTGCCCTCCATTAAAAGGGTCAAGCGTATATCTTCTTCCAACAAGTCCGGTCCGTTCATGGGAAGCGAATTCGCTTTCGAAGACCTTTCCTCGCAGGAAGTGGAAAAGTTTACGTACAAGTACGTGGGTGAAGGCAAGGCGAACGGATTTGACAGCTACATGGTGGAGCGCTACCCGGTTTCCAAATCCTCGGGTTATAAACGGAACGTGGTGTGGTTCAACAAGGCTAATTACAGGCCGGAAAAAATTGAATTCTATGACAGGAAAAATTCACTGTTGAAAACCCTTACTTTTTCGGGATATAAGCAATACCTGTCGAAATTCTGGCGTGCCCATAAAATGGAAATGGTCAACCACCAGAACGGCAAGGAGACATTGCTCCAGTTTTCCAAAATGGAGTTCGGGATTGCGCTCACTGACGATGACTTTTCGCAGAACGCACTCAAGCGGGCCAGGTAGTGGAATTTGCGCGATGGTGTGTCATTGCCCTCGCCCTGCCGGCAGCGTGGGCAGCCGGACTGTCAGCCGCCCACGCCCAGGATGACGATGGCCTGAAAACCGAGCTCCGCGTGCAGGCCCGCTCGGATGTCCGCTATTTCGTGGAGCCCCCGGTTTACGAAAAGCAGCACCAGGTGTATTTCTCCCAGCTGTTCCAGCCAGAACTCAACATGCGCTGGAACGGGGGCAAACAGCTCATTCAGGCCACGGGATTCATCAGGCTGGATGCCTATGACCCGGAACGGACCCATGTGGATTTGCGTGAGCTGTATTACCAGGCCGTCTTCTCGAAATGGGAATTCTCCCTGGGTTTTAAAAAGATATTCTGGGGCGTTACGGAATCCAACCACCTGGTGGATGTCATCAACCAGTCAGATGGCCTGGAGGGATTCGACCTCGAACAGAAGCTCGGTCAGCCTATGGCCCATGTTTCCTTCGCTCCAAGCTGGGGAACGGTAGACCTTTTCATGATGCCCCTCTTCAGGCAAATGCGATTCCCGGGGGAAAATGGAAGGTTGCGTCCCCCGTTCCTGATCGACTATGATCATACCCTTTATGAAAGTGATGCAGCGCAAAAACATATCGACTGGGCCGCACGTTGGAGCCATTCGGTTGGCGTATTCGATATAGGGCTGTCACATTTTTACGGCACCAGCAGGTTGCCGTTATTCACCACAAGCGACTTTGTAAACTTTGTCCCTTTCTACGAACTCATGCACCAGTCCGGCCTGGATCTTCAGGTGTCAACCGGCCCCATGCTGTGGAAAACGGAAGCGATTTACCGGGAAAGCGAACGTAAGATCATCCGGGCTGTCGTGGCCGGAGGGGAGTATACTTTCAGCAATTTATTCCGGTCCGGGGCCGACCTGGGCCTGATTCTTGAATACACCTACGACGATCGCGGTGCAGAGTCCATCAACGGGCTGAACGACGACATCTTCGTTGGGTTGCGGCTCGCGGTGAACGATGTCCAAAGCACCGACTTTCTCGGTGGCTTTATCCTTGACGATACCAATGGTACGCTTCGATACTACGCCGAGGCCAGCCGTAGACTCGACCAGTCGCTGAAAATAGGCCTGGAGGTTGCGGGGTTCGGTTTCGTGGATCCGTCTGAATTCCTGTACCTGATCCGCAAGGATACCTACGTGCAGCTTTCCCTGACAGGCTATTTCTGATTTCCGGGATTATAATTACATTGTAACTCCCCCGTGAAACGGTTATAAATGCACCGTAACAACGGGCATTGGAGGTCATGCCATTCGAAATACAACAGGCCATTACCGTGCTTGAGCGTACCCCACCGGCGCTCGATGGACTCCTGGAAGGACTGCCGTCCCAGTGGGTGCGTGCGCGTGAGCGGAACGACACCTGGAGCCCCTCTGAAATCGTAAGCCATCTTATCCTGGGCGAAAAAACCGACTGGATCCCTCGTGCCCGCCTGATCCTGTCTGCAGCGCAAAGCCCGGCATTGGAGCCGTTCGACATGCAGTCACACCTGGCCTATTGCAAGGGAAAGTCAATTGAAACGTTGCTTACAGAATTCAAAATCATTCGGGCGGGCAGCCTGGAGGCGCTGCACGGAATGGAAATCGGGGATGATGAACTCGCCCGGACCGGCGTGCATCCTGAATTCGGAATCGTCACGCTGCGACAGCACCTGGCGGCATGGGTCGTTCACGATCTCAACCATATTTCCCAGGTCACCAGGGTGATGGCCGGGCGCTATGCAACGGAAACTGGCCCATGGAAACAATACATGCGCATCCTCAGGGATGACTGAACGATCCTGACACAAAAACTGTTATTACTCCTTGCCCTGGTGGTGACCTCATGCGGGGGCCGCAATGACGGAAGTGAACAGCCCGCCGGCACGGCAGCACCTGAGGATGGCATCTACCTGGTGCGGGCGCTTGCAGCATCACGGGATGAGTTCAAAGGGCTGAAGCCCGATGAGGTAGTGGTAAACGGCAGCCCGGATTTCACTGACGAGGAGGACCCGGTCAGGTGCTATCGTCTACAGGCCCATCCGTTCGTTCCATTGATCATCAGGTCCCGGCCCGACCTGAAGGGAACCCCGGAGCGGCTAAGCGAACTTAATATCACCCTGGTTCCGGAATATGCGGA
>JAHEKC010000127.1 GCA_024638565.1 Bacteroidota bacterium
AAGAATCAACCTGGAGTTTTTTGGCAGTGACAGGGCCTGCGCCTCGCGCATGGCATCCGCGGGGCCGGTGACACCTGCATCGAAAACATACACCGCCACCATGCTTTGCTTTAGCTTTTCATGCGTCCGCGATACGCCTTCCCGTTCCACGTGCTCCCGGCTGTCGCGGATGCCGGCCGTGTCCATGAACCGGAACAGGATGCCGTCCAGCTGCACGGCTTCCTCGATCACATCGCGCGTGGTGCCGGGAAGGTCGCTCACGATGGCGCGCTCCTCGTTGACGATGGCATTCAGCAACGTCGACTTCCCCGCATTGGGCTTGCCGGCGATGACCACCGGGATGCCGGACTTCACCGCCCGGCCCTGTTCGAAGGAAGCCGCCAGGCGGCCAACCCGCATCAGCAACTCGCTGACCAGCGCCAGCAGCTTCGTGCGGTCAGCGAACTCCACGTCCTCCTCGCTGAAATCGAGCTCCAGCTCCAGCAGCGACGCGAAGTGAATCAATTCGTCGCGCAGCTTTTTGATTTCTTGTGAATAGCCGCCGCGGATCTGCTTCAGGGCCAGGTCGAGCGCCGCCTCGGAATCGGAGGCGATGATGTCGGCCACCGCTTCCGCCTGTGCCAGGTCGAGCTTGCCGTTCAGGAAGGCCCGCATGGTGAATTCACCCGGTGCGGCATGTCGTGCGCCGGCGGCAAGCAACAGGTGCAGGATCTTTTGGGCCACGAACGGTGAGCCATGACAGGATACTTCCGCCACATCCTCCCCGGTATAGCTGTTAGGGCCTTTGAACACCGTGGCCACCACCTCGTCGACCGGTTGATCCCCGTCGGTGATCACTCCCACATGCGCGGAATGCGAAGGCAGGGATGCCAGGGCTGCCTTTTTACCGCCCCTGCGGAACAGCGATTCCAGGATCGCGAAGGCCCGCTTTCCGGAAACACGGATGACGGCGATAGAACCGGTGCCGGGTGGCGTGGCAAGGGCCGCAATGGTGTCTTTCGGATCAGGGAAGCTTGACATGCGGCAAAGGTATTTGTATAGGATTTAGGATTCAGGCATCAGGCAAGAGGGCGGACATTGATCGAAATGCAGGGCAGAAAGCAGCCGGCGGCCTTCCGGGATACGGAAAATAGCCCTAAATTCGCCGCTAATAGAAAGGACTGATCATGAGCGTATTGGTAAATAAAGACTCGAAACTTATCGTACAGGGATTCACGGGCTCGGAAGGTACCTTCCATGCCGGCCAGATGATCGAATACGGCACCAATATTACCGGCGGGGTGACGCCGGGCAAGGGGGGCACCACGCACCTCGACAGGCCGGTATTCAACACGGTGGCGGAGGCAGTGAAAGAGACAGGTGCTGATGTGTCCATCGTCTTTGTGCCGCCGGCATTCGCCGGTGATGCCATCATGGAAGCCGCCGAGGCGGGGATAAAGCTGGTCGTGTGCATCACGGAAGGCATCCCCGTGCGCGATATGGTCCAGCTAAACGGGTATCTCGAAGGCAGGGACACGCGTCTCATAGGGCCCAACTGCCCCGGCATCATCACCGCGGGTGAGTGCAAGGTGGGTATCATGCCCGGATTCGTGTTCGAACCCGGTAAGGTGGGTATCGTATCCAAGTCGGGGACACTTACCTACGAAGCCGCGGACCAGGTGGTCAAGGCGGGCATGGGCATCAGCACGGCCATCGGCATAGGGGGGGATCCCATCATCGGGACCACCACAAAGGACGCCGTACAGCTTTTCATGGACGACCCGGAAACCGAGGGCATGATCATGATCGGCGAGATCGGTGGGGCGCTGGAGGCCGAGGCCGCACACTGGCTGCGTGATACGAAAGCGAAAAAGCCCGTGGTGGGATTCATCGCCGGGCAGACGGCACCGCCCGGCAGGCGGATGGGACATGCCGGCGCCATCGTGGGTGGCAAGGACGACACTGCCGCCGCCAAGATGAAGATCCTGGATTCCTGCGGCGTGCTGGTATGCGAGTCGCCCGCGGAGATCGGCTCCACCATGGCCAAAGCCCTGAAAAAAGAGGTTGCCTGACCCGGCATTTTTCGGTAACTTGGTTGTCAGCCATGAAGAAACTTTTGATTTTCCTGCTTGCACCCGCGCTGGCGCATGCGCAGATCACCATCGACAACAATGACATGCCGTCGCCGGGCGACACGTTCCGGGTGAGCCTGGGTCTTATTACGAACAACATCGACCCCACACCTACGGGAGCCAACCATACCTGGAACTATGATTCCCTGCTGCCCATAGCGCAGACGGTGGATACGTTCCTGTCGGTCAACCAGACCAACCCTACCTACTCGGTGGTATTCGTGAACCTGGGATTCAATCCCAACCGTGCCAACCTGGCTGCCAAGGGCAACTTCAGCCTGCCGCCGGGGCCGGGCATCACGGTGACGGATATTTACAGCTTTTACTACAACAGCAGCTCCCAGTTCCGCCAGAGCGGTTTCGGGGCGCATATCAACGGCATTGCCACACCGGTGCCGTTTGACAACAAGGATATCATCTACAACTTCCCGCTTGACTTCAACGATACCGACTCATCCGACAGCGACCTCTCGCTGAACATCCCCGGCCTGGGGTATTACGGTTATGACCAGAAGCGGGTGAATGTATGTGACGGCTGGGGAACACTTATCACGCCGTTCGGCAGCTTCCCTACCCTGCGGGTCAGGTCGACCCTTTACGGGCGTGACACTATCCACATCGCCGCCACGGGCATTGGCTTTGGCCAGGACCGGCCGGTGACGAACGAGTACAAGTGGCTGGGTGCGAATTCCGGTATCCCGCTGCTCGAGATCACGACCAACATCGGTCTTATCGGGGGACAGGAGAACGTGGTGTCCATCCGCTACCGCGACAGCCTGCGGTCGGTGCTTGGGGTGCCGGACGATGTCCTGCAACCGGGTGTAACTGTCTTCCCTGTTCCTGCAAGCGATGCGGTGACGGTGGATTTTAACCTCCGCCGTGATGCAGCTGTCACGCTGACCCTTTTGGATGGCACGGGACGGCAGGTGCAGCCACCGCTGTCCGATCGCTACCCTGCCGGGCAGACACGGGTACACTACCCGTTAGGTAATGCGCTGGCGCCGGGCTTTTATTTTCTCGGGCTGGCGGTGGAAGGGAAGCGGAGCATGTTTAAGATCCTGATTCGTGAACTGTAGCCGGTTGACAGGCATCGTTTATTGAACAAGCTGCAGTTGCAGTAGCAGTAGCAGTTAATTCGTGCTTCCTGCCTGCCTTGCCACACGGATTTTGTCCGCCGAAAGGCGCACTCTGTTTCCTCGCAACCAAAACGGCTACGCGAAGATGATGCAGGCATGGCCATTTCACTTCAAAATCCCTATTTTTCCAATCGTTTTTCACATGACCTGAACCTATGCAAAGGGAAGGATCCGGTAACCCTTTCAACATCATCGTCATCGTAGCCGCCCTCGGCTACTTCGTGGATATTTATGACCTGATCCTATTCGGCATCGTCCGGACAGCCAGCCTGCGGGATATCGGGATTCCGGAAGACCAGATCCTGTCGGTAGGCAACTACCTGCTGAGTGTGCAGATGGCGGGCATGCTGTTGGGCGGCATCGTGTGGGGGGTGCTGGGCGACAAGAAAGGCAGGCTGTCGACGTTGTTCCTGACCATCTTCCTGTATTCCATCGCGAACATCGCAAACGGTTTCGTGACCACCGTGGAGCAATATGCCTGGATGCGCTTCATAGCGGGTTTCGGGCTGGCCGGTGAGCTGGGTGTGGGCATCACGCTGGTATCCGAGGTGATGTCGAAGGAGAAGCGCGGGATGGGTGCCAGCATTGTCAGCGGCATCGGTATCAGCGGCGCGGTGCTGGGTTTCCTGGTGGCGGAGCAGTTCGACTGGAAGACCGCCTATTTCACCGGTGGTGGCCTGGGGCTGTTGCTGCTGTTCATGCGGGTGGCTGTCTTTGAATCTGGCATGTTCAAGAAAACGAAGGATGCCAGTGTGCGGACAGGCAACTTTTTCAGCCTGTTCACCAACCTGCGCCGTTTCCGGAAATACCTGTTCGCCATCCTCATTGGCGTGCCGGTGTGGTTCACCGTCAGCGTGCTGGCCATCCCGGCCACCGAGTTTGCACGTGATGCGCTGGGCATCCAGGGGCCGGTGAAGAGCTCCACCTCGGTGATGCTGCATTATATCGGCGCATCATTCGGCAGTATCCTGTTCGGCTATATCTCGCAAAAGCTCAGATCGCGGAAGAAAGCCATCATGGCGGCGCTGTGGTCCATCGCGGCCCTGACGGCCGTATATTTCATGCTGCACGGATCCACGCCATTCATGTTCTACGTGGTGATCTTCTCACTGGGCATTCCCATGGGCGGGTTGTGGGCCGTATTCATGGCGGGGGCCTCCGAGCAGTTCGGTACCAATATCCGGGCGACGGTCACCACCACGGCACCCAACTTCGTGCGCGGATCCACCATCGGCATCCTGGCCATGCTCGAGGCATTCAAGGAAAGCATCGGGCTGCTGCAGGCCGGCATTATCGTGGGGGTGGTATGTATCGGTATCGCGCTCATCTCCGCGTGGTTTATGGAGGAGACGTTCGGGAAGGATCTTGATTATATGGAATAGCGCTATACCGGAATTGATGGGTATCAGGATCTCATTTCAATAATGAAACGGATGTTCGGTAGTCGTGGTACGGTTGAGGCCCTCGTTTCATAAACTGGTGTACGGTATACGGCCAGCAGTTGCCTGCGGGTGGAAGTTTTCGTTTATTTGAAGCAATACCAACCGAAAAACGATTAACGAAAACAGAAGCGATCAACGTAACCGTGGCACGTTCCACGAATAACCGGCCACCAGCAGCAGAAACACTATCCCTTGGATAATCTCAAGAAGACACTCGTCATCGGCGCAAGCCCCAACCCGGGGCGCTATGCCTTCATGGCCGCAATGCGCCTGCATGCGGCGGGTCATCCCGTGATCCCGCTGGGTCGCCGCAAGGGTAAAATCGGGGAAATGGATATCGTCACGGAATTTCCGGAGGATGAGGATATCCATACCGTGACCCTGTACCTGTCCGCACAAAACCAGTCGGAATACGTCGACGTCATCCTTGCCGCCCGGCCGCAAAGGGTCATCTTCAACCCCGGCGCGGAGAACCCCGCATTTGCGAAGAAACTCGAACAGGCAGGTGTGGCGCCGGAGGAAGCGTGCACGCTGGTGTTGTTGTCTATGGGAGCGTTTTAACTAACGGTTACCATTGCTTTATGACGAGCAGGTGTTGATTCGTCAGCCGGAACCACGTCAGGCTGCGTATCAATTTGAAATTTTGGCATCCCTGAACATTAAGCGTTGAGGGTTGAATATTGGACATTCCAGCACGAATTTACAGGCATGGGC
>JAHEKC010000053.1 GCA_024638565.1 Bacteroidota bacterium
GATGAAAAAGACCGGACCGACGCTCATAACCTCAACGTCGCGGGATATATCGTAAAACCCCTCACCCTTGAGGACTACACCAATATTGTTGGCACGCTCAACGAATATTGGAGTATTACAGACCTTAAAAAGGGTTGATTTTCAATTAATTTTCACGTTTCCGGAGTAACCTTTTACAGTCAGGCCGTATACACCTGATAAGGATTCCTGTATACGACCACCATGTTCCTGCGCCTGAAAAGATGGCTTCAACTCGATGCATTCGAGGAATCGCTTCCGGATAACGATTTGGTTTCCAGGCAGCGATTCAGGCTGTTTAAAATAACGACGCTTTTTTCCCTGATTGTTTTTGCGGCATTCATATACCAGACTGCCATCGTACTGTATGGCCAGTATGCGATCCTTGGTACCATAATCCTGTTGTTTGTCAGCCTGTTCGTCAATTATTTCGGCATTGCGGTGCACCGCAACCAGCGGTTCGCCTATATGGCACTGATCGTAATCCTGTTTTCCCTGCTGCACATCGTGACTTATTTCCAGGGCGGTGTACGGAATTCGGGCATGTTCTACCTGGCGGCCCTGTTGCTGACCGCATACATGCTGCTGGGCAACCGTGAAGGAAAGATTTTCGCGATGGTTTCGGTGATGCATATCGCCTACTTCTATTGCGTGAACCAGTACACGGACTGGGTTAGCTACGCGCTCATCGGCAACGAAGAGTCGCTCATAGACCTCGACTTCCTGCTCACCGCTTCGATCAGCATACTGGTCGTAATGGCGCAGTCGAACTATATCGAAAAGAGCAAGAATGCCATTATCGAGGATATCCTTTCGAAAAAGGAAGAGCTGAACCTGAAGAATGTAGAGCTGGAAAAGCTTTCGCTGGTCGCGAGTAAAACCAACAACGGTGTAATCATTACCGATAAACGCCTCCTGATTGAATGGGTCAATGACGGATTTGAGCGACTGACGGGTTACACGTTCGACGAGGTGGTCGGGCAAAAGCCGGACAAGATCATGATAGGGCCGGAATCCGACCTGGAAACCATCAATTCCATTTGCGACCGGCTGAAGAAAGCGGAAAGCTGCAACGAGGAACTGCTCAAGTACCACAAGCACGGTGCCAAGATCTGGATCCAGGAAAACATCACGCCTATCACGAACCGTGAAGGAGAGATAGAAAAGTTCATTTTTATCGAAAGCGACATCAGCGACCGGAAACTGGCGGAAGCCAAGATGGCCGAGTACATGCGTAACCTCGAAATCACGAACCGGGAGCTGGACAAGTTCGCGTACATCGTTTCGCATGACCTGAAAGCGCCATTGCGCGCCATTGGCAACCTCACAGACTGGATCGAGGAGGATATGGGGGACAGTCTCCCTGACGATGCCCGCAAGAACTTTGACATAATCAAAGGCCGCGTATTGCGCATGGAAGCCCTCATCAACGGTATCCTTGATTACTCGAAGGCCGCGAAAAACAAGGAACAGCAGACCTCCTTCGATTCGAAACAACTGGCCCGCGAGACTTTCGACCTGATTGGCGCCTCGGAGAACGCAAAGCTGGAACTGACCCCAACGTTACCCATCATGAATACGGACCGTACCAAGCTCCAGCAGGTTTTCCTTAACCTGCTTAACAATGCCATCAAATACAACGACAAGGACTCACCCGAGGTCACCATATCCGTGGAAGAGCAGCGCGACCACTGGAAATTCACGATTCGGGACAACGGCCCCGGTATCGACGAGCAGTTTCATGAAAAGATATTTGTCATTTTCCAGACCCTCCAGGCGCGGGATGAATTCGAAAGCACCGGAGTCGGCCTGGCCATCGTGAAGAAAATCATCGAGGAAATGGGCGGCCAGATATGGGTTGAATCGGAAAAAGGGAAAGGCGCTTCTTTCATTTTCACCTGGCCCAAATCAATGGCCACCGGTACGGAAGATATTTCCAAGTCGGAATTCATGCCCATCTGATATGCAGCACCACAACACCCAAAGCGAAATTTTCGACAGCATCCGCGAGCAGATTATGGCCCTGCCCCCTGAACGGCGCCGTGAACTGTCCGAAAAGCTCATCGCGTTTCTGCTCATTGACCGCAAAGCCAATGCAACTGCAAGCGGAAAACTCAGTCAAAACGGTCCCGGGGGTATCACCCGGGAGCAGCTTGCGCTGATCCGGTCCCTGGGTGCGCATACGCGTGACCTGAACGACCTGATGGGCGAGGATCCCTATTTTTTCATGTGAAAAAACGGCCGTTGTCAGCGGCCATCCTTTTCAAAAGCAGCGAAGGCCGGTAGCGGTCTTCCCGGTAGTCTTCGCGAAGCCGGCACAGCGATTCATACACTTCCCTTGCCCCTAATTCATCAGCCCAGTGCAACAGGCCTTTCGGGTAATTAACGCCTTTGGTCATGGCCAGTTCAATGTCGTCCTTTCCGGCAATGCCCAGGTAAAGGGCATCAGCCGCCTCGTTGATCAGCATGCAAAGAATCCGTAAATACACCTCCTCGCCGTGCGGGCCGGGTTCCGCCGGTACGCCATCCACTGGCTTTCCGTCCGCGTACGCATAGTATCCGCGACCTGCCTTGCGGCCCAGGCGGCCGGCTTCGAACAGGCGCTGTTGCGTGATGGAGGGCCTGTACCGCGGGTCGTAAAACATCTGTTCCCAGACGGAAGCGGTCACCTGGTAGTTGACATCATTCCCGATCAGGTCCATCAGTTCGAACGGGCCCATCCGGAAACCTCCGAGTGTTTTCATGGCTGCGTCAATTTCCGCAAAACCGGCAATCCCTTCCTCGTAAACCCGGAGCGCCTCCCCGTAAAATGGCCGTGCGATACGGTTGACGATAAAGCCCGGTGTATCCCGAGCGATAACGGGTACCTTGCCCCAGGTCTTTACAATGTCCCTGACCTTTTCCGCAAGGCCCTGTTCGCTATCGAGCCCGGGCACCACCTCCACCAGCGGCAACAATGGTGCGGGATTGAAAAAATGAACGCCCAGCAAGCGACCCGGCAGGCGGCACCGTCCTCCTACTGAGGCTATTGATAATGAGGATGTATTGGTGGCGAGCACACAGGTATCATCCACCTGCTTTTCCACTTCATTGAACAGGCTTCTTTTGGCGTCCAGGTTTTCCACGATGGCCTCGATCACCATTCCACACTCCCTGAATGCATCCGCCCCCGTCACATGGCGGATCCGCCCGAGCAGGGATTTGGCATCCTGCTCCGACAGCTTTCCCTTTTCCACAAGCCTGTTCATGGTCTTGCGCAGCCCCGTGGCGGACCGGTCCAATGCGTCCCTGCTGTTGTCGAAAACGATTACCTCATGCCCTGCGGAAGATGCTACCTGTGCAATCCCGGTGCCCATGGTGCCGGCACCGGCTACTCCAATCTTCGTCTGTATATCCATTGCTACCTGCGTTGCTTCATGAACCCGGTCCTGGTTACATGTAATTTCCTGCCTATTCGCCCCTGAAAACCGGTTTGCGTTTTTCCAAAAATGAATTTACGCCCTCCTTGTAGTCATGTGTATTGGCGGCCTCCACCTGCAATTGCGCCTCCAGGTCGAGCTGTGCGTTAAGGTCGTTGCCAAAGGAAGCATTCAGCAGCCGCTTGGTCAACCCGAGGCCACGGGTAGGCATCTGTGCAAGTTTCACGGCAGTTCGAAAAGCGTCCGCTTCGAATGCCTCCGCACCGACCACTTGGTAAACCATGCCCATGGACAGGGCATCGGCCGCTGACACCTTTGCTCCCAGCATGGTCAGGGCCGCGGCCCGCTGCATGCCAACAATGCGTGGCAGCATCCAGGTACCCCCGCTGTCCGGGATGAGTCCGATCTTTGAAAACGCCTGGATAAACGTGGCGTTTTCAGCAGCGATCACAACGTCACATGCCAGCGCGAGGTTGGCACCCGCTCCTGCGGCTACACCATTGACGCCGCATACGACAGGCTTTTCCACTTCACGGATTTTACGGATTATAGGGTTGTAATGCTTCGTGACAATGGTCTCAATGCCCGGGCCTTCCGGGTCAATGGCCTCAGCCAGGTCCTGTCCGGCACAGAAAGCCTTTCCCTCCCCTGTTATGTATATGCAACGGATGCCGTTATCGGCAGCGGCGCCGTTCAACGCTTCCTGCAATTCAATGGCCATGGGCCGGTTAAAACTATTGAACTTGTCGGGCCGGTTAAGCCGGATTACCGCGACGGATTCCTTGGATGCTGTCAGGATATGGGGCATGGGCGGAAATTTACGGATTTGAGGGGCTCAGTGACACTTGAACTCTTCAAACGGCTGGCTGCAGTCATTGCAGTAATGAAGGGCCTTGCAGGCCGTGGAGCCGAAAGCACTGGTCAGGCTTGTATGCACTGATTCGCAAAACGGGCACTTCACCGGCTTCTTTTCCCCGGTACGCAGGCGATGGAGGTGATCTTTCACCTTTCCGGGAGCAGCAATGCCGTATTCGACCAGCTTGCGCCTGGCATTTTCATTCATCCAGTCCGTGGTCCATGCGGGGGACAATACGGTTTTCACCTTGTAGGCTCTGAATCCCGCGCCTGTCAGCACCCTGCCGATCTCTGAGGTGATGGCTTGCATGGCGGGGCATCCGCTGTACGTGGGGGTGATTTCGACCACCACCTCGTCTTCCTCGAAATACACTTTTCGAAGTACGCCCAGCTCCGCGATATCCAACACGGGGATCTCCGGGTCCTTGACCTGCTTCAGCAGGGTTAAGATGTCAGATTCGGATTTGGTAGGCATGAGATCCTGTTAGACAGGGTTACCATGTCGCATCGGGGTAGGCCCGTGGTAAAAATTGCAATTCGGCCAGCAAGTGGCCCAGGTATTCGGAATGATTTCCCTGTTTTCCACCTACCCGCATGTAATTGTTGACTTCAGGATGTTTCAGCGTGGCCTGTTCCAGCCTGGCAGTCACCTCCTCCTTCCACCTGGTTTGCAGGTTGGGATCCAGGGGCGCCACACCGCTTTTCGACAGGGTTTCCTCCACGGTATCCGTGTAGAACAAGTCATCGGTAAAAATCCACAGGTCATCCACCGCCTGTTGGGCCCTGCCATGGCTTTCCTCCGTGCCGTCACCGAGCCGCAACATCCAGTCGCCCGCATGCCGTACATGGTACGCCAGTTCTTTCAATGCCTTTTGCGCAAAGCCGCGGATCGTATCATCTGCGCTTTTGGTGAGTGCGCTGTACAGGTGATAGTTGTATACACTCACAAGGTAATGCCGGACCATGGTCGAAGCAAAGTCGCCGTTGGGCTGCTCCGCCAGCAGTACATTCCTGAACTCCCATGCATCCCGCCCGTAGGCCAGGCTATCTTCCGTCCGGCCCTTTCCTTCCACTTCACCCGCGTAGGTGAGCAGGATCCGCGACTGCCCGATCAGGTCCAGGGCCATATTGGCCATGGCAATATCCTCCTCCAGCATGGGCCCGTGGCCACACCATTCAGAGAGCCGCTGGCCAAGCACCAGGGAGGTGTCACCCAACCTGAGGCAATACTCGAACAAGGCATCGCGATCAGTCATTCTCCACCTGCTTTAAACCTTTCCGCAGTTTATAAAAATGCGGATGGCGGTATACCTTGTCATTGGCCGGATCGAAAAACGGCCCCATATCCTCAGGGGTGGAGGCTGTGATCTGGGAAGCTTCCACCACCCACATATTCACGGCTTCATTCCGCCGTCCGTACACGTCTCGTGCATTCAGCAGCGCAGTTTCACGATCGGGTGCCCGCACGCTCCCGGCATGTTCATGCGGGTCGCCGGAAGATTTCTGCGTGAACACTTCCCACAGTGTCCATTGCGTGTCGTTCTGTTGTTCAGTCATTGAGATCGTTTTGGGTGAAAATAGCCACTCCCCGTTGCCGGGATAATGAGATTGATCAGTTCATGTGCTTTTTCGCGTAGGCTTCCGCGGCCTTGCGTACCCAGCGCCCGCGGACATCCGCATCGACCCGGGCCTGCATGCGCTGCCGGTTGCAGGGACCGTTGCCCTTGATGACGGTATAGAATTCATCCCAGTCGATTTCGCCCCAGTCATAATGCTGTGTTTCCTCGTTCCACCTGAGCTTCGGGTCCGGGATCCTGAGCCCGATGGCTTCCGCCTGCGGAACGGTCCGGTCGATAAAGCGCTGGCGCAGGAAATCATTCGAATGCATCTTGACCTTCCACCTCATCAGTTCCGCTGAGTTGGGAGAATCCTTGTCAGAGGGTCCGAACATCATCAGGGAAGGCCACCACCAGCGATTCAAGGAATCCTGCGCCATGTCACGCTGCTGTTTCGTGCCTTCCATCATATGGGCGAGCAGCTGGTAGCCCTGTTTATTGTGAAAGTTCTCTTCCTTGCAGATGCGGATCATGGCTCTGGAATAGGGCCCGTAAGAACACTTGGCAAGCGCCGTCTGGTTCACAATGGCGGCGCCGTCCACCAGCCACCCGATGGTGCCGATATCCGCCCAGTTGGTGGTGGGATAATTGAAGATGCTGGAATACTTCGCCTTGCCGGTGTGCAGCTGGCTGATCATTTCCAACCTGTCAATGCCGAGTGTCTCGGTGGCGCTGTAAATGTACAGGCCATGCCCTGCCTCGTCCTGCACTTTCGCAAGCAGGGTGAGCTTGCGGGACAGGCTGGGCGCCCGGGTTATCCAGTTGCCTTCCGGAAGCATGCCGACGATCTCGCTGTGCGCATGCTGCGACATCATTCGTATCAGCTGCTTGCGGTATCTGTCAGGCATCCAGTCCTTTGGCTCTATCTTGATTCCTGATTTAATCTTATCCTCGAAGGTTTTCTCGCGCTGTGCGAGGTCCATGGTTTCCATACCCACAAATTTAATGCTAAATCCGGTAACAACTGTATGAACGCCAATGTTTCTGGCCATCCGGGACGGACGCTTCCCGGCAGTAATTGCTATCTTTGGACATTCGTTCGTAGCCGATTTTCCCGCTTACTCTAATAATGCAAAAATCGGATTTCCCGCGCATTCCGATCTGGATCTTTTTGATTTTCTCCGTGGCCATGTACAGTTGCAGGTCGCAAAAGGATATCACCTTCTTCCAGGAGCGGATCAGCGAAGACTCTGCCATGGTCGCGGCCATCGGCACCAGTGTCCAGCTTCCCGTGTATGAGCCCAGGATAAAGCACAACGACATCCTGAAAATTTACATTTCGAGCATAAACCGCGAAGCAAGCATCTTTTTCAACCCGCTCACCTCCTCAGAGTCCAAGGTGGACGATACACAGGCATACGGATACCTGGTGGACGCCCAGGGCCGGATTGAAATGCCTGTTATCGGTACAGTAGCGGTAGGCGGTCTTACCATTTCACAGATCCGGGATACACTTAAAATGAAGCTGAGTAGCTACCTTGAAAGTCCGACGGTAAGAGTCTTTTTTGACAATTTCAAGGTCAGTGTGCTTGGCGAGGTGACGCACCCGGGGGTGTATACGGTTTACAACGAACGGCTGACCATCCCGGAGGCTATCGGCCTCGCGGGTGACCTCACGATTTACGCCCAGCGCAAAAACATCCTGGTGATCCGGGAGGATGGCGGGCAACGCGAGTTCGGGCGTGTGGACCTGTCCAGCAGGGAGGTATTTGATTCTCCTTATTACTACCTTCACCCGAATGATATCATATATGTGGAACCGGGCCGCGGGAAGACTGCTTTGTCAGACAACTTTTACAGGATCGTACCCATCGTCCTGAGCACGCTCACACTGATAAGCGTGCTCATTATACGTTTTGAAAGGAATTAGCGCGATTGAATATGGGTAACCACGATTCGTACAAGACAGTCAACAGGGGCGGCGCCAGGCAACTTTTCTACAAGTATTTCATGACGTACTGGTACCTGTACCTGGGCGCGCTGGTGATTGGGCTGGTCGCCGCATATTACTATAACTGGTATACGACGCCGCTGTACAGCTCGAAATGTACGTTGCTGATCAAGACACAGGGGAAATCCGCGGCACACCAGGACTTGTTCGCCGAACTGGATGACTATTATGACCTGGGAGGCCTCGAGAATGAAGTGGGGATCCTGACCAGTCGTGCAGTCATCTCAAAGGCACTCCAGGAATTAGATTTCGATGTGACCTACATGCTCAGGGGCAATATCAAGACCTCCGAGATGTATCGCCAGAGCCCTATCCGGATCCGGTACCGGAACCTTCATTTTCGGTTATACGGGAAACCGATGTACATCACGATCCTTGACTCCAGCCGATATTCGATTCAGTTCGCTGACCTGGGCGACAAGGATGACGTGCAGATGGAATACGCATTCGGTGATACTGTCATGCACCGCCGCGGGCAGTTTCATGTGACACGGTCCGAGAATTTCAATCCCGATGCTTTCAGCGATCCGGCCAATGAAAAGCGGAACCTGACGGTAATCATTCATTCATGGGACCAGCTGACAGACCGGTACCTCAAGCGCCTTAATATCGAAACGGTCAGTAAAAAAAGCACCATACTCGAACTGAAAGTTACCGACCCGGTCCCCGAGAAAGCCGGCGACTTCCTGAATAAGCTGACCGAGGTATATATGCGAACCGGTGTGGAACACAAGAACGAGCTAGCACGAAATACGTTGAAATTTATCGACGACCAGCTGGCTCTCGTCTCCCAGCAGGTAGATACTTCTGAAAGAAGTGTGGAGCAATACAAATCAACCATTGGTATTGCGGACATGAGTTCCGAGGCGGAAAACGTGGTGGGGAGTGCGAAGACCTATGACCAGCAGATCGCGGAGATCGACATGAAGCTGAGTTTCCTGAACTACCTGGAGGATTATGTGAAGAAGGAAAAGGAGCTTGAATTGATGTCCCCGGCTAGCATCGGCATCAACGACATCCTTTTACAACGGCTTATCGAACAGCTCAACGACCTTCGCCTGCAGCGTCAGAAGCATTCCACTTCCGCCCCGGAGGAAAACCCGCTGATCAAGAACCTGGACGTACAGATACTCAATACGAAATCGAACCTGCTGGAAAACATCCGCAGTATCAAAGGTGGCCTTGAAGCTTCCCGGGACCAGGCCGCCATGCGGCTTGGGATTATCGAAAGCAAGATCAAAAGCCTGCCCACCCAGGAACGCAAGCTTGCCGGCCTCATGCGCGAATCGAGCATCAACCAGCAGCTGTATACCTACCTGCTGCAGAAAAAAGCAGAGACTTCCATCCTGCTCGCCTCCACCACATCTGACAACAGGGTCATCGACATGGCCCGTACCTCCTACCGTCCGGTAAAACCCGTTCGAAACCAGACGTACGCCGTGGCAATTATCCTGGCGCTCATCCTCCCGGCAGGCTTCATCTACATAAAGGAGATGTTTAATACACTCATCTCGGACCGGGGGATGCTGGAAAGCATGACGGACATTCCCATCCTGGGCATGGTTGGCCTGAAACGTGCGCCCGTAACCTTTATGGTGGCTGAAATGCCCGAGTCAAGGATCACGGAGGCATTCAGGAGCATCCGCACCAACTTACAGTTCTACTCCCCCGAGAAAAAACAAAAGACCCTGCTCATCACTTCATCGATCAGCGCGGAGGGAAAGAGCTTCTGCAGTGCGAATATTGCCGCCATCCTCGCCCTGTCAGGCAAGAAGGTAGTGCTGATCAACGGCGACATGCGCAAACCAAAGCCAAGCGGGGAATACAATATCGATGCCGAAAAGGGGCTTAGTAATTTCCTTTCGGGAACTGCCCGGCTGGACGAGGTTATTCATCAGTCGCATGTGACCGGGCTTGACATCATCCTTTCCGGTCCCAAGCCACCCAATCCTTCCGAATTGATTGAAGGTGAGTTGATGAAGGATCTCCACCATGCGCTGAGTGAACAGTACCAGTTCATCATTGTCGACAGTCCCCCAGTCGGTATCGTAACGGACAGTATGCTTTACGCCAATTATGCAGATATTGTGATTTATATCGTCCGGCATAATGTCACCCGCAACCAGCATATCGACTTCATCAACCAATTGCACCGAGAAAACAAGCTACGGAACCTTTGCTTGGTTATGAATGCTGTACCTCATACGCGCGGAGGATACAATTACGGGTACGGTTATGGTAACGGGTATGGCTATTACGAGGAAGAAAAGAAGCCGTTCAGGCTCATGAAGTACCTCAAAGAAGCGATCCAACGTTAACCGGCCCGCTCAGCCCTTGCGGAAGCTCCTCGTATACCTGAAAAACCGGCTGGACGAACAGTCGCAGCTTCTCCTTCGAAACACTTCCTGGATTCTCGGCTCCAGCATTATCCGAAGCGGGCTCGCATTCCTCCGGTCGATCGTGGTGGCCCGATGCCTGGGACTTGAGGCCTATGGTACCTATGCCATCATCGCATCGTTCGTGGTGGCGCTGCAGGATTTCTTCAACCTGAACATAGGCAACGCGTTTATAAAGTTCGGGGCCGAATTCCGCACCCAAAAGCGCACGGACAAGGTGGTGGCCCTGATGAAGGCCTGCTTCTTCGCCACCTTCATTACCGCTTGCCTGTCGCTGCTCGTTACCTGGGGGCTCGTTTCGCTGGCCTATGAAAAGATCGTGGACCAGCCTGGCCTGGCGGTTTACATCCTGCTGTTCGCCTTATCGGACGTTTCCACTTTCTTCGATCCACTCGGCAAAAGCATTCTGAGGCTTTATTACAAATTCAGGATTAACTCCCTGATCCAGGTGGCCACTTCCGTGGTGGAACTCGCGGTGATCAGCGTGGTGGTTTTCATGAACCCCGGTGATATCAAGTCATTTATCATCGCACTGTTGTGCATCAGGCTGGTCAACCTGCTAATCAATAACAGCGTCGTATACGTTGAACTCCGCCATGAAATTGGCGCCCACCTGGGCGCCCCGCTGCGGCTGCTGGCTGGCAGCAAGCGTGAGATCTTCCGTTTCGCGGCAGGCAATTCGCTCAGCAAATCGCTGCTTACGGTCATCAACCAGGGTGACACCTTCCTGGTGGGCACCATCGCCGGAACCTCATTCGCGGCCTTCTACAATATCGCCAAACGGCTGGCAGGTGTGTGTGCGGCCGTAACGGATCCGTTTATGCAAAGCATATACCCTCAGCTTTCCAACCTGGTAGCGGAAAGGAAAGTGACGGAAATCAAAACCATGATCCTGCGGATCATGAAGACAGCCGCCGTACCGGCATTAACCGTGGCGGCGGTTGTCATGCTGCTCAGCCCGTGGCTGGTTACACTCATTTACGGGGGTGACTTCGCCCCTGCCGCCGGCGCACTCCGTATTACCATTCTTACCTCGATGCTGGCATCCGTGTTCTTCTGGAACCAGGGCATGATGCTAAGCCTGGGGCTGGTGCGTTACCGGTTCATGGTCTATCTTTTCACCCTTGCAGGTGGGATCGGACTGGCATTTATCTTAGTACCGCCCTGGCAGGCCACCGGCATGGCACTGACCGTACTGCTGATGAAGACGACAATAATTTCCACCTTCACCCTGGTTTCAATCAAAAAACTGAACCAGCTTGCCGACACCACATGAGCCGCAAGACACCGCTGACGACCGTAATCCGGAACAAGGTGACGATGACAGGCCGTCGCCTGACTGCGCACAAACGCACGCTGCCTGATTTTCTCATCATCGGGGCCGCGAAGTCGGGCACCACCTCCCTCTATAATTACCTGGTCCAGCACGCGTGCATAACGCCATGCTTCCGGAAGGAAGTGCACTTCTTCGACTATTACTACCGGGAAGGGGTCGATTGGTACCGCTCCTTCTTCCCCGTTCGCAACAGGAAGCTGCGGCCCGGCTGTGACCGGATGCTGTCAGGCGAAAGTTCACCGTACTACCTGTACCACCCGCTGGCACCGCAAAGAGCCAGGGAGGTGGTGCCTGATGCCCGGCTGTTCGTCCTGCTGCGAAACCCCGTGGACAGGGCGGTCTCCCATTATAATCACCGGGTGCGCGCGGGCAAGGAGGACCTGGCCATGGAAGAGGCGTTCGCCCGTGAGCCTGCCAGGATTGCCGGGGAAGCGGAGCGCCTGGCGTCCGGTTCCGTCAATTTTTCGTTCGAACATTTCCATCACTCCTACCTCGACCGCGGCAGGTATGCCCATCAGCTCGGCAACTGGTTCAGCCATTTTGATCGTGAACAAATCCTGGTTATTGACAGCTCGGATCTCTTTACACGGCCCGGCGAGGTATACCGCGATGCCTGTGCACACCTCGGGCTGCCTGCCGGAAAGCTCCCTTTCTTCCCCAGGTACAACAAGGGCGACGCAGGCGCCTACACCCGGCTGGACCCCGCGATGCGGCAAAAACTGCTCAGCCACTTCCGGGACGACAACGAAAAACTATACAGCCTCGTCGGCAAGCGATACGGCTGGGATCAATAACATGGACACCCACAGCCGGCATCGCCTGCTCGAAGACTTTGTCAACATTAAGGTTCGTACACCCCAGGACCTCTTGCGTTTCATATTGTCGCCTTCCGGTCATTTCCGCCTTAAGGCGGGACGGTTGCTCAGGTCATTTGCCATAAGTGATCATGCAGCCACGCGCGGCGCGAACTTCGAAACCATCACCATCCCTCCGTATACCGGACAACACATGCACGTGTTGCGTATGATAAAATGGCTCGAGCCCGTCAGCGATTCCCTCGAACTGGCAGCCGTACACGGCAGCCTGGCCAGCGGTGAGGAGATCGGTTATAGCGACTTCGATGCACTGGTGATCCTGAAGGACCGGCTTTTTAAAAACGAAAATACGCTGGCCACGGTGGCACGCCGGCTGAGCAGCGCCCGGAGGATCATGATTGAGGCCGACCCGCTGCAGCACCATGGCTGGTTCGTGATCGCCGCTTCCGATCTTGCCTGCTATGATGAGACGCAGGTTCCGCTTTCCGTGCTTGCAGGCGCCAAAAGCCTTATTCACCGGGAACCGTGCCGGCTCCTGGTGGCGCCTGAGTCGCCGGCGGATTTCAAGGCTTCGTTTCCCGGCTATTGCGGATCACTGGTAGAAAGGCTTCAAAAACCCGTTGCGAACCTGTACGAACTCAAGACCGTACTGAGCAGGTTCATGTTGCTTCCTGCCCTGTTTTACCAGGCCCTGGAAGGGAAGTCTATCGGCAAGAAGGCCAGTTTCGAAACCGTACGGCCCATGTTCAGCCCCGCCGAATGGAACGTCATGGAAAATGTGTCCGCCATCCGGTCCGGCTGGGAGGCGCCACCGGGATCAGCGCATGTGTTGGCACGCCTTCACTTCCTGCCTTACAGGCTGCTTGCCCCGCTGTACCCGCCCATCCCCGGAAACCTGAAACGACGCTATGATTCCCTGTGTGGGGAAATGGTCATATTTGTCCGCCTTATGGGTTCAAAAATGCAGGAATCGAACCCGGGCCACGCCTTCCAACGGTAGTCAGCCATCGCAACATGGAATATGCCTTCATCACGGGAATGGGCCGGTCCGGCACCAAGTTTCTCGCTTCCCTTCTTGGTCGCACAAATGCACATGCAAGGCATGAGCATATCGGGAACCGTGAATTCTGGCTGCTGAGCTGGTACCTGCAAGAGCAAGAATACACCATTCCGTACCTGGAACGTGAAAGTCATAAACTGGAATCGGCATTCCGCGAGGGCCTTTTTATAGATGTAAACGGAATGTTGCATCACTGCGTCCCTGCCCTTCACAAGATCTTCCGCCCACGTTGCGTCCTTCACCTGGTCCGTGATCCGCGTGCCGTCGTGCGATCCCTTTATACCCGGCGCAATGACGCCGATGTGCATGTGGTACCTAAAGATCGGGATGCGCTGGAAAGTTGGCTGGATGGCGATAAGCTGTACCAGGTTTGCTGGAACTGGGCGGAGACGACCCGCAGGCTTCTGGATCAGGATACGCAGCTGATCCGGTTCGAATCAATCATATCAGACTACAGCTATACCGTTCAAAACCTGTTCGAACCCCTCGGACTTGAAATGCCGGAACCGGAATGGCACGAGGCGGTGACCTCACCCGTCAATGCCACCAGGCCGGCAGCCACCAGGCGGCTTTATGCATGGTTTCGCGGCAAGCCTTTTATCAGGGAATCGCTGCCACCCTGGCCTCTTTGGTCCGATAGCCAGAAGGAAATCCTGCTTTCCGTATGCGGGGATGTCATGTCACGCTGCGGCTACACTCCTGGCGACGTCGGCACAGGGCGCGCATAGTTAAAACGGCCCAGCATATCACCTGCGATCTGCTCGATCACATCCAGGTCGTCCTCCGAAAGCCGGGCCAGCGAGCCCGCGTTCATGTCGCGTATCCCGCTTTCTTCACCATGGACCTTGAAGCGTCCGCGCAGGGTATCCGCCGGCAGTGGTTTCAGTCCTAGAAAGGAAGTGACGCTTTCGAGGGTTTCAGCTGGCCTGTCGGTTAGCTCCTCATAGGTCACCTTGATACTGCGGTCCAGGTGCGGTAAATCATCAAATACGATCCGGTAACTTTCCTTCCATTGCCGGATTCCCTTCTCCAGCGGGTGGCCTGCCTTCCTGCGTATGCCTTCGGCGATGGCATAGCCGTTCCTTACGATAACGATAAAATGACTGTTCCTGAAATGCTTTTGAAACCATCGGGTTCGTGCGGCGTTGATCACCGACTTCTCCAGCAATACCGGCTTCCGCGGATCGTTGTACATGAAAGCCCACTGCTTTTTGATTTTTGACACATTAATCTGGTCGCCCGTATGCTCATCAAGGTAAAAACGGCGGGGATCCAAAGCCCATAGCCTGTCAAGCCCGTAGTGTTCAGCCAATGGCAGCTCATCCGTGAACTGCCTTCCTTCCAGTGGCATACTCCCGATGGATGGGTGCTGGGAGAGCAACTGGTGCAGCAGGGTCGTGCCGGAATTGTAACATCCGATGATAAAAACCCATTTCTCAGGATCGGGTTCGGACATCCACCGGTAGGTTACCCGGTTCATCCGTGCTTTGGCATATACGAGCTTCTTCCTGATCTTGTCGCTTAATGTATTCATCGGTATCCGGCCGGTGCAACATAAGGCAAAATAAGTGAATCGCGGAGGGCATCAGGGCACCCTGCTCCCGAACCGCTATATTTGTCCGGGATCCCGCTGAACAGGATGCACCATTCCATTGCCGTTTGCTGTGACGGCCACACCATCAGGAGATGGGAAGCCGATGCGCTTTTAGAACTGCAGGCTTCCGGCCACGTGAAGCTTAATTGCTTTTTCGAGGGATTACCTGCTTCCGGCCCGCCCCCGACCCGTGCAGAGCGACGCCTGGAAGCAAGCTGTACGCGCAGGCCGGAGATGGAACGGCTGAAAATCGCGGATGTTTTCCGGAAAATTCCACTCCATGCAGGCGGCGCAGAACAGGGTCCTGCCTGGCAAAACCCTCCCGACCTGGTATGGTGCCTTGGAGATACCCGGGTCCCGGAAGTCCTTCCGCGGATACCATTGGGCGTGGTACGACTTCAGACGGCCGGAAATTATCGCCTTGACCGGCAATTGTCGCTCAGCCCGGTCCTTGTGCCGGGGATCACACACCTGGTGCTGACCAGGCTTACGGCCGACGGTACGACAGAAGTGCTGCGGGAAGCCCGGCTGGCCACCGTATTTCATTCGGTGGCGCGAAACAACGTGCAGGTCGTTGGGTCCTGCTGTCATTTGCTCCGGTCATTCCTGGATCAACCGGAAGCCACGGTAGCCGATATGCTCGAGTTTGGCGAAGATTCCCTGGCCCGTTTCACTGAATGGCATGCATTGCAACTGGCCTGGCGCACCATGGTGGCACGTGTCAACTTAGTGATCAGAAATGTATTCCGCGCTGACAAGTGGAACGTGGGAACCGCAACGCTCCGCCATGAGGACCTGTTGCATATTAAAATACTTCCCGGGATAGACTGGTTCCGCCCGCCCAGTGGATACGACTACTATGCGGACCCGTTTATCGCGGAAACGGAAGAAGGTCCGCTGGTGATGCTGGAGCATTTCCATGACCGTACGCAAACCGGTGATATCGCCTGCACGGGAATGGACGGCGGCAACCCGCGAACGGTCCTGACGGGCCCCGGGCATTTTTCCTACCCACAGGTCTTCCGGCATGACGGCTCGTGGTGGTGCGTGCCTGAATCGAACGACCACGATAATGTGGCGCTTTACCGATTTAACCCTGGTGTACCCGCACTCCGGCAAGCGCATGTACTTTTATCCGCATTTGATGGCGTTGACAATACCCTGCACCGTCACGAAGGCCACTGGTGGATGTGGTCGACACGCAAACTTGGCAAGGAAGCAGGCACCCACCTGTACCTGCACCATGCCGAACACCTGGAAGGCCCCTGGCATCCCCATAAGCAGAATCCTGTAAAAATTGACATCGGGTCCTCCCGGCCCGCAGGCCCGCTTTTCGAGATCGAAGGAAGGCTTTACCGGCCGGCCCAGGATAATACGGATACCTATGGGGGCGGCGTGGTCATTCAGGAGGTGATGGAACTTTCACCAGACCGGTATGCGGAAAAAACAGTGAACAGGATTGGGCCGTCACCCGGAAGCTACGGAAAGGGATTCCATACGGTATCGATTTCGGGCAGCCGGGCAGTGGTAGATGGCAAGCGGTCGATAACCGTGTTTCGAGCCGGGAAGCTCATGGAACTGCTGCGCGCCGGAAAATGATCAGAGGGATCCGCTCTTAACGCCAAGCGATCCAAACCATTCGTGAAACCTTTTAATACCGGCCTCCAGCGAGGTGGCGGGCTGGTACCCCAGCATGGTGGCTGCCTTGCTGATGTCGGCTCGTGTATGCGGCACATCACCTGGTTGCGGCGGCAGCTTTTCTTGCACTGCTTTCACACCGGCAACTTCTTCGATCACCCTGACCATTTCCGACAGGGATACGGACCGGTTGTTCCCGAGATTGACGACCTCGAAGGCCGAGCGATCGTAGGCCATGGCGCTCAACAGGCCTTCGACAATGTCATCCACGTACGTATAGTCCCGGCTCGACGAGCCATCCCCGAAAAACGGAATGGCAAGGCCGCCGGTCATCATACTGTAGAACTTATGAATCGCCAGGTCCGGGCGCTGACGTGGTCCGAAAACCGTGAACAGCCGCAGGGCGATGAACCGGATCCCGTATAGCTGGCTGTAGGTATGTCCCATCAATTCGCCTGCCACCTTGGTGGCGGCATAGGGACTTATGGGCCTGAGTACGTTTTCGGATTCTGACCATGGAAAGCCGGGATTCGTCCCGTAGACACTCGAGGAGGACGCGAACACAAATTGCGGTACCTCACGTTCCCGGGCAAACTCGAGCAAATTCATGGTTCCGCCTACATTGACGTGCTCATACAACCGGGGCCGCTGGATGGAAGGCCTCACACCGGCCCGTGCGGCCAGGTGCACGATGACATCCACCGGATCCTGCAATGCCTGGTCCAGCAGCTCGCGGTCACAGATATCTCCCTCGACAAGCGTAAAATTCACGCTGCCGGAAGCCTGCTCAATGTTATGCCATTTTCGTTCCCGGTCATAAAAGTCATCAAAACTATCCAGGCAGATCACCTTCCATCCTCCATCATGGATCAGGCGATCCACCAGCGTACTTCCAACGAAGCCCGCACCGCCGGTAACGAGTGCTGTTTTCACCATCTAATCCTTTTGACTGATCACCCGCATGAATACATCCGCCATGCGTTCTACCATGCGCGATTCCGTGAATTCCGCAAGATATAACTTCCTGCTTTCCCCACCCATACGCTGCCGCAGCGCAGGGTCGGACGCCAGCCGGATGATTTTTTCCGACACGGCTGCATGGCTTTTCTTCTCCACGAGGAAACCGTTCGTTCCGTCAATCACCGTCTCCGGTACAGCGGCATGGTTGGTCGATATCACCGGCAGGCCGGCAGCCATCGCTTCCACGATGACCCAGGGATGCCCTTCATTGCGGTAATAGGTCGGGAAAACAAAAATGTCCGCCCCGGCAAGCAGCCGGAACTTCTCGTCTCCTTTTACAGGCCCCGAGTTCCTGACCGGAAGGTCAGGGTACTTTTCGAGGAATGCAATAAAGTCTTTCCTGGTTTCATCATCGCGCCATTCGCCTGCAAATACGAATTCGATGTCAGGACAGGCCTTGTAAACGGCAGGTGTCGCATAGAGCACCTCGAGCACCCCCTTGGATCTTATAAAATTACCAAGGAACAATACGGTAATCTTTTTATGCGCAGTGCTGCGTTCCGGCAGCTGAAAGTCACCGCCGTTTGGAATCACGTAAATCCTTTCATCCGGCAACAGCCAGTTGAACAGACTTCGCAGGTTATTACCCAATACGATCTGGCCGTCCACCTTCCGGTGCACAAAACGCACAAATGCCTGCATCAGTCTGCCGGATTCGTTATACCAGTTCCTGAAATATCCGCCGCGCAGGTGGGTCAGCACCTTCCGGCCAAAGAGTTTCGCAATCAGGATATAGCCGGCATCCCTTAGGTACCCCACCGTGGATTGACCTGCAGGAATGTATACGAGATCGGGACGGTGCCTGGCCACCATGAAAAACAGCAGAAAATACTGTTTTACCGCCAGCCATATATTTATAAAGTCGATCCGTGCAAGGGTATTGATGTCACGATGATCCGACAGGTCGAGATGGATCAGCCTGAACTCGTCTTTAAGCCTGGAGTTGATCAGGATCCGGCAGGCCACTGCCGGCCCGATATACGGGGGCGGCAGTTTCCCCAGGAAGATGACCTTGTATTTCTTTTCCGGGCGTTTCCGCCCCGGCGATTCCTCGTCCGCCGCTCGTTCCTTTTGCTCCACTTTGTGGGGGTGCCCGGGCCGGCCGGGCGGCGCAAAAATATGGAACACCACCGAACCGCCAGGAAACCGCATCTTATTGTCCGTTAACTCCTTTCAACCCCGAGTAGTATCTTTGACCGCTTTCCGACATGGGGTTAAAATTCATCGATCTACCGGGCGCCGCGGAGCCGAAGGACTATGAAGAGGCGGTTGGGTCCCTTGTCCGCCGCATTCGCGAATTTCCCGGTGTCATAGGGATCATTCGCTTCGGAAGCCTGATGTCGCCCGGCATTTCGGACATCGACCTGCTTGTGGTTTTCGAGGACGACACACGGTGTGATCTGAAGCCACTGGAAAGATTTCCGCCAGGATATGCACATCTTTTATCACACGGTGTTGACGCCATGTCCTGGTCCTTTTACCGGGACACTCCAAATTATACCTTCTGGTTCAACAGCAAATGCATCTGGGGAGATGCTGAACGCCTTCACATAAAACCCGCACGATCACGTGATGAAGAAGAAGCCCTCAAGATCCAGACTGCCATCGAGTACGTAATCACCAACTACATCGACCTGACCCTGCAGGTTTCTTATGGAATAATTAAATTACGGGCTATGCTGCAGCACCTGAAGGGGCTTGCTTACGACCTTGAATTCCTCGATATTACTTCCGGCCCGTTGCACGAGGCCGTGGCTAAATTGCGCGTATGGATGGCCCGGTGGCAGGAACGAAAGCCGGCAGTAGCCGAGCTTTCCGAATGGATCCGGTCCTTTTACGGGATATTTACCGCATTTGTAAAAGAACAAACAGCCATGCACCCGGTTTATGTGCCACTGCGTGCATCATATTCCTATACGCGAAACGTGGAATTGATTCCGGGTGCGTCGGCCGAATGGCGCAGGAGCGGCCTGCCGCTTCCCGGTGCACTCTTTTTTCTCGGACGCCGGTATTACAATCTTCAGCACAGGCTTAACCGATGGACATTTACCTTCCCCATGAAGCACCAGGCCCCGGAGATCGTGGAAAAACGGTTCGAGTATTTCAGGAACATGAAACGGTACAACGTGCATCACTTTCCTGGTTTCTCCCATCTCACTACTGGCTTTTCCGAAAAATTCGACTGACGCCCGCCTTGCAGCATGTCTAGAAACCCGGGTTCCATTATCGAAGAGACCATTCGGACCAGGATGCTCCGGGACCATTTTTCCGGAGTTCGCTATGAAGTGCTGCTGGACCTGGGATGCGGCACCCGGCCGTACATGGAACTTTATGATCCCGTATGCGGCAAGACTATTGGTGCCGATATGCCGGGTTCCTATTTCGACAAAACGGATGTCGACATCGAATGTACGGTCTATGAAATACCCCTGGCGGATGGAAGCGTAGACGCGGTCTTGTTGGCAGAAGTGCTGCACGACATCACGGAGCCATCCGATATGTTGCGGGAAGTGCGAAGAATTCTGAAACCCGGAGGAACCCTGATCATGACATCCCCCTTCATGGTGCCGATCTGCGACGACACCTACGATCACTACCGGTATACCCGCCACGGCATCGGCTACATCCTGCGTAAGAATGGCTTCCAGGCGGATGCGATCAGGCCGGTTAGTGGGCTGGCCGGGTCTTCCATTCAGCTGGTAATACGCCCGATCCTCAAGTTCTGGAACAAACTTGCTAAGGTCACGCGGCTTTCATTCCTGTATTCCGCACTCAATCCATTCATGCTTCTGCTGGTATACGGGCCCCAGTGGATTTACCTTTTCTTCCATGGACTTGCCGGGAAAGGGCTGCCTGGTGGAATTCGAAAGAAGATGGAATACGGGTGCATTGGCTACGTCACCATTGCTCACAAGACCTGAATTCCGGATGGGCGAAAACAGAAGAATACTGCACATTATCTGGTCTGGCACAACGGGGGGTATCGAATCACAGGTGAACCAGCTTTGTCGCGCACAGACCCTGGAAGCCTCCACCACACCCGAATTGCTTATCTGCAAGCTGGAAAAACCGGAAGATCTCATGGATGGATTCCGTAACGCACCGTTTCCGATTCATTTTGCCCGGTTCACATCCGGCATGGATTTTCGTCCGGGAAAATACCGGTTCCTGGTGCGCCTCTTCCGAAGATTCGACATCCTGCATATGCATGCCTACAACCCCGTTGTTGCATGGGCTGCGAAAACATCGCAAAAGCGTATTGTATTCACCATTCACGGGAACTTCGGATTCGGACGCAGGCGCAGGCAAACCGAGTACATGATTGACCGCCTGCTGCGCCGCTTCCTGAATAGTCACGCAGATTACATCACTTTTAATTCCGGGTTTTCCAGGCAGGTTTCATTTGACCGGTACGGACTGGATGGCACGACATGCAGCGTCATTTCGAACGGCGTTTTATTCAATGAGCTGATCGGCGAACCCGAACCGGAAGACGAGGAAACAGCACGATGCCTGCAAGGTAAATTTGTCATTGGCGTGGTGGCACGTTTCGTTGAAGTGAAACGCATAGAAAGGTTGCTTTCCGTATTTGCCTCCTTCCTTGAGGGCAGGGATTCGGCATTGCT